>NZ_JBIDAU010000004.1:620709-644463 GCF_043202655.1 Streptomyces sp. NPDC048171
CGAACGCCGGCCCGCGCCACCCACCCCACGCCGGCCGCAGCGTCACCCCCGCCCGGTCAGATCCGCTCGATACCCCGCGGAGCCATCCGCGGCGCCCGCCGCCCCGGCACCCGCCCACTCAGCAGCACCAGCCGAGCCGCCCGATGCCGCTGCCCGGCATACGGCTCCAGCAGCCGCAGCATCTCCGCGTCGTCCGCGTACCGGTCCCCGCCCAGCGCGAACCCCACGATCCCCGGCAGATGCAGATCGCCCACCGTCACCGCGTCCGGCGCCCCATGACTGCGCTGAACGGTCTCCGCCGACGTCCACGGCCCGATCCCCGGCACGACCTCCAGCCGCGCCTGCGCCGCCGCCGGCTCCATCCCGGCCGCCTCCTCCAGCCGCGCGGCGACCCGCACGGCCCGCAGGATCGTCGAGGCCCGCTTGTCGTCCACACCTGCCAGGTGCCACTCCCAGGACGGGATCAGCGCCCACGTCCGCGCCGACGGCATGACACACATCCGCCCGGGCGCGGGCCCCGGCGCCGGCTCCCCGAACTTCCGCACCAGCAGCCGCCACGCCTGGTACGCCTCCAGCGTCGTGACCTTCTGCTCCAGGACCGAGGGGATCAGCGACTCCAGCACCAGCCCGGTCCGCGTCAGCCGCAGCCCCGGCCGCCGATGCCGCGTCAGCGCCAGCAGCCGGTGCCTCGGCACGAACGCGGACGGGTCGTCCTCGGCGCCCAGCATCCGCGGCAGCTGATCCAGCAGCCACTCGGCCCCGGGCCCCCAGCTCTCACCCCGCACCTCGTCACCGCGCGCGGTGACCCGCAGCGTGCCCGGCCCGGCGGGGGTGCGGCTGGTCCGCCACACGGCCCCGTCCGGTGTCGTCCGGAACGTCGGATCGCCCGGCCCGCGCCGCAGCGGCCCGAGCACCAGCACCAGCTCCAGTGGCCCGTCCGGCACCCACACCCGTACCCGGCCCGGCGCGACCCCCTGCCGGGGTATCCCGCCACGCACGGCGGCACGCGGGGGCCGGGGAGCGAAACGTCCTGCCACGAGTGAGGTCCTTGAGGGAAAGGGTATGGAGGGGTCTCTACGAGAGAGGGGCCTCTACGAGAGTAGAGGCCTCACCGCACCTCGATGAACGATCCCGCGTCCCGCTCCGGCCGCGCGCGCGGTTCCTCGGCCGGATGACCGACCGCCACCGCACCCATCGGGTCCCAGTCGCCCGGCAGCCCCAGCACCTCCCGCACCACGTCCCGGCAGAACATCGTCGAGGACACCCACGCCGACCCCAGCCGCTCCCCGGCGAGCGCGACGAGCAGGTTCTGCACGCCCGCGCCGGTGGCGACGACGAACATCTCCCGCTCGGCGCCGTCCCGCCGCGCGTCCCCGTACGTGTGCGAACCGTCCATGACCAGGCAGGGGACGACGAGGTAGGGCGCGTTGCGCAGTACGTCCCCGCGCCGGACCCGCTTGGCGACGGACTCCTCGCTCTTGCCGTCCCGCCGCAGGTCCGCGATCCAGGCGTCCCGCATCGCGTCCAGCAGCCGGGTGCGGGACTCCCCGGACTCCAGGAGCACGAACCGCCACGGCGTCGTGTGGTGCGGCGCCGGTGCCGTGACCGCCGCCGCGACCGCCCGGCGTACGGCGCCGGGGTCGACGGGCTCGTCGGTGAAGGCCCGTACCGTACGGCGCTGGGTGACCGCCTGCCGTACCGCCTCCGACGTGCCCAGCCGGAACATGTCGTCGCGCGCGCCGCGCACCATCGCCCGCGCGCCCTCCCCGTCGTCGTCGGCCACCAGGAGCGGCAGCCCGCGCAGGACGGCGACCGGCAGACCCGCGGCCTTGCCCTTGACCAGGTCGCCCGCCGCGGCCAGCTCGTCGGCGGTGGCGACGACGGTGGAGCCGAGCGGGTTGCCGTGCGCGTCCGTGCCACCGCGCAGGTCGTCGAGGACCCGCACCCCGGCGGCGCCGATCGCCACGTCCGTGAGCCCGGCCCGCCAGGGGCGGCCGAAGGTGTCGGTGACGACGACACCCACGTCGACGCCCAGCGCGTCGCGCAGCCCCTCGCGGATGCCGCGCGCTGAGGCGTCCGGGTCCTCGGGGAGCAGCAGGACGGTGCCGGACGGCGTGTTGGAGGCGTCGACTCCGGCCGCCGCCATGACCAGGCCCTGGCGGTTCTCGACGATGCGCAGCAGGCCGCGCCGGGCCACCACCCGCACGGTCTCCGCGTCGATCGCGGCCTCCCGGTCGGCGGCCCGTACGACGCGGCCCTCGGCCTTGGACACGATCTTGGAGGTGACGAGCAGCACGTCTCCGTCGGCCAGCCCCGGCTCGGCCGCGGCGATCAGCTTGGCGAGGTCGTCGCCGGGCTGCACCTCGGGCAGGCCGGGCAGGGCCCACACCCGGTAGCCCTCCGGACGGCCGAGGGCGTCCTCGCGCGTGCCGTCGCTCATGCCTCCCGCACCTCCTCGGCGAGCGTCAGCGCCTCCCGGGCCATCTGCGTCGTGGTGTCGAGGTCGGTCATCATCAGCGGTACGGCGCGGCAGAGGATGCCGGCCGCCTTCACGCGTGTGACGGCCTCGGCGTCGACGGTGTCGACCAGCCAGCCGTCGAGCAGCCCCGAGCCGTAGTGCTCGGCGACCGCGGCCGCCGAGGACTCCACGCCGACCGCCGCGAGCACCTTGTCCGCCATCCCGCGCACGGGCGCGTCCCCCACGATCGGCGACAGGCCCACCACGGGCACCCCGGCGTCGGCGATCGCCTCCCGGATGCCGGGCACGGCGAGGATGGTGCCGACGGAGACCACCGGGTTGGACGGCGGGAAGAGGATCACGTCCGCCTCGGCGATTGCCTCCAGCACGCCCGGCGCCGGCTTGGCCTGCTCGGCGCCGACCGGCACGACCGCCTCGGCGGGGACGGAGGCGCGCAGCCGTACCCAGTACTCCTGGAAGTGGACCGCCTTGCGCTCCCCCTCCAGCTCGACCGCGACATGCGTCTCCACGCGGTCGTCGGTCATCGGGATGAGGCGCACTCCGGGCTTCCAGCGGTCGCAGAGGGCCTCGGTCACCGCGCTGAGCGGGAAGCCCGCGGTGATCATCTGCGTCCGCACGATGTGCGTGGCGAAGTCGCGGTCGCCGAGACCGAACCACTCGGGCCCCACGCCGTACGCCGCCAGCTCCTCCTTGAGGTGGAAGGTCTCGTCGGCCCGTCCCCAGCCCTGCTCCTCGTTGATGCCGCCGCCGAGCGTGTACATCACCGTGTCGAGGTCCGGGCAGACCTTCAGACCGAAGAGGTGGATGTCGTCCCCGGTGTTGCCGATGACGGTGATGTCCGCGTCGGGCGCGGCCTGCTTCAGACCACGCAGGAACCGGGCACCGCCGATGCCGCCTGCCAGAACCACAATGCGCATGGCCCCAGTCTTGCAGGCGGGTACGACACCGCGTCAGCCAGTCGTCACGGCGCCGGTGTCCGCGTCCCGCGACGTGGCGGCCGAGCACTGCGGGGCGTGCATGGGCATCTCGGTGAGGCCCGGGTAGTAGACGTGCAGGCTGACCGCGGGCTCCAGCGCGTCGTTGACGACCTCGTGCACGTGCCCGGGTGCGAACACCCGCTGGGTGCCGGCCCGCAGCGCGCGCGTGCCGCGCTCCGTGTGCTCGGTGAGGGTGCCCTCCAGGACGGTCCACACGCCGGAGGAGGGACCGTGGTCGTGGCGTCCGCTGCCCTGCCCCGGCACCCAGGACAGCAGCCACACCTCGTAGCCGGGGCCGGTGCGCAGCCGGTGGTACCAGCGTGTCGTCGCGTCGTACCGGACGAGGTGCTCCCACTCGGAGCGGTCGTCGGCGAGGGAGCGGGCCAGCCCGGCGAACTCGGCGACGGTGGCCGGGTGCTCGCGGGGTGCCTGGAGGAGGTGGGGGACTTCGAGGATGTCGCCGGCGATCTGGAGGTCGCTGTCGCTGTTCATGGGTGCGGTGGTTCCTCGGCGGAAGAGTGCGGCGGGGGGAACGAATGACTCAGGAACGCCCTGGTGGGGCGGGCAGGCGGAGCGTCGAGTCGAGTGGACTCGGGAAACAGCCGGAGCGCGGTCGGCTCAACAGCTGGAACAGCGGCAACAGCTACAGCGAGCGCGGGCAGCACCGTGGGACCCGGCGGTGCGGGTCGAGGTGAGCGCCAAGTTCGCGAGCATGCCCACAAGGACACCGGTTCACACCGGCACTGTCAACTCGATGCCCGGTATGTGGGACATGGTTCACCTCTTCCGGTTCATCTTGCAGGGGAAAGGTTTGTTCAGGGGGGTCCCGGGACACATGGCGCACAAGCCGGGCGCACCGCCGCCGTTGTGATCCTGTGACGCGAATGTGATCAGGTTCGCTTCGGCGCGTGTATCGGAACGGGATCGAACGCCAGGGCGTCTTTCCCGGTACGAGCGGAGTGCGGGTCGGGAGTCCGGCCGGGCCTCTTTGGGATGTCAAGGTTTATGGCGATTTGAACACTTTCCGCTTTGCCTTGGTTCCGCAGAGTGAATAAGGGGCCCAATAGCAGATCTCGGCTTGACTCGCCCGGAGCAGCACACTTGTAATTTCACTCGTGTCGTTTAGCCGGAATCGGTAACGGCCGGATCACGGGGACGCGAAGACAGACGAGGGGCGCACATGACCGAGACGGTGCAGCAACTGCTGGTCGACGACGCGGACGAGGAGCTCGGCTGGCAGGAGCGCGCACTGTGCGCCCAGACCGACCCCGAGTCCTTCTTCCCCGAGAAGGGCGGCTCCACCCGCGAGGCCAAGAAGGTCTGCCTCGCCTGCGAGGTCCGCTCCGAATGCCTCGAGTACGCCCTCGCCAACGACGAGCGCTTCGGCATCTGGGGCGGCCTGTCTGAGAGAGAGCGGCGCCGGCTGAAGAAGGCCGCCGTCTGACACGGGGCCAGAACCGGGCGCCGGCAGCGGCGCACACGGCGGGACCAGCGGGAACGGCCCCTCGCAGGTGGGTTGTCCACAGGCGGCGGGCCCTCTTGCTGTCCAGCCGATAGTGTGGGCGCTCGTCCGAGACGCCCAGCCGTTCCCCACAGGCACGGGCGTCCACCGCAGTCCACCGAACCGGGGCCCGTACCTCGATGTCCGTGCAGAGTCACCCGGCAGCCCAGCAAGACCCCGCTGCCACACCTGAGTTCCCGCGCCACGTCGTGACCGCGGTCCTCGTCGCCCACGACGGAGCCCGCTGGCTGCCCGACGCGCTCGCCGGGCTGCTCGGCCAGGAGCGCCCCGTCCAGTACGCCGTGGCCGCCGACACCGGCAGTGCCGACGAGTCGGCCCGGCTGGTCGGCGAAGCCCTCGGCGGCGACCGCGTGCTGCACCTCGCGCGGCGCACCGGCTTCGGCCAGGCCGTGGAGGAGGCGGCCCGCACCGTCCCCGTCCTCACTCCGGAGGACCTGCCGTACCTGAAGCGGCCCAGCGGCTGGGACCCCGTCACGCGCACCTGGCGCGACGACGCCTACGACCTGCCCGAACTGCCCCACGGCGAGCCGGTCCAGTGGCTGTGGCTGCTGCACGACGACTGCGCCCCCGAACCCGACGCCCTGGCCCAGCTGCTGCGCGTCGTGGACACCGAGTACGAACTCGGCCGTGACGACGTCGCCGTCGTCGGCCCCAAGCTCCGCGGCTGGTACGACCGCAGGCAACTGCTGGAGGTCGGCGTCTCCATCGCCAACTCCGGCCGCCGCTGGACCGGCCTGGACCGCCGCGAACAGGACCAGGGACAGCACGACCACGTCCGGCCCGTCCTGTCGGTGTCCACCGCCGGCATGCTGATCCGGCGTGATGTCTTCGAGCGGCTCGGCGGGTTCGACCGCCGGCTGCCCCTGATGCGCGACGACGTCGACCTGTGCTGGCGCGCGCACGCCGCCGGACTGCGCGTCCTCATCGCCCCCGAGGCGGTCGTCCGCCACGCCGAGGCGGCCTCCCGCGAGCGCCGCGCCGTCGACTGCGCGGGCCGCACCACAGCCTCCCCGCACAAGGTGGACAAGGCCGGCGCCGTCCACACCCTCCTCGTCAACGTCCGTACGGCCGCCCTGCCCTGGGTGCTGCTGCGCATCGTCCTCGGCACGCTGCTGCGCACCCTCGCCTACCTCGTCGGCAAGGTGCCCGGGCAGGCACTCGACGAGATCCGGGGCCTGCTGGGCGTACTGCTGCGCCCCGAGCGCATCATCGCCGCCCGGCGTGAACGCGGCAGCCCGCAGGTCGAGAAGGACGAACTGCGGCCCCTGTTCCCGCCCCCCGGCGCGACCATCCGCGTCACCGTCGAACAGGTCGCGGGCAACCTCCTCGGCAGCTCCGAGGCCGAGACCGCCGCGGGCGCCGGACGGCACGGCGGCGGCATCGAGTCCGGACCGGGCGGCGACGACGCCGACTTCCTGGAGATCGAGCAGTTCGCCCGCCTCAAGCGCATCGCCCGCAAGCCGGGACCGGTGCTCTTCCTGATCCTGCTGCTCGCCTCCCTGGCCGCCTGCCGCGCCCTCCTCGGCGGCGGCGCCCTCGCGGGCGGCGCGCTGCTGCCCGCCCCGGCCGACGCCGGTGAGCTGTGGTCGCGCTACGCGGACGCCTGGCACACCGTCGGCACCGGCGGCACCGCCTCCGCCCCGCCCTACCTCGCGGTCCTGGCGGCCCTGTCCTCCGCGCTGCTCGGCTCGACCGGCGCCGCCGTCACCCTGCTGCTGGTCGGCTCGGTGCCCCTGGCCGGCGCCACCGCGTACTTCGCGTCCCGACCGCTGGTCATGTCCCGGCTGCTGCGCGCCTGGGCGGCCGTCGCCTACGCCTTCCTGCCCGCCGCCACCGGCGCCCTCGCCGGCGGCCGCATCGGTACCGCCGTCCTCGCCGTACTGCTGCCGCTCATCGCCCGCGCGGGCGTCGCGGCGGCCGGCCTGACGAGCACGTCCGGTGCCCGCGGCAGCTGGCGCGCCACCTGGGCGTACGCGCTGCTGCTGACGGTCACCACCGCCTTCACGCCCGTCGTGTGGCCGCTCGCGCTCCTCCTCGGCCTCGGCGTCCTGGCCCTGCGCCGCGCCGAGATCACGGCGTACGGCCTGCGCTTCCTCGCCCAGCTCGGCACCCCCTTGCTGCTGCTCGCGCCCTGGTCGCTGTCGCTGCTGCCCTTCGGCTTCTTCGACGAGGCCGGACTGGACTACGGCTCGTCGGCCGCCTCCGCCCTCGACCTGCTCGGCGCGAGCCCCGGCGGCCCCGGGACGGTCGGCGGGCTGGTCCTCGTCGGCATCGTGGCGGCCGCGCTGGCCGCCCTGCTGCGCTCCGAGCGGCAGTTGGGCATCCGGGCCGCGTGGGCGGTGGCCCTGGCCGGCTTCGTCTTCGCGGTCCTCTCCAACCGCTCCACCTGGGCCGGCCCCGCCACCCTCGTCTACGGCATCGCCCTGCTGGCCGCCGCGACCCTCGGTGCCGACGGAGCCCGCTCCCGCGTCGCCGAGCAGAGCTTCGGCTGGCGGCAGCCCGTTGCCGCGCTGATTGCCCTCGCCTCGGCAGTCGGCCCGCTGATCGCCGCCACCGGGTGGATGATCGGGGGCGCCGACGGCCCCGTCGGGCGACGCGACCCCGCACAGGTGCCCGCGTTCGTCGCCGAGGAGAGCCGCACCCGCGACCAGGCCCGCACCCTCGTCCTCGACAGCGACTCCACCTCCCACGTGGGATACATGCTGGTCCGCGGCTCCGGAGCCCGCCTCGGCGACGGCGAACTGGCCGCCGGGGACGGCGAGAACAGCACCCTCGACAAGATCGTCGCCAACCTGGTGGCCGGCTCCGGCGCGGACCAGGCGGACCAGCTCGGCGGCTTCGCCGTGCGCTACGTGCTCGTGCACAAGGGCGCGCCCCGCGAGGTCACCCGGGTCCTGGACGCCACCCCCGGCCTGAGCAGGCTGAGCCAGCAGGACGGCAGCGGACTGTGGCGGGTGGACCAGGAGGTCGCGCGCGCGACCATCGTGTCGGGCGGCGACTCCGCAACCGGCGAACCCCAGCCCGTGGCGGCCGGACCGGTCGACATCCACACCGACATCGAACCGGGTCCCGACGGCCGTGTGCTGCGCCTCGCCGACTCCGCGGCCGAGGGCTGGACCGCCACCCTGGACGGCAAGCCGCTCAGCCGCACCACGGTCGACGGCTGGGCCCAGGGCTTCGAACTCCCCGCCTCCGGCGGCAGGCTGGACGTCACCTACGACGACCCGTTCACCCACACCGTCTGGCTGTGGGCCCAGGGCCTGCTCGCCGTGGTCCTGGTCGTCCTCGCGCTGCCCGGCAGGCGCCGCGACGTCGACGACGACCTGCCCGAGGAACCGCTGATCCCCGCCGAGGCCCTGGAGGGCGAAGGTCGCCGGGCACGGCGACTGCGCGCCCAGGCGGAGGCGGAGGCCGAGGCCGGGACGGACACGGAGCCGCCGGCCGCACCGGTGGACGGCGCCCCCGAGGTGCCCGAACCGCCCACGGCGCCACCGATGCCCCCGGCGCCGGTCCCGCCGGCGCCGGTCCCGCAGCAGCCGGCGTACGGCGAGTGGGACTCGGCGGGGTACCAGACCGAGTACGGCACCTACGACGCCTACGGCCAGGAGCAGTACCAGGGCGGCGCCCAGCAGCAGTACGACCAGGGCGCGTACGCGCAGCAGCCGTACCAGCAGGGCGATCCGTACCAGCCGGAGCCCTACCCCGCGGACGCCTACCAGGACGGCCGCGGCGCCCCGTACGAGCCGGACCAGTACGCCCCCTACGGCTACGGCGAGCAGGCGCAGGGCCGGCCCCAGGAGGGCGGGTACGACCCCGCCTACGACCAGGCGTACGGCCAGGGCGGCTACGACACGCCGTACGACCCCTCCCAGCCCCACCACCCCCACGGCACGGGCAGTGAGCGTCCCGACGGGAGCCAGCAGTGAAGCGCACGACCCTGTCCCTCATCGCCTGCGCGGCCGCGCTCGCCGCCGTCACCGGATTCGCGGCGGTCTCCAGCCCGGACGGCTCCGGCACCGACACCGCCGCGCCGGCCGCCCGGCTGCCCGTGGAGCGCACCAGCCTGCTCTGCCCGGCGCCCAGCACCTCCGACCTCGCCGAGACCCAGTACACCTCGTTCACCCCGGTCACGAAGGGCGCCGACGAGAAGGGAAAGGCGGCGCTCACCACCGGGGCACGGGGCGACGAGGCCGGGGACGGGAAGAAGGACGACGAGAAGGCCGCGAAGCCGCCCGTCGAGCCCAAGGAGCCCGGCACCCCGGCCACCGGCACGACCTCCGGCTCCGACACGCCCGCGCTGATCGGTACCGCCGAGGGCGGTCAGGCCCCCGGCTGGACGGTGCAGCAGACCACGGAGGTCGCCGCCGGGACGGGCCGCGGCCTCCAGGGCGTCAACTGCACGGCCCCGGACACGGAGTTCTGGTTCCCCGGCGCCAGCACGGCGGCCGGCCGGACCGACTACGTCCACCTGACGAACCCCGACGACTCGGCCGCCGTCGTCGACATCGAGCTCTACGGCAAGGACGGAGCCCTCAAGTCCACGGTGGGGGAGGGCGTCACGGTGCCGCCGCACGGCACCGAGTCCCTGCTGCTGTCCACGCTCGCCGACGTGAAGGAGACCGACGTGACCGTCCACGTCGGGGTGCGCAGCGGGCGCGTCGGGGCCGCGGTGCAGGCCCTGGACGACAAGACCGGCGGCGACTGGCTGACCGCGGCCGCGGACCCGGCGGGCGACCTGGTCCTGCCGGGCATCCCGAAGGACGCGACCGCCGTCCGCCTCGTGCTGTTCACCCCCGGTGGCACCGACGCCGACCTGAAGGTGCGGCTCGCCTCGCCGTCGGGGCTGATCACCCCCGCCGGACACGAGACGGTGCACGTCAAGGCCGGCATGACGACGGGCGTGGACCTCGGCGAGGTCACGCGCGGCGAGGCGGGTTCGCTGGTGCTGACGCCGACGGACGGGGCCGTGCCGGTGGTGGCCGCGGTCCGGGTCGTACGGGGCAAGGGCGGTGAGCAGGAGTCGGCGTTCATCCCGGCGACCGACCCGGTCGGAGCGCGCGCGACGGCCGCCGACAACCGGGCCAAGGGCACGACCCTGGCCCTGACCGCCCCCGGCGAGGGCGCCGAGGTGAAGGTGACGGCGTCGGCGGGCACGGAGGGCGGCACGACCGCGACCAAGACGTACACGGTCAAGGCCGGCACCACTCAGAACGTCGAGGCGCCCGTCCCCGCCGGCCTCAAGGGCGGCTACGCACTCACCGTCGAGACGGTCTCCGGGGGTCCGATCCACGCGTCGCGCACCCTGACCGTCGCGGACGACGACGTGGCGTCCTTCACCGTCCAGACCCTCCCCGACGACCGGGGCACGGTCTCGGTGCCGAACGCGGAGGAAGACCTCTCGGTGCTGCAGAAGTAAGAACGCGCGACCGGGGAGGGGGAAGGCGCCCCGCGCCCTCAGTCCTCCCCGTACCGCGGATCCACCGTCTCCGGCGTCAGGCCCAGCAGTTCGGCGACCTGTTCCACGACGACCTCGTGCACCAGTGCCGCCCGTTCGTCCCGGCCCTTGGTCCGGATCTCCACCGGCCGCCGGTACACGACCACCCGCCCCCGCCTGCCCTCACGCGAGGGCACCGTGCCGCCGAGCGGGACCGCCTCGTCGTTCCACATCTCCTCGGGCCCGTCCAGCCGGGGCACGTCGAGGACGAGGAAATCGATGTCGGCGAGTTGCGGCCACCGCCGCTCCAGGCGCTCCACGGAGTCCTGCACGAGGTCCGCGAACACCTCGCCGCGGCTCGCGGCGAGCGGCACCTGCGGGGGTGCCACCGGACCGCGCATGCCCCGGCCGTGGCGATCACGACGGCGGGGCCCTGGGCGACCGGCATCACGGGGCGTCACGGGGTTGTCCATCACTGGTGAAGGGTAGTCCCCGCCGAGGTCGCGCGCCCCGCCGCACACGCGGACCGGACAGCGCCGGGGCCCGAGACGCGGCTTGTCGCCGGATGACCATTCCAGCCAAGGTTGGGCTCGATTCCGTATCTCTCCGCGACCGTGGAACTCAAGGCAAATGTCGCTGTTTGTGTCAGGTCGTGACCGCTTCCCAGGTGGTCCCGCGGCCCGGAAGCCGCCGTCCGCGCAGGTCACGGGGGTGTGTTGAGAGGGGCTCGTAGGGCGTTTCACGCCACGACACGGGGGTGTGACCTGGTGGAGAGTCGTCGCGGCCCGCTCAAGAGTGCGGTACCGTCCAACATCGTGAGCCCTGTACGTCGCTGTTCGCGCACCGCCTGCGGCCGTCCCGCCGTCGCGACGCTGACGTACGTCTACGCCGACTCGACCGCGGTCCTCGGCCCGCTCGCCACCTACGCCGAACCCCACTGCTACGACCTGTGTGCCGAGCACTCCGAGCGCCTCACCGCCCCGCGCGGCTGGGAGGTCGTCCGCCTGCTCGACGGGTCGGCCCCGGCCCGCCCCAGCGGCGACGACCTGGAAGCGCTTGCCAACGCGGTGCGCGAGGCGGCCCGTCCCCAGGAGCGCGCGGCCGAGGCCGGGGGCGGCGGGCGCACGGCCGACCCGATGGAGGTCGCGCGCCGCGGCCATCTCCGCGTGCTGCGCTCGCCGGACAACTGAGCCACCCCGCTTCCGCATCTCCCGTCACATCCGTTGCTGCACACCCATTGACGTCGCCTTGTCGCGGACACGACCATTCCGGAAGCCGCGAGAAAACGCTTTCGCATTGCGGAATCCGGGGAGGCGCCCGTGTACGTGCAGGAACTGGAACCCGTCGCCGGTTCACTCGGCCTGTCCGCCCTGGTGGCGGCCCTGCCCCTGGTGATCGTCCTCGTCCTGCTGGGCGGCGTCCGCATGAAGGCGCACCTGGCGGGCCTCACCGGTCTCCTGGCGGCCGTCCTCGTGGCGTGGCTGGCGTACGGCATGCCGCTGGACCAGACGGCCTCCAGCGCCGTCCAGGGGGCCGTTTTCGGCCTCTTCCCCATCCTGTGGATCGTCGTGAACGCCCTGTGGGTCTACCGGATGACCGTCCGCACCCGGCACTTCGACATCCTGCGCCGCTCCTTCGGGCGGCTGTCCGACGACCCCCGCATCCAGGCCCTCGTGGTCGCCTTCTGCTTCGGCGCCCTGCTGGAGGCCCTGGCCGGCTTCGGAGCGCCCGTCGCGATCTGCTCGGTCATGCTCGTCGCGCTCGGCTTCGACCCGGTCCGCGCGGCGGTCGTGTCGCTGGTCGCCAACACCGCGCCGGTCGCCTTCGGCGCGATGGGCACCCCCGTGGTGACGCTGGCCCAGGTCACCGGGCTGCCCCTGGACGACGTCGCCTCCGTCGTCGGCCGCCAGACCCCGCTGCTCGCCCTGATCGTCCCGCTGCTGCTGGTCGGCCTGGTGGACGGGCGGCGCGGACTGCGCGAGACCTGGGTGCCCGCGATGGCCTGCGGAGTCGCCTTCGCCGTCGCCCAGTTCGTCGCCTCCAACTACATCTCCGTCCAGCTCGCCGACATCGTCGCCGCCCTGGTCGGGGCCGGCGCCCTGGTCGCCGTACCGCACTCCCGCAGGCCCGCCGCCGAACCCGTCCGGGCGGCCGTCCTGACCGGCGCCCGCAGCGAGGAACTGGACGAGGAGGACTCCCGCCGGGAGGTGCTGCGCGCCTACGCCCCCTACGCCCTGATCGTCGCCGTCTTCTCCGTCGCGCAGATCCCGGCGGTCAAGGACTGGCTGGCCCGGGCGACCCAGACCTACGACTGGCCGTTCCTGGACGTGGCCGACCCCGAGGGCAACCCGGTGGGCGGCAACGTCTTCTCCTGGCCGATCGTCTCCACCGGCGGCACGCTCGTCCTGCTCGCCGGGCTGGTCACGGCCGTCGTCCTCGGCGTGCACGCGCGCGTGGCGGTCAAGGAATGGCTCGCGACCGTCCACGAACTGCGGTTCGCGATCCTCACCGTCACCTCGGTCCTGGCCCTCGCCTACGTCATGAACCTCTCCGGGCAGGCCGCCACCATCGGCCACTTCGTCGCCGCGGCGGGCGCCGGGCTCGCCTTCCTCTCCCCAGTCCTCGGCTGGTTCGGCGTGGCCGTCTCCGGCTCCGACACCTCGGCCAACGCGCTCTTCGGCGCTCTCCAGGTGACCGCCGCGCGGGAGTCCGGCCTCTCTCCGGAGCTGCTCGCCGCCGCCAACAGCTCCGGCGGTGTCCTCGGCAAGATGATCTCCCCGCAGAACCTCACCATCGCCTGCGCGGCCGTCGGACTGGCGGGCCGCGAGGGCGACCTGCTGCGCAAGGTCCTGCCCTGGAGCCTCGGCCTGCTGCTGGTGATGTGCCTGATCGTGGTCGGCCAGTCCACGGTCGTCCTGGGCTGGATGCTGCCCTGACCTTCGGGAACCGCGCGACGGCCGGTCGGCGGGTGCGGGTAGTTTGTGCACACCGACGGGACTTTCAGGAAGGTTGGCCGTGGCTGCTGATCTGTCGCAGATCGTGAAGGCGTACGACGTGCGCGGTGTCGTACCCGACCAGTGGGACGAGTCGCTGGCCGAGCTGTTCGGCGCGGCCTTCGTCGAGCTGACCGGAGCGGACGCCGTCGTCGTCGGGCACGACATGCGGCCCTCGTCGCCGGGCCTCTCCGGTGCCTTCGCACGCGGCGCGGCGGCCCGTGGCGCCGACGTGACCGAGATCGGCCTGTGCTCCACCGACCAGCTGTACTACGCCTCCGGCGCGCTGGACCTGCCGGGCGCCATGTTCACGGCCTCGCACAACCCGGCCCGCTACAACGGCATCAAGCTGTGCCGCGCGGGCGCCGCACCGGTCGGCCAGGACACCGGCCTCGCCGAGATCCGCGCCCTGGTGGAGCGCTGGAGCGACACCGGCGCCCCGGAACCGGCGTCCCGGCCGGGCACCGTCACCCGGCGCGACACCCTCGCCGACTACGCCGCCCACCTGCGCTCCCTGGTCGACCTCACCGCCATCCGCCCCCTGAAGGTCGTCGTCGACGCGGGCAACGGCATGGGCGGCCACACCGTCCCCTCGGTCTTCGCCGGGCTCCCCCTCGACCTCGTGCCGATGTACTTCGAACTGGACGGCACCTTCCCCAACCACGAGGCCAACCCGCTCGACCCGGCCAACCTCGTCGACCTCCAGAAGCGCGTCCGCGAGGAGGGCGCCGACCTCGGCCTCGCCTTCGACGGCGACGCCGACCGCTGCTTCGTCGTCGACCAGGACGGCAACCCGGTCTCCCCGTCCGCGGTCACCGCCCTCGTGGCCGCCCGCGAACTCGCCCGCAACGGCGGCCGGGGCATGGTCATCCACAACCTGATCACCTCCTGGTCCGTCCCGGAGGTCGTCGAGGAGAACGGCGGCACGCCGGTACGCACGCGCGTGGGCCACTCCTTCATCAAGGCCGAGATGGCCCGCACCGGCGCCATCTTCGGCGGCGAGCACTCCGCGCACTACTACTTCCGCGACTTCTGGAACGCCGACACGGGCATGCTGGCCGCCCTCCACGTCCTCGCCGCCCTCGGCTCTCAGCAGGGCCCGCTGTCCGCCCTCGTCGCCGAGTACGACCGCTACGCCGGCTCCGGCGAGATCAACTCCACCGTCGCCGACCAGGCGGACCGCCTCGCCGCGATCAGGACCGCGTACGAGGGCCGCGACGACATCACCCTCGACGACCTCGACGGCCTCACCGTCACGTCGGCCGACTGGTGGTTCAACGTCCGCCCCTCCAACACCGAGCCCCTGCTCCGCCTGAACGCGGAGGCCCGCGACGAGGCGACGATGACGAAGGTCAGGGACGAGGCCCTGGCGATCATCAGGGGCTGAGCTTCCGTCGCCGGGCGGCCTCCGGCTCCGAATCGGGCGAGGGTCAAGCCTTGCTCCCGGGTCCTTGGCCGGCCATCCAGCTCACCGAGTCTGGTGGTGGGTGGGCGCACAGGCCGGGGGTCCAGGGGGCGGAGCTCCCTGGCGGGGCCGCAGCGGACGGCGCCCTCACCGCCGACCCCCACCACGCCCCCACCGGCGGTACCCTGACCAGCACATCCACACACGCAGACCCGCCCCGAAGGGAACCCTCATGCCGCTCGAAGCCGGCCTCCTGGAGATCCTCGCCTGCCCCGCCTGCCACGCCCCCCTCAAGGAGCAGGACGCGGAACTGATCTGCACCGGCCAGGACTGCGGCCTGGCCTACCCGGTGCGCGACGGCATCCCCGTCCTCCTCGTCGACGAGGCCCGCCGCCCCGCCTGACCGACGGCGAAGCGACCCGGCACCCCGGCCACTCGGCGACCCCGCGCAACCGAACGAACGCCCCGGCGATCGGAGACCTGCCGCCATGCTCGACGAATCGCTCCTCGACACCCCGGAGCGCCTCACCGGGGCCGACCACCGCGGCCTGCTGCGCGGCGCCGCCGAGGCCGGTGCCCGCGTACGCACCGCCGCCCGGCACGCCGCCGAGGCCGGAGTCGGCAACCTCAAGCCCGACGGCCGCCCCCGCGCGGTCCTGATCGCCGGGCCCGGCGCCGCCGCCACCCACGCCGCCGACCTCCTCGGCACCCTGGCCGGCGCAGGCAGCCCCGTCACGCGCCTCGCCCCCACCGGCGTCGCCCCCGCCGCGGGCGCCCTGCGCTGGGAACTGCCCGGCTGGGCCGGCTCCGTGGACCTCCTGCTGATCGCCACCCCCGACGGCACCGAGCCGGGCCTCTCCCTGCTCGCCGAACAGGCCTACCGCCGGGGCTGCACGGTCGTCGCCGTCGCCCCCGCCGGCTGCCCGCTCAGCGAGTCGGTGAACGCCGCGCACGGCCTGTTCATCCCGATGGCGACCGCCCCGTACGACCAGGACGAGCCCCTCGCCGGTGCCGCCCCCGGAGTCCTGTGGGCGCTGCTCACGCCGCTGCTCGTACTCCTCGACCGCACCGCCCTGCTCGACGCACCGCCCGAGGCCGTCGAGAAGATCGCCGACCGCCTCGACCGCATCGCCGAACGCTGCGGGCCCGCCATCGTGACGTACAGCAACCCCGCCAAGACCCTGGCGGCCGAGCTGGCCGACTCCCTCCCGGTGATCTGGACCGAGGGCACCTCCGCCGGTCCCGCCGGCCGCCGATTCGCCGCCGCGCTCGCCGAACTGTCCGGCACCCCGGCCGTCGTCGCCGACCTGCCCGAGGCGCTCGCCGCGCACACCGCCCTGCTCGCCGGACGCCTCGCCGCCGGCGCCGACCCCGACGACTTCTTCCGCGACCGCGTCGAGGAGGCACCAGCCCTGCACGCGCGCGTGGTGCTCCTGCGCGACCGCCCCAGCGGGGGCCTCACCGCCGCCCCCAACGCCCGTGAACTGGCCCTCAGCCACGACACGCCGATGAGCGAACTGGAGCCGGAAGCGGGCGGCGAACTGGAGACCCTCGCCGAACTGATCGCCATCACGGATTTCGCCGCCGTTTACCTGGCGCTCGCCTCGGGCGCCTGATCCCGTACGCACCATCGGGAACGCACCGCACGCACAGATCACGCACCGGCAGAGAGAGCCCATGGACCGCCTCGACAACACCGTCCGCCCCTACGCCTGGGGTTCCACCACCGCGATCCCGGCCCTGCTCGGGACCGAGCCGACCGGCGAACCGCAGGCGGAGATGTGGATGGGCGCCCACCCCGGCGCCCCCTCCCGCACCGGCCGGGGCACGCTCGCCGAGGTCGTCGACGCCGCCCCCGAGAAGGAACTCGGCGCCGCCTCCGTGGCGAAGTTCGGCCCCCGGCTGCCCTTCCTCCTCAAGCTCCTCGCCGCCGGCGCCCCGCTCTCCCTCCAGGTCCACCCCGACCTCGCCCAGGCCAGGGCCGGTTACGAGGACGAGGAGCGCCGGGGCGTCCCCCTGGACGCCCCGCACCGCAACTACAAGGACGCCAACCACAAGCCCGAACTGATCTGCGCCCTGACCGAGTTCGACGGCCTGTGCGGCTTCCGCCCGCCGACCGAGACGGCCGACCTGCTCGACGGCCTCGGCGTCGCCTCCCTCAAGCCGTACGTCGACCTGCTGCGGGCCCACCCCGAGGACGCCGCCCTGCGCGAGGTCCTCACCGTCGTCCTCACCGCCGACCCCGAGGAGATGGCCCACACGGTCGCCGAGGTCGCGGCCGCCTGCGACCGCCTCGGCGGCGCCTACGCCCCGTACGCCGACATCGCCCACCACTACCCGGGCGACCCCGGCGTCCTCGCCGCGATGCTCCTCAACCACGTCCGGCTCCAGCCCGGCGAGGCCCTGTACCTCGGCGCCGGAATCCCGCACGCCTACCTGAACGGCCTCGGCGTCGAGATCATGGCCAACTCCGACAACGTCCTGCGCTGCGGCCTCACCCCCAAGCACGTCGACGTCCCCGAACTGCTGCGCATCGTCCGCTTCGAGGCCGGCGACCCCGGCGTGCTGCGCCCGGAGGCGTCCCCGGACGGCGAAGAGGTCTACGAGACCCCGATCGACGAGTTCCGCCTGTCCCGCCACGTCCTGCCCGAGGGCACCGGCGCCCACGACCTCACCCTGCCCACCCCGCAGATCCTGCTCTGCACCGCGGGCACCGTGCGAGCCGGCGAACACGAACTCACCCCGGGCCAGTCGGTGTTCGTCGCCGCGGGCGAAAAGGCCGAAGTGTCCGGAACGGGCACGCTCTTCCGCGCCACCGTGCTCGTCTGACGCACGTCTGAGGGGCGGACGAAGGGGCATCCGGCACGTCGGGGCTCGCGCGGGCTGCAACAATGGCGCACCGCAAAGGAGGGGCAAAGCCGTTCACCGGCCGCGCCCCCACCGGCGTACGGACGCAGACGAAGGCGAAGGGACAACGCGACCACATGAGCGCGTCAGGCGGAACCAAGGCGATCGTGGCGGCACTGCTCGCCAACCTCTCGATCGCGGTAGCGAAATTCGTGGCGTTCCTCTTCAGTGGATCGTCGTCGATGCTCGCCGAGTCCGTGCACTCCCTCGCCGACTCCGGCAACCAGGGACTCCTGCTCCTCGGCGGCAAGCGCGCCCAGCGCGAGGCCACCCCCCAACACCCCTTCGGCTACGGCCGCGAGCGCTACATCTACGCTTTCCTCGTCTCCATCGTGCTCTTCTCGCTCGGTGGCATGTTCGCCCTGTACGAGGGCTACGAGAAGATCAAGCACCCGCACGAGATCGAGCACTGGTACTGGCCGGTCGGCGTGCTGGTCTTCGCGATCATCGCCGAGACCTTCTCCTTCCGGACCGCCATCAAGGAGTCCAACGCCCTGCGCGGGAAGAAGTCCTGGAAGGAGTTCGTCCGCCACGCCAAGGCCCCCGAGCTGCCGGTCGTCCTCCTGGAGGACCTCGGCGCCCTCGTCGGCCTGGTCCTCGCCCTCGGCGGCGTCGGCCTCGCCCTCCTCACCGGTGACGGCGTCTGGGACGGCATCGGCACCCTCTGCATCGGCGTGCTGCTCGTCCTGATCGCGCTGGTCCTGGCCGTCGAGACCAAGTCCCTGCTGCTCGGTGAGGCGGCCGGCACCGAGGCGGTCCAGCAGATCGAGGCCGCGATCGTCGCCGGCGACACCGTCACCGGCGTCATCCACATGCGCACCCTCCACCTCGGCCCCGAGGAACTGCTGGTCGCCGCCAAGATCGCCGTCCGCCACGACGGCACGGCCACCGAGATCGCCTCCGCGATCGACGCCGCCGAGTCCCGCATCCGCGAGGCCGTCCCGATCGCCCGCGTCATCTACCTGGAGCCCGACATCTACAGCGAGTCCGAGGCCGCCAAGGGCCCGGACCCCGAGGCCACCCCCGGCGGCCCGGCCACACCGCCCGACGCCCACTGACGCCCACGGACGCCCGCGCCCTCGTGAACGTCCGGAAGTGTTCGGAGGCGGACTGGGGACCGCGGGCGCCCGCGGTGTAGCTTGGGGTGGAGCCAGACGTCGCTGCTGATGGCGGTCGGGCGGTCCAGGACGGACCGGCCGAGGGAGAGAGGGCCTCCGACGGACTGCGCTGCGCGTACGCGGGCATGCCTGTGTCCTCTTCCGGGACACCCCTGTGTCCGCCGCCGCGCAGGTCAGCCGTACCCACCTCGACCCAACCCGAGGAGCAGCCCGTAATGACGACTGTCGACAACCGACAGGACTTCAAGGTCGCCGACCTCTCCCTGGCCGCGTTCGGCCGCAAGGAGATCACCCTCGCCGAGCACGAGATGCCGGGCCTGATGGCGATCCGCAAGGAGTACGCCGAGGCCCAGCCCCTCGCCGGCGCCCGTGTCACCGGCTCCCTGCACATGACCGTGCAGACCGCCGTGCTCATCGAGACCCTCGTCGCCCTCGGCGCCGACGTCCGCTGGGCCTCCTGCAACATCTTCTCCACCCAGGACCACGCGGCCGCCGCCATCGCCGTCGGCCCGAACGGCACCCCGGACAACCCCCAGGGCGTCCCGGTCTTCGCCTGGAAGGGCGAGACTCTGGAGGAGTACTGGTGGTGCACGGAGCAGGCGCTGACCTGGCCGAACACCCCCACCGGCGGCCCGAACATGATCCTGGACGACGGCGGTGACGCCACCCTCCTCGTCCACAAGGGCGTCGAGTACGAGAAGGACGGCAAGGTCCCCTCGCCCGACACCGCAGAGTCCGACGAGCACCGCGTCATCCTCGAACTCCTCACCCGCACGGTGAGCGAGAGCCCGCAGAAGTGGACCCAGCTGGCGTCCGAGATCCGCGGCGTGACCGAGGAGACCACGACCGGCGTCCACCGCCTGTACGAGATGCACCGCGACGGCACCCTGCTGTTCCCGGCCATCAACGTCAACGACGCCGTGACGAAGTCGAAGTTCGACAACAAGTACGGCTGCCGCCACTCCCTGATCGACGGCATCAACCGCGCCACCGACGTCCTGATCGGCGGCAAGACCGCCGTCGTCTGCGGCTACGGCGACGTCGGCAAGGGCTGCGCGGAGTCCCTGCGCGGCCAGGGCGCCCGGGTGATCATCACCGAGATCGACCCGATCTGCGCCCTCCAGGCGGCGATGGACGGCTATCAGGTCGCGACGCTCGACGACGTGGTGGAGCAGGCCGACATCTTCGTCACCACGACCGGCAACAAGGACATCATCATGGCCGCGGACATGGCCAAGATGAAGCACCAGGCCATCGTGGGCAACATCGGCCACTTCGACAACGAGATCGACATGGCCGGTCTCGCCCAGATCCCCGGCATCGTCAAGGACGAGGTCAAGCCGCAGGTCCACACCTGGACCTTCCCCGACGGCAAGGTCCTCATCGTCCTCTCCGAGGGCCGCCTGCTGAACCTGGGCAACGCGACCGGCCACCCGTCGTTCGTCATGTCCAACTCGTTCGCGGACCAGACGCTGGCCCAGATCGAGCTGTTCACCAAGCCCGACGAGTACCCGACCGACGTGTACGTGCTGCCCAAGCACCTGGACGAGAAGGTCGCCCGCCTCCACCTCGACTCCCTCGGCGTCAAGCTGACCACGCTCCGCCCGGAGCAGGCCGAGTACATCGGCGTCAAGGTCGAGGGCCCCTACAAGGCGGACCACTACCGCTACTGAGCCCTGACGGCTCCTCCGAGACAGGCCCCCGCACCCCCGTGCCGGGGGCCTGCCCCGTTGGCGCCTCAGCGGCCGGAACAGCAGCCCGTCACCCCTCCAGGACCACCATGCCCCGCGGCCGCTATTCGCTCCACGATCCGCATGACCACACCCCCCTCGCAGAAGAGCACTTCCAGTGCGCCCCCGGACCCTCCGGCTGGCGCTACGTCTCCCGGCTGACCACGCCCGCCGGAGACCACCAAGGCTCCGTCGACCTGGCCCTCGACGAACTCGGCCGCCCCATCCGCCTCGAACTCCACGCCGCCGACTGGCAGGTACGCGGCGCGGCCATCGACGGCATCACCTGGGTCCGTACCGACCCCACCGGAGTCCACGCCACAGAAGGCAATGTGCGCGCCCACGCCTTCACCGGCAGCTCCCCGGCCTTCCTCGTCGCCGTCACCCGTCTCCTGCGCCTCACCCCCTCCGGATCAGCCACACGCCTGCGCCTGGTCGCCCTCACGGACCCGGTCCTCGCCCCCCGCACCGTGGACCAGTCCTGGGCCTTGCTGAAGAGAGAAGCACACGCCACTGACAACGGCCCCCTCACCGTGGACGAATACCAGGTCACAGCCCTGGACACCGGCGAGCAGCACGCCGTGCACATCGCCGGCGACGTGGTGCTCGCGGCCCCCGGCATCGAGCTGGAGGACCTGGAGTCACCGCCGTCCGCGTTCCCGTGAAGCTACGCGGGCGGCACGAACCCGGTCCCGGAACCGGGCCGCCCGTCCGACGGCGCAGCCGTGGGCGCGGCGGAGGAACTCGGCGGGGGAGGGGCAGGGGCGACCGGAGCTGCGGGAGCTACAGGAGGAGCTACAGGAGGGACGGGAGGCAGCGGCGATGCCGTGGCCACCGGATCCGCACCCAGGGCCGCACCCCCGAACGCCCGCCGCGCCTCCCGAGCCTGCCGTTCCTGCAACACGGCCGCGAGATAGGCGGGCGGCGGAACCTCCCGCGGCACCGGGGTGCCCGTCCGAGCCGCCACGTCCGCGGCGAGCCGCTCCGCCATGGCCCAGCCGACGCGGGCATCGAGCTGCCCCATCCGCGTCAGGTACTGACGGACGGCGAGCCAGAGCTCGTCGGGTACCGCGGACAGGTCGAGCTCCGAGAAACGCCCGGTCAGCCAGGGCGGAGGCGGCGGCATGAACCCCGCGGACGCGACCGGCACCCGCTCCCGCACGACCAGGGTGCCCGCGAACACGTCTCCGAGCCGACGCCCCCGCGCCGACACCAGCGAGGCGATACAGGCGACCACCCCGAACGTCATGAGGATCTCGATCACCCCGATCAGGCCCCGCACCAGCGCGTGCCGGAACCGGATCGGCCCGCCGTCGTCCCGCACCACCCGCAGCCCGCACGCCATCTTCCCGAGCGACCGTCCATGGCTGAGCGTCTCGACGGCGATCGGCCCACCCACCAGGACGAGTACGAAGACGGCGATCGACAGCGCGGTCTGCGCCGCCATGTCCAAAGAGGCGGTGGAGGCCACCAGGGCGATGGTGACCGCTATGTAGACGGCCACGGCCACCGCAAGGTCGAGCAGCACGGCCAACGCCCTGCTGGGCAGCCTCGCGGGGCGCAGCTCCAGCGCCACCGCCTCGCCCGTCACCAGCTCGCTCACGCCCGCCGCCCTTCCCTCGTCTCCCCCCGTCCCCGCCAGTCTGCCAAGCTGAGGACGCACCGCGCCGCAGTACGACAAGCTGATCCACGACGAGCCGCTGACGATAGCCGAGGAGCAGGCACACCGATGGACCTCGACGTCTTCGTCTCCGCCCACCGCGCGGAGTGGGACCGCCTCGACGCCCTGCTCCGGCGCCGGCGCCGACTCACCGGTGCCGAGACAGACGAACTCGTCGCCCTCTACCAGCGCACCGCCACTCACCTCTCCCTGATCCAGTCCACCGCACCGGATCCCCAGTTGACCGGACGCCTGAGCCAATTGGTGGCACGCGCGCGCAGTGCTGTGACCGGCACCCGCCGGGCCTCCTGGCGCGATGTCACACGCTTCCTCACCCGGCAGTTCCCGGCCGCCGTCTACCGGGCCCGGCACTGGTGGGTCCCCACCGCACTCCTGTCGACCGCGGTGGCGGCACTCCTCGGCTGGTGGATCGGCACGCACCCCGAAGTTCAGTCGACCATCGCGGCGCCCGCCGAACTGCGCGAGATGACCCGCCCGGGCGGTCAGTACGAGACGTACTACTCGAGCAACCCCGCGGCCTCCTTCGCCGCGCAGGTCTGGACTAATAACGCGTGGGCCGCCGCCCTCTGCCTGATCCTGGGCGTCTTCCTGGGCCTGCCCGTCATCTGGGTCCTCTTCCAGAACATGCTGAACCTCGGCGTCGGATTCGGCCTGATGTCGTCGGCCGGGCGCCTCGACACCTTCCTGGGCCTCGTCCTGCCCCACGGCCTGCTCGAACTGACCGCGGTCTTCGTGGCCGCGGGCACCGGACTCCGCCTCGGCTGGACCCTGATCGACCCGGGACCCCGCAGCCGGCGCATCGCCCTGGCCGAAGAGGGCCGCACCGCCATCGGCATGGCCATCGGACTCGCTCTGGTCCTCTTCATCTCGGGCGCCATCGAAGGCTTCGTCACCCCGTCCGGCCTGCCCACCTGGGCCCGCATCACCATCGGCGTCGTCGCCGAGCTGGCCTTCCTCGCCTACGTCTATGTGCTGGGCCGTCGTGCGGTACGCGAAGGCGACACGGGCGACGTGGCCGAGGCCGAACGCAGCGCCACGGTGCCCACGGCCGCCTGATGTGCATGGAGCCCTGGTGAACTGCTAGTGTCCTCTTCGTTCCCGCAAGAGCCGTTGACACGGAGCGAGCGGGGAGGTAGATTCGAACAGTTGCCTGTAGACGGGGTTCATCCCCGAGGGCCACGGTGACAATCTGCTTGCTTCCTCCCGAATCTCGAATTCGACGAAGCACTCTCCCGATCAAATCGGAAACGAACGGCCGGTCAGACCGGCTCGAAACTTCTGATAAAGTCGGAACCGCCGGAAAGGGAAACGCGAAAGCGGGAACCTGGAAAGCACCGAGGAAATCGGGTCGGAAAGATCTGATAGAGTCGGAAACGCAAGACCGAAGGGAAGCGCCCGGAGGAAAGCCCGAGAGGGTGAGTACAAAGGAAGCGTCCGTTCCTTGAGAACTCAACAGCGTGCCAAAAGTCAACGCCAGATATGTTGATACCTCCGGCCTGATCGGATCT
>NZ_JBIDAU010000005.1:0-216046 GCF_043202655.1 Streptomyces sp. NPDC048171
AAAACGGACAGGACCCCAACTCATTCTTGCTGTGAGCTGGGGTCCAACGCGTAGGCCCTGTGGGACTCGAACCCACAACCAATGGATTAAAAGTCCACTGCTCTGCCAATTGAGCTAAGGGCCCAGGGGGTACCACGCGGTGCTGCGTGATGTTGCCACACCGAGCATAGCCCGACGCGGCCGGGACGCCGATCGGGTATCGGGGTCCGGCCGCGTCGGGGGCGGTGGGAGCGCCGGCCTACGGGTCCACCGGCTCGGGGGCGTTCGCGCGGGCGGCCGCGCGGGCGCGGGTGCGGGCGTGGTCGGGGTTGAGGAACCAGTGGCGGGCCGAGGCCAGCCACCAGGTCGCCGCGAAGCCGAGGACGACCAGGACGGCGATCGGCGCGTAGTTGAAGGTCTCCCAGGTGACCGGGGAGACCTGGGGCAGCATGAACAGGACCGTGATGACGCCGACCCACGTCACCGCGACCACGCCGATCGCCCGGGACCAGCGGCCGAGGTGCCAGGGCCCGCGCTCGAAGGCGTCGCCCTTGCGGACCCGCAGCAGGGTCGGGATGACGTAGGCGATGTAGAGGCCGATGACGGCGATCGACGTCACCGCCGCGTACGCCGTGACGTTGATCAGGTACGGCAGGCCGAGGGCCAGCGCGGACAGGGCCGCCAGCCAGACCGCCGCGACCGGCGTGCGGGTGCGCGGGTTCACGGTGTGCCAGACGTGGGAGAAGGGCAGCGCGCCGTCGCGGGAGAAGGCGTAGATCATGCGGCTGTTGGCCGTCACCGACGCCATCCCGCAGAACAGCTGCGCCCCTATGACGACCAGGAGCAGCAGCTTGCCCGCGGTGGCGCCGAGCGCGTCCAGGAGGATCTGGGCGGGCGGCGCGCCGGTCGGGGAGCCGAGGGCGCCCTCGTAGGACTGGATGGCGAAGGTGAAGCCGAGGAGGAGGACGAAACCGGCGATCCACGACGTCCAGATGGATCGGACGATGCCCTTCGGGCCGGCCGTCGAGGCGTCGTGCGTCTCCTCCGTCATGTGGGCGGAGGCGTCGTAGCCGGTGAAGGTGTACTGGGCCATCAGCAGGCCGATCAGGACGACGTAGACGCCGCTGCCCCAGCCGGTGTTGTTGACGAACTCGCCGAAGACGAACGACGCCGACTGGTGCCGGTCGGGGGCGAAGGTCAGCGCGCCGACGATGACCGCGACGCCGAGGACGTGCCACCAGACGCTGACGCTGTTCAGCAGGCCGACGATGCGGACGCCGAAGGTGTTCAGCAGGCCGTGGAGGACGAGGATGGCCGCGAAGAGGAGGATCGTGCGGCCCGGTGTGACCTCGAAGTCGAACTGCAGGT
Source organism: Streptomyces sp. NPDC048171 (assembly GCF_043202655.1). NCBI lineage: Bacteria > Bacillati > Actinomycetota > Actinomycetes > Kitasatosporales > Streptomycetaceae > Streptomyces > Streptomyces sp. NPDC048171. The sequence goes on from NZ_JBIDAU010000005.1 coordinate 1,348, forward strand.
TCAGGTACGCGCCCAGGAAGGACGCGGCGCCGAAGTCGATGCCGGCGGTCACCGCGACCTGGCCCAGCACGTTGAACCAGCCCGTGAACCACGCCCAGGCGGCCGCCGTACGGGGCGGCGCCAGGCGGTGCGCCCAGAAGTAGAGGCCCGCCGAGGTCGGGTACGCCGAGCAGATCTCGGCCATCGCCAGGCCGACGAAGAGGGTCATCAGGCCGACGGCGACCCAGCCCCACGTGATGACGGCGGGGCCGCCCGTGTTCATGCCGAAGAGATAGAGGGTCAGGCAGCCGGAGAGGACCGAGATGATGGTGAAGGAGACCGCGTAGTTGGAGAACGCCGACATGCGGCGGGCCAGAACCTGGGTGTAGCCGAGCTGGGCCAGCCGTTCCTCGTCCGACAGCCCACTCACCTTGGCGTCATCTGTCATGCCCCCAGCAATTCCCTCGGGGCGGGCGTGACATGCGTCACCCTGTGGCCGAAACGAGAGCGCCGTGGCCCCCACCCGTCAGGGCAGGGGCCACGGCGCGTACGGACGTTCAGGCGTCAGCCGTTGCGCTTCCAGCGGGGCTTGTCGTCACGGCGGCCGAAGGACGAACCGGACGAACCGCGGTGGTCGTCACGGCGGCCGTACGGGCGGTCGTGGCCGCCGGAGCGGAAGCCGGGACGGTCGCCCTGGCGGTCGCGGTTGAACGGGCGGTCGCTGCCGCGGTGCCCGCCGCGCTCACCGCGGTCGTCGCGGCGGAAGCCACCACGGTCGTCACGACGCTCGAAGGAACGGCCACCACGGTCATCGCGGCGGTCGTCGCGGCGGAAACCGCCACGGTCGTCACGACGCTCGAAGGAACGGCCACCACGGTCGTCACGGCGGTCGTCACGGCGGAAACCGCCACGGTCGTCACGACGCTCGAAGGAACGGCCACCACGGTCATCGCGACGGTCGTCACGGCGGAAACCGCCACGGTCGTCACGACGCTCGAAGGAACGGCCACCACGGTCGTCACGGCGGTCACCACGGTCGCCGCGGTCGGCGAAGCGGTCGCGGCCGGCCGAGGCGCCGCGCTCCGGCTTCTCCACCTTCTCGACGTCGCGTGCGCCGGGCTGCTCGGGCAGCGAGACCTCGGTCGCGGCAGCGGCCACCTCGGCCAGCACCGTCTCCGGGTCCTCGCCCCGCTCCCGCGCGACCCTGGCGACCAGGCGGTCCGCGTCCTCGCGCAGCTCGGTGGCGCGGCGCTGGGCCCGCTCCAGCTCCTTGGTGAGCTGGGCGACCTCACGCTCGGCCTGCTGCGCGGCGTTGCCCGCCGACTCGGCCTGGACCTCGGTCATCGACCGGGCGCCGGTGATCTCGGCGACCTCCGGCTCGAAGGCCGCGCCGCCCTGGATGATGTGGCGCGTGGCGTCGACGCCCGCGTCCTCCATCAGCCGGAAGATCTGGCGGCGCTGGTGCGGCAGGGAGAGCGAGACCACGGTGCCGGTGCGGCCGGCGCGGGCCGTGCGGCCGGCGCGGTGCAGGTAGTCCTTGTGGTCGCCGGCCGGGTCCACGTTCAGGACCAGGTCGATGCCGTCGACGTGGATGCCGCGCGCGGCGACGTCGGTGGCGACCAGGACGTTGACGTAGCCGTCCTTGAAGTCGGCCAGCGTGCGGGTGCGCGCGCCCTGGGTCATGCCGCCGTGCAGCGCGTCCGCCTTGGCGCCGGCGTCGCGCAGCTGCTCGGCGACGCGGTCGGCGCCCAGCTGGGTGCGGACGAAGATGATGGTGCGGCCCTTGCGGGAGGCGATGGCCGCGGTGACCGGCGCCTTGTCCTTGGGCTTCACGACCAGGATGTGGTGCGACATGGTCGTCACGGCGCCCTGGGCGGCGTCGACCTCGTGGCTGACCGGCTTGTCCAGGTACCGGTCGACCAGGGTCTTGATCTCGTTCTCCATGGTCGCGGAGAACAGCATCCGCTGGCCGCCCGCCGGGACCTGGTCGAGCAGCTCGGTGACCTCGGGCATGAAGCCCAGGTCGGACATCTGGTCGGCTTCGTCGAGAACGGCGATCTGCACGTTCTCCAGGGAGCAGGCGCCGCGGTTGATGATGTCGCGCAGGCGGCCCGGGGTGGCGACCAAGACGTCGACGCCGCGCTCGAGGGCGTAGATCTGGTTGCCCATCGAGGTGCCGCCGCAGACGACCTTCATCTTCAGGCCGAGCACGTCGCCGTACGGCTGGAGCGCGTCGGCGACCTGCATGGCCAGCTCACGGGTCGGGGTGAGGATGACGGCGCGCGGTTTGTGCTTCTCGGTGCGGCCGCCGGCCAGCGTGGCCAGCGTCGGCAGACCGAAGGAGAGGGTCTTGCCGGAGCCGGTGCGGCCCCGGCCGAGGATGTCCTTGCCCGCCAGCGCGTCCGGAATGGTCGCGGCCTGGATGGGGAAGGGGGTGGTCACGCCGTTCTGCGCGAGCTTGCGCACGACGCCCTCGGGCAGGCCCAGGGAGGCGAAGGTCACCTCGGGGGTCGCGGGGGTCTCGGCGGCCTCTACGGCCTCCGTCGCGCCCTCGACGCCTTCGGCGTTCTCGGGCATGACGGCGTGATCGGTACTGGTCATGGACATGCGAATGCGAAACCTTCCGGAGTCTCTCGTCGGCACGCGCCCGTCAACTCCGTGAATCGCGATTCGCAATACGACCGCCTCAATGCGGTCCACCACGGCAGGGGGAGAGAACGCGCCACACGGCGCGCTCTGCGGTGGCGCCGGGCAAATGGGATCAAACGATCTACCACCATACGCACCTCACACCCCCGAAGGCAAACCGGCCCGCAATGCCCAGGTCAGACAGGGGAGCGGCTAGGCCGGCGCACCGGCCGCGGGTGCCGGTTCCCGCTGCGCGAGCTGGGTCCCCGGCGGTTCGTGCGCCGACGAGGAGGGTTCCGCCACCGTCGGCTCCGGGGTCGGGGTCGTCGGCGGCTGCTCGGTCGGCGTCGGCTCCGGATCCACGGTCCGGGAGGGCTCCGCGGGCGGCGTCCAGGTGGGTCCCGGCCCGGCGCCCCCGCCCTTCGGCGGCGGGGTCCCGGGTGCACCCTCCTTCGGCCGGTCGGGCGCGGACCCGTCCTTCCCCTTCGCGTCCCCGGCCTTCCCCTTGCCGTCGTGCTTCCCCTCGCCCTTGGCGCGCTTGCCCTTGTCGTCCCCCTTGCCGCCGGCCGCCGTGCCGTGTCCGGCGCTCCCGCCCGGGCCCGCGGGGCCGCCCTCGGGCGCCTCGCCGCCCCGCTCCGCGGCGGAGTGCGACGGCCTGGCGCCCCCTCCGGACTCGTCGTCACCGACGCTCATGCAGCCGGTGGCGGCGACGACGGCCATGGCCGCGGCGGCCAGACGGACGGGTACGTACAAGGGGCGCACGGGCGGCCACCTCCGGGGTTCAAGGAGTCGCCGTGCCCAACTCCCTTCACCCACAAGAGGACACGCGCCCGGCGAGGCGGACTTGACCCGAGCGTGTCACCCGTACCCGCAGACGTTCACCCGCGCCCCGGGACGCTCACCCGTACCCGAGCGCGTGCAACCGCTCGTCGTCGATCCCGAAGTGGTGCGCGATCTCGTGGACCACCGTCACCTCGGTCTCCGCCACGACGTCCTCGCGCGTCTCGCAGAACCGCAGCGTCGGCCCCCGGTAGATCGTGATCCGGTCCGGCAGCACCCCCGCGTACCACTCCCCGCGCTCCGTCAGCGGCGTCCCCTCGTAGAGCCCGAGCAGCTCGGGATCCTCCGCCGGCGGCTCGTCCTCGACGAACACCGCGACGTTGTCCATCAGCCGCGTCAACTCCGGCGGAATCCGGTCCAGCGCCTCGGCGACCAGTTCCTCGAACTCCTCGCGCGTCATCTCCAGCACAGACCCATTGTCGGGTACGACCTTGCGGTACGACCCGCATATCCGCCCGGGGCCATGGGCATACGGGACCAATGGCCCGCGTCCCAGCCGCAGCCCCGCACGCCCTGGCCCAGGTGATGAACTCCATCCGCAACGCCCCGCGCGCCCTCACCCACCGGCTCCGCGCCCGCCGGACGCCCACCACCACACCCGAGCTGGCCGCCCGCCCCAGGCCCTGGACCCGCGCCGTCGGCCTCGTCGCCGTCGTCCTGCTCGGCGCCTGGCTCGGCCTGCTGGTCGTCGGCAACGTCCGCGTCCCGGTCGGCCCCATGAACACGACGATGACGCTGCGCCCGTCCGTGTCCGGCGGCACGAAGATCAACGTCTCCCCGCTGGGCGCCCTCCAGCTGGACAGCCACATCGCCCCGGTCCGCCTCGACGTCAACGTCGACCAGCTCGACCCCGACCGCGCCCAGGCCCTCGTCGACCACCCCGAACGCCTCTCCGGCCTCCAGGACGAGGTCGCCCGCGACGTCGAACACGGCACCCTCGACCTCGCCGTCCGCTCCTGCGTCGCCGTCGTCACCGGCGCCACCGCCCTCGGCCTCGCCGTCTACCGCCGCCCCCGGCGCGCCCTGACCGCGGGCGGGCTCGCGCTCACCCTGCTGGTCGCCTCCGGCGGCACCGCCTACGCGACCTGGAACCCCGACTCCGTCCTGGAACCCCGGTTCTCCGGCCTGCTCTCCTCCGCACCCTCCCTGGTGGGCAACGCGCGCAGCATCGTGACCGAGTTCGACGTCTACCAGAAGGAACTGGCCCGCCTGGTCACCAACGTGACCAAGCTCTACGACGTCACCTCCACGCTCCCCGCCTACCAGCCCGACCCGACCACGATCCGCGTCCTGCACGTGTCCGACATCCACCTCAACCCGGCGAGCTGGAAGATCATCGCCTCGCTGGTGCAGCAGTACAAGGTGAACGTGATCGTCGACTCCGGCGACACGATGGACCACGGCACCACCGCGGAGAACGGCTTCCTCGACCCGATCGAGGACCTGGGCGCGCCCTACGTGTGGGTCCGCGGCAACCACGACTCCCGGGAGACCCAGAAGTACCTGCGGAGCCTGAAGAACGTGCATGTCCTCGACGACGGCCGGGCCCGGAACGTCGCGGGCCTGCGCTTCGCCGGCATCGGCGACCCCCAGTTCACCCCCGACCGCTCCAAGTCGGACGGCGCCGAGGCCTCCCAGGAACTGGCCGGTGCCCGCCTGGCCTCGGCCCTGCGCGACCAGACCACCGCCGGCACCCCCGTGGACGTCGCCATCGCCCACGAGCCGTCGGCCGCCCGCGAGGTCGACGGCGCGGTGCCGCTGGTCCTCGCCGGCCATCTCCACCGCGAGGACATGGAGGTCATGAAGTACGGCACCCGTCTCCGCGTGGAGGGCTCCACCGGCGGCAGCGGACTGCGCGCGGTCGAGGGCAAGTACCCCGACCCGATCCAGGCGTCCATCCTCTACTTCGACCGGGACACCCGGCGCCTCCAGGCCTGGGACGAGATCAAGCTGGGCGGTCTGGGCCTGACGACGGCCGAGGTCAGCCGCCACCTCCCCAAGGAGAACCAGCCCGGTGCCACCCCCTCCCCCAGCCCCTCGTAAACCGTTTTGGCGATACCTCCCGCCATCCCATATGCTTCTCACGTCCCCGACGCGCTGCGAAGCGCCCAGGCGGGCCGATAGCCCTCATCGTCTAGCGGCCTAGGACGCCGCCCTTTCAAGGCGGTAGCACGGGTTCGAATCCCGTTGGGGGCACGCAGTACATGTGCGACACTGTCGTACGAAGCTTGGTCCTGTGGAGCAGTTTGGAGTGCTCGCCACCCTGTCAAGGTGGAGGCCGCGGGTTCAAATCCCGTCAGGACCGCTGAGGTTTCGTTTCACGTGAAACCTCGCGGCTGGGTAGCTCAGTTGGTACGAGCGATCGCCTGAAAAGCGATAGGTCGCCGGTTCGACCCCGGCCCCAGCCACATATGAACCCCCGTCGAGATCATCGGCGGGGGTTCTGTGTTGCCCGGACGCGGCCCGGACGGAAATCGTTCGCCAGGTTTTTCCCGGGGATGAGATCCTGGAACCCGTATGTCTACGCATCCCGCCCCCGCCCTCGGTTCCCTCGCGCCCCGGCTGGCCGAGCTGTCACTGCGCGACGCGCACCGGCTCGGCCGGCGGCTCGAAGGTGCGCGGAAGATCCGCAAGCCCGAGGCGCGCGCCGCCGTTCTCGCCGAGATCGAGACGGAGGTGGCCAAGGCCGAGCAGCGCGTCGGGGAGCGCCGGGCGCGGGTGCCCGTGGTCAGCTACCCGGAGCAGCTCCCGGTCAGCCAGAAGAAGGACGAGATCGCGGCCGCCATCCGTGATCACCAGGTGGTGATCGTGGCGGGCGAGACGGGCTCCGGCAAGACCACCCAGATCCCGAAGATCTGCGTCGAGCTGGGCCGGGGCGTCCGCGGCATGATCGGCCACACCCAGCCCCGCCGGATCGCCGCACGCACCGTCGCCGAGCGGGTGGCGGACGAGCTGGACACACCGCTCGGGGAGACGGTCGGCTGGAAGGTCCGGTTCACCGACCAGGTGAACCCGGAGTCCACCTTCATCAAGCTGATGACGGACGGCATCCTGCTCGCCGAGATCCAGACCGACCGCGAGCTGCGCGCCTACGACACGATCATCATCGACGAGGCCCACGAGCGGTCCCTCAACATCGACTTCCTGCTGGGCTATCTCGCCCAGCTGCTGCCCAAACGGCCGGACCTGAAGGTCGTCATCACGTCGGCGACCATCGACCCCGAGCGCTTCTCCCGGCACTTCGGGGACGCGCCGATCGTCGAGGTCAGCGGTCGGACGTACCCGGTGGAGGTCCGGTACCGGCCGCTCCTCGAGGAGGACGACGACGCCGACCGCGACCAGATCACGGCCATCACCGACGCCGTCGAGGAGCTGATGGGGGAGGGCAAGGGCGACATCCTCGTCTTCCTCTCCGGTGAGCGGGAGATCCGGGACACGGCGGACGCGCTGGAGAAGAAGAAGTACAGATTCACTGAAGTACTGCCGCTGTACGCGCGGCTGTCGCACGCCGAGCAGCACCGGGTGTTCCAGCAGCACACCGGGCGCAGGATCGTTCTGGCCACCAACGTCGCCGAGACGTCGCTGACCGTGCCCGGCATCAAGTACGTGATCGACCCCGGCTTCGCCCGCATCTCGCGCTACAGCCACCGCACCAAGGTGCAGCGGCTGCCGATCGAGCCGATCTCGCAGGCCAGCGCCAACCAGCGCAAGGGCCGCTGCGGGCGGACCAGCGACGGCATCTGCATCCGGCTGTACGCCGAGGACGACTTCGAGGCGCGGCCGGAGTTCACGGACGCCGAGATCCTGCGGACCAACCTGGCCTCCGTCATCCTGCAGATGACCGCGGCGGGCCTCGGTGACATCGAGAAGTTCCCCTTCATCGACCCGCCGGACCACCGCAACATCCGCGACGGCGTGCAGCTGCTCCAGGAGCTGGGCGCGCTGGACCCGGCGCAGAAGGACGTGCGCAAGCGGCTGACCGACACCGGCCGCAAGCTGGCCCAGCTGCCCGTGGACCCGCGGCTGGCCCGGATGGTGCTGGAGGCCGACAAGAACGGCTGCGTCCGCGAGGTCATGGTGATAGCCGCGGCGCTCTCCATCCAGGACCCGCGCGAGCGGCCGTCGGACAAGCAGGCCCAGGCCGACCAGCAGCACGCCCGCTTCAAGGACGAGACCAGCGACTTCCTCGCCTTCCTCAACCTGTGGCGGTACGTCCGCGAACAGCAGAAGGAGCGGGGTTCGTCGTCCTTCCGCCGCATGTGCAAGCAGGAGTACCTCAACTTCCTGCGGATCCGCGAGTGGCAGGACATCTACACGCAGCTCCGCACGGTCGCCAAGCAGATGGGCATCCACCTCGACGAGCAGGACGCCCCCGACGACCGCGTGCACGTCTCGCTGCTCGCCGGACTGCTCTCCCACGTGGGCATGAAGGACGTCAAGGAGGGCGCGAAGAACGAGTACCTGGGCGCCCGGAACGCCAAGTTCGCGATCTTCCCCGGGTCGGCGCTCTTCAAGAAGCCCCCGCGGTTCGTGATGTCCGCCGAGCTGGTGGAGACCTCCCGGCTGTGGGCCCGGGTGAACGCGAAGATCGAGCCGGAGTGGGTGGAGCCGCTCGCCGGCCACCTCCTCAAGCGCACCTACAGCGAGCCGCACTGGGAGAAGGACCAGGCGGCGGTGATGGCGTACGAGAAGGTCACGCTGTACGGCGTGCCGATCGTGGCACAGCGCAAGGTGAACTACGGGCGGATCGATCCCGAGGTCAGCCGCGAGCTGTTCATCCGCAACGCCCTGGTGGAGGGCGACTGGCGCACGCACCACAAGTTCTTCGCGGACAACCGCCGGCTGCTCACCGAGGTCGAGGAGCTCGAGCACCGCGCGCGGCGCCGGGACATCCTGGTCGACGACGAGACGCTGTACGACTTCTACGACCAGCGGGTGCCCGAACACGTCGTCTCGGGTGCGCACTTCGACTCGTGGTGGAAGCACAAGCGGCACGAACAGCCCGACTTCCTCGACTTCGAGCGCGAGATGCTCATCAACGAGAAGGCCGGGGCGGTCACCAAGGACGACTACCCGGACTCCTGGCGGCAGGGACCGCTGAAGTTCCGGGTGACGTACCAGTTCGAGCCAGGTGCGGACGCCGACGGCGTGACCGTGCACGTGCCGCTCCAGGTACTCAACCAGGTCACCGACGAGGGCTTCGACTGGCAGATCCCCGGGCTGCGGGAGCAGGTGGTCACGGAGCTGATCCGGTCGCTGCCCAAGCCGATCCGCCGCAACTACGTACCGGCCCCGAACTTCGCGCAGAAGTTCCTGGAGCGGGCGGTGCCGCTCCAGGAACCGCTCACGCTCACCATGGCGCGCGAGCTGAAACGCATGGTGGGCGTGCCGTTCGACGCCGAGGACTTCGACTGGGCGAAGGTCCCCGACCACCTGAAGATCACGTTCCGGATCGTCGACGAGCGGCGGCGCAAGCTGGCCGAGGACAAGGACCTGGAGGCGCTGAAGCTCCAGCTGCGGCCGAAGGCCCGCAAGGCGCTCTCGCAGGCCGCTGCGGCCACCGCCGTACGCAGCGGCGGTGAGTCGCTGGAGCGTTCAGGCCTGACCGACTGGACGATCGGTACGCTCTCCCGCGTCTTCGAGACGCGCCGGGCCGGCCAGCCGGTGAAGGCGTACCCGGCGCTGGTCGACGACGGCGACACCGTCTCCGTGCGCCTCTTCGACACCGAGGCCGAGCAGGCGCAGGCGATGTGGAAGGGCACGCGCCGGCTCATCCTGCGCAACATCCCGGTCAACCCGGCGAAGTTCGCGTCCGAGACGCTGACCAACCAGCAGAAGCTGAACCTCTCCGCGAACCCGCACGGTTCGATCCAGGCCCTGTTCGACGACTGCGCCACGGCCGCGGCGGACAAGCTGATCGCGGACTTCGGGGGCCCGGCGTGGGACGAGGAGTCCTACCGGAAGCTCTACGAGCGGGTCCGCGCGGAGATCGTCGACACGACCGTCCGCGCGGTGGGCCAGGTGCAGCAGGTGCTGGCGGCCTGGCAGGCCTGCGAGCGCCGCCTGAAGTCGGCACGGAGCCCCGCGTTGCTGGCGAACCTCCAGGACGTACGGGGGCAGCTGGACGCGCTGGTGAAGCCCGGCTTCGTCACTCAGGCGGGGATCAAGCGGCTGCCGGACCTGATGCGTTACCTGGTCGCCGCCGACCGGCGCCTCCAGCAGATGCCGACCGGTGTGCAGCGGGACACGTCGCGCATGGAGAAGGTCCACGAGATGCGGGACGAGTACGCGTGGCTGCTGGAGCAGCTGCCGCAGGGCCGGCCGGTGCCGCAGCAGGTGCGGGAGATCCGCTGGATGATCGAGGAGCTGCGGGTCAGCTATTTCGCGCACGCGCTGGGCACCGCGTACCCGGTCTCCGACAAGCGGATCGTGAAGGCGATCGACGCGCTCGCGCCGTAGCCGTCATCCCGTAACGGGACCTGTGCGGAGGGTGAGTTCGACCCGGACGCAACCCTCCTGTACAGTCTCTTCTCGCAGCGCAACGCAGAAGAAGCGCCGCGAAACCTGGTCCTGTGGAGCAGTTTGGAGTGCTCGCCACCCTGTCAAGGTGGAGGCCGCGGGTTCAAATCCCGTCAGGACCGCATTCAGAGGCCCGCACCGTTTGGTGCGGGCCTCTTTCGTGTCTCCAGGCGCGTCCCACCCCATGCCCCCCAGAAGCCCTCAGCGCCCCTCTCCCGGCCTTGACGGGGTCACATTCGGTCGGTACTTCAAAAGGACAGGGAACGTCCCGTGCAGGGCCCCCGGAGGTGGCGTATGGCGGCATCGGTCAGGCACGAGACGCGGGCCCTGCTCCGCGCACATCTGTCGGCCGCGTCGTCGTACCGTCACGCGACGCGCCACTGCGCGATCTGCCACCGGCTGTTGCGCCTGGCGCTGGACGCTCCGGGGCCACAGTCTCCGACCGGACGTCAAGAGGGCCTCGAGGACGAGAGCGTGCCCGTGGCGTGAGCCCCGGAGGATCCCAACACCCTTGCCACGCAGACCTCCTGGAAGCGACGCCTCCACTAGCGCACAGGCAGGGCGGCCAACAACCACCGCGTCGTGTGACGGGTGTCACCGCATGAGTTTTTGAAACCGTGGCACTTACGGCTCTCCTACAACTGGTCAATTTAATATGTGCAATTGCACTGGCTCTCGCAGTGTTCGCACAACCGATCCGACACCCCTCCCCAGACTCCGACAAGGCCGCTCACAGAACCGGCCGGCGCCTCCTCCCGGCACACGGACCCGGACACAAAAAGATCGCGCTGGACCCGGCGGAGTCCAGCGCGATCAACGACGCACCCCTGTTGGGGCAGGAACGGCGTCGCTTGGAGCTGTGGTTCCGAGCACCTCGACAGGTTGGGGGACCTGCCGTTCTGCCCGGTTATTCAGTTGTTTCAGGCCTCGCTGCGCTGCTGCGGAATGCCCGCGAGCAGAGCGCGGACCTCGGCTTCGCGGTAGCGGCGATGCCCGCCGAGCGTGCGGATCGACGTGAGCTTGCCGGCCTTCGCCCAGCGCGTGACCGTCTTCGGGTCGACGCGGAACATGGTGGCGACCTCAGCCGGGGTCAGCAGCGGCTCGGCATCAGGGGTGCGAGCGGTCATGAGCGGCCTCCTCGGGAGAACCGAACCTTCTCGGTTCATTCCTCTAAATTCTGCACCTTGACCCGCGTTGCCCGAAATGGCGGACGCGAGTCGAGTCGGTTATAGGACGAACGGCTTGTCCTCGGCACTACAACTACACCATCTGTCCAGCCGCGTCGGCCAAACCGATGGAATTGCCCTCCCAGGTGTTCATCAGCGACGGAAGCCGATGGACCATGCCATAGCGGACAGTCACGCCGCTGTGACGATCAGTCACAGGGCGATCAGGAGTCACGAGACCCCCCAAAGCGTGCAATGCTGAGATTCCGCCCACAGTGCATCACAGCAGGACGGAAGGAGCCCTCCCCGGGCTCCTTGTCCTATTTTGGCATGAGGAGGGGGAAGCGGCGCAAGAGTGATGTACGTGCGGTCCGTCACGCTTGATGCATACGCCCGGATCGGGACCTACGTCCCTTGTTGACAAGGCATCAGCACATCCGTGACGGGTGTCGGATCGGAAGACGAAACCTCAAAACGGGCGGTACGTCAAACGTCAGTTCGCCGAGCGCCGGTCCCGGACCGTCCGCCAGCGCTCCACCAGCCGCCCGTACGCCTCCCCCGCGGTGGCCGGGTCGCCGTCGCGCAGCGCCTCGATCCCCTCGGCCACGTCCGCCGCGGAGTGGTCGTCCTCCAGCTCCCCCGCCGGCACGGCGTGCACGAGCCCGCCGTAGTCCAGCTCCACGAGCGAGCGCGGGTGGAACTCCTCCAGCCAGCGCCCGACGTCCGTCAGGCCGTCGATCAGCGGACCCTCGTCCACGGCCTCCTTCAGCGCCCGCAGCCCCCGGGCCACCCGCCGCCGGGCCTGCACCATCGGCGTCCGGTAGCGCAGTACCGGCGCAGTCGGCCCCTCGTCGTCGCCGCCTTTGTCGTACTCCCGCTCCGCGTCGGAGACCAGCACGAACCAGTTGATCGGCACCTGCCAGGTGGCGGTACGGATCCAGGGGCGGGCGTCGGGGTTGCGCTCCAGCCAGCGCTCGTAGTCCTGCGTGGTCTCACGGCGTACGACCGGGGGGATCAGGGCGTCCAGGACGGGCTCCGGGAAATCCCCGGCCAGTTCCCCCAATGCCTGCCACCCGCGCAGCCGGGTCCGCCAGGGGCAGACGCAGACCACTCCGTCGACCTCCGCCACGAAGGCGTCGGCGCTCTCGTGCACCGGCACCGCCACCGGCGGGGTGGGCAGCAGGTCGGCCAGGGAGCGGCGCAGCTCCACCTGGTAGGAGGGGAGGTCGGGACGGCGGGCGTAGCGGGCCCAGTGCTCGCGCTCCGGCTCGCGGAAGGCGGCCAGCGGCTCGTACACACGCAGGTACGCCGCGTAGGGGACGATCACCGAGGACACCTTGGGCACGCCTGCTCCCTCCCCCGCACTCCGCACCGAAAACCTGCCGGAGCCGATCACAAACGCGCGGGAATCTCTGCAAATCGTCGCACGCCCGTACTCCGTGCGGAGGTGATCCTGGGCACGGTGCGGCGAGGGGACCCCGTCAGGCTCTAATCTCGTGCCACAGTCCCCGCCACCCTCACGGGGACAGGTCTCCACCCGCCGAACCTACACAGGAGTCACCACCGTGACCGACGTAACCGGCGCACCTGCTGATGTACTGCACACCCTGTTCCACTCGGACCAGGGGGGTCATGAGCAAGTCGTGCTCTGCCAGGACCGGGCCAGCGGCCTCAAGGCCGTCATCGCCCTCCACAACACCGCCCTGGGCCCCGCGCTCGGCGGTACCCGCTTCTACCCCTACGCGAACGAGGCGGACGCCGTCGCCGACGCGCTGAACCTCGCGCGCGGGATGTCGTACAAGAACGCCATGGCCGGTCTCGACCACGGCGGCGGCAAGGCCGTCATCATCGGCGACCCGGAGCAGATCAAGAGCGAGGAACTGCTCCTCGCCTACGGCCGGTTCGTCGCCTCGCTCGGCGGCCGCTACGTCACCGCGTGCGACGTCGGCACCTACGTGGCCGACATGGACGTCGTGGCCCGCGAGTGCCAGTGGACCACCGGGCGCTCCCCCGAGAACGGCGGCGCCGGCGACTCCTCCGTGCTCACCGCCTTCGGCGTCTACCAGGGCATGCGGGCCTCCGCCCAGCACCTGTGGGGCGACCCGACGCTGCGCGACCGCACCGTCGGCATCGCGGGCGTCGGCAAGGTCGGTCACCACCTGGTCGAGCACCTGCTCGCCGAGGGCGCGCACGTGGTCGTCACCGACGTGCGCAAGGACGTCGTACGGGCGCTCACCGAGCGGCACCCCTCGGTGGTCGCCGTCGCCGACACCGAGGCGCTGATCCGGGTGGAGAACCTCGACATCTACGCGCCCTGCGCGCTCGGGGGCGCGCTCGACGACGACTCCGTGCCGGTGCTGACCGCCCGGGTGGTGTGCGGTGCCGCCAACAACCAGCTCGCCCACCCCGGAGTGGAGAAGGACCTCGCCGACCGCGGGATCCTCTACGCGCCGGACTACGTGGTGAACGCCGGCGGTGTCATCCAGGTCGCCGACGAGCTGCACGGCTTCGACTTCGAGCGGTGCAAGGCGAAGGCGGCGAAGATCTTCGACACCACGCTGGCCATATTCGCACGTGCGAATGAGGACGGCATTCCGCCGGCCGCCGCGGCCGACCGGATCGCCGAGCAGCGGATGGCGGAGGCACGGCCGCGGGGGTGATCCCGCGGCGGTCCTCCGGCGATCGGGCAGGACCCTCGCAGGTTTGACCGGTACCCGTCGGGGGGAGTTGGAGAGAACTCTCACTTATCCCGGCGGGTCGACCGTCGAAAGGTGGTTAAAATCGCCGTTGACCAGCGAGGACGGGGCGCCTCGAGGGTCCTGGGGATGGCCACGTGCTGCGGGCGACGTACCGTATGGGCGTGGGCTCAGGTACCGTGGAAGCCCTACGGACCGGTCTCTCCACGGAGAGCCCGTTCCGGACCATGAACGCGTGTCAAGACTCTGGGGCCGTCGAGCCCCGTCGTTGAGGGGGTCGAGCCATGGGGCGCGGCCGGGCCAAGGCCAAGCAGACGAAGGTCGCCCGCCAGCTGAAGTACAACAGCGGTGGGACTGATCTCTCCCGCCTGGCCGAGGAGCTGGGCGCATCGCCGTCGAATTCGCAACCGCCGAATGGCGAGCAATTCGAGGACGATGAGCAAGACGATGACGTGTACGCCAAGTACGCCGACCTCTATGAGGACGACGACGAGGACGAGGACGGCCAGTCCCCGAGCCAACAGCGACGCGGCGCTTGACCTTGCACTGAGCACCTTCCCGGTCGGTGACGTATGTCACCGACCGGGTTCTGTGCTACCCGCGGGATCTCAGCCGGCGTAGTCGCCGACCAGCGCCGCGCCCGTCTCGTGGTCCGTGCGGTCGGTGATCTCGCCGGCCACCCAGGCGTCCACGCCGCGGTCGGCCAGGGTCGTCAGGGCCACGTCCGTCGATTCCTCGGGCACGATCGCGATCATGCCCACGCCCATGTTCAGGGTCTTCTCCAGCTCCAGGCGCTCGACCCGGCCGGTGCGGCCGACGAGGTCGAAGATCGCGCCCGGGGTCCAGGTGGAGCGGTCGACGACGGCGTGCAGTCCGTCGGGGATCACACGGGCCAGGTTGGCCGCGAGGCCGCCGCCGGTGACGTGGCTGAAGGCGTGGACCTCGGTGGTGCGCAGGAGGGCCAGGCAGTCCAGGGAGTAGATCTTGGTCGGCTCCAGCAGCTCCTCGCCGAGGGTGCGGCCGAGACCGTCCAGGTGGGCGTCGAGCGCCAGGCCGCCCTGGTTCAGCAGGACGTGGCGGACGAGCGAGTACCCGTTCGAGTGAAGCCCGGAGGACGCCATGGCGATCACCGCGTCACCCGTACGGATGCGATCCGCGCCGAGTACCCGGTCGGCCTCCACGACGCCCGTACCGGCGCCGGCGACGTCGAAGTCGTCCTCGCCGAGCAGGCCGGGGTGCTCGGCCGTCTCGCCGCCGACCAGGGCGCAGCCGGCCAGGACGCAGCCCTCGGCGATGCCCTTGACGATCGCGGCGACGCGCTCGGGGTGGACCTTGCCGACGCAGATGTAGTCGGTCATGAAGAGCGGCTCCGCACCGCACACCACGATGTCGTCCATGACCATGGCGACCAGGTCGTGGCCGATACTGTCGTAGACGCCCAGCTGCCGGGCGATGTCGACCTTGGTGCCGACGCCGTCGGTGGCGGAGGCGAGCAGGGGGCGCTCGTAGTTCTTGAGGGCGGAGGCGTCGAAGAGGCCGGCGAAGCCGCCGATGCCGCCGAGGACCTCGGGGCGGCGGGTCTTCTTCACCCACTCCTTCATCAATTCGACGGCGCGGTCGCCCGCCTCGATGTCGACGCCCGCGGCTGCGTAGCTGGCACCAGTTGTGTCAGGCATGACGATTAAGACCTTCGTGTCGTACGGCAGGTATTGCGGACGGACGGCTACGGGCGACGGATGGCGTCGGCGGCGGCCGTACCGGCGGGCCCGGCGGCCAGCTCGGTCTCCAGGAGCTGCTTGCCGAGCAGCTCGGGGTCGGGGAGCTCCATCGGGTACTCGCCGTCGAAGCAGGCACGGCACAGGTTCGGCTTGGCGATGGTGGTCGCCTCGATCATGCCGTCGATGGAGATGTAGGCGAGGGAGTCGGCGCCCATGGAGGTGCCGATCTCCTCGACGCTCATGCCGTTGGCGATGAGCTCGGCGCGGGTGGCGAAGTCGATGCCGAAGAAGCAGGGCCACTTCACCGGCGGGGACGAGATCCGGATGTGGACCTCGGCGGCGCCGGCCTCGCGGAGCATGCGGACCAGGGCCCGCTGGGTGTTGCCGCGGACGATGGAGTCGTCCACGACGACCAGCCGCTTGCCCTTGATGACTTCCTTCAGGGGGTTCAGCTTCAGGCGGATGCCCAGCTGGCGGATGGTCTGCGAGGGCTGGATGAAGGTGCGGCCGACGTAGGCGTTCTTGACCAGGCCGTTACCGAAGGGGATGCCGGATGCCTCGGCGTACCCGATGGCGGCGGGCGTGCCGGACTCCGGGGTCGCTATGACCAGGTCGGCCTCGGCAGGGGCCTCCTTCGCCAGCTTGCGGCCCATCTCGACGCGCGAGAGGTAGACGTTGCGGCCGGCGATGTCGGTGTCCGGGCGGGCCAGGTACACGTATTCGAAGACGCAGCCCTTGGGCTTCGCTTCCGCGAATCGTGAAGTGCGCAGGCCGTTCTCGTCGATGGCGACGAACTCGCCCGGCTCGATCTCCCGGACGAAGCTGGCGCCGCAGATGTCGAGGGCGGCGGACTCGGAGGCCACCACCCAGCCGCGCTCCAGCCGCCCGAGGACCAGCGGGCGGATGCCCTGCGGGTCACGGGCGGCGTAGAGGGTGTGCTCGTCCATGAAGACGAGGGAGAAGGCGCCGCGCACCTGGGGCAGCACCTTGCCGGCCGCCTCCTCGATGGTCAGCGGCTTGCCGTCGTCGTCCACCTGGCCGGCGAGCAGCGCCGTGACCAGGTCGGTGTCGTTGGTCGCCGCGACCCGGGTGGAGCGGCCGTCCTGCTTGGGCAGGTCGGCGACCATCTCGGCGAGCTGGGCGGTGTTGACGAGGTTGCCGTTGTGCCCGAGCGCGATGGAGCCCTGCGCGGTGGCACGGAACGTCGGCTGGGCGTTCTCCCACACGGAGGCACCGGTGGTCGAGTAGCGGGCGTGACCGACCGCGATGTGACCCTGGAGCGAACCGAGTGAGGTCTCGTCGAAGACCTGGGAGACCAGTCCCATGTCCTTGAAGACGAGGATCTGGGAACCGTTGCTTACCGCGATACCCGCGGATTCCTGGCCCCGATGCTGGAGGGCGTAGAGCCCGAAGTAGGAGAGCTTTGCGACCTCTTCGCCAGGAGCCCAGACACCGAAGACGCCGCATGCGTCCTGGGGGCCCTTCTCGCCTGGAAGCAGATCGTGATTGAGTCGACCGTCACCACGTGGCACGCCACCGAGTGTAGGCGAGATCGACCACTGGTCCGAATTTGGGATTTCGGCTCACCAGTGGATCACCGATCGGCCACGGCTCGCACGGTCGTCCCGTCTTCGCTGGTCAGCGTGAGGTTTTCCTGATCGATCCGGTAATCGACCGGGCCCTTGAGGAAGCTCAGCATCCGCTTCTCGGCGTCCATGAGTGAGCCTTCGCACATCATTCGGGTCGTGGAAGGGGCGCCGACGGTGATACGCCCGTCGCTGACGGTGGCCTCGGCGTTGACCCGGTTGCAGGGGAGGCGTCCGGAGACGGTCTTGGCCTCCGGGTCGAAGGTGAGGTGGGCGCGGTCCTGCTGGGCCGGGCTGGTCACGGTCCACTTCGTGCCGTACAGGGACGCGTCCTTCGCCCGGCTGAGCTCGACGGTGTCGCCCCCGGAGGTGGTGAACGTCAGGCCGTCGCCCTTGCTCTCGGTGGTGAGCGTGCCGGTGGTGAGGGCGCGGCCGAGGGACTTCTCGAACTCGACGGGCGTCTTGTCGCAGGCCTTCTCGGTGAACATGGCGTCACTGAGCCGGACGCGTTCACCCTTGACGTCGGCGCGCGCGCTGAAGGTGTTGCAGCCGGTGCTGCCCTCCGCCTCGCCGGCGTCGTCGATCCGCACCCGTGCCTCGTCCGGTGCCTTGTGCGTGGTGCCGTCGACGGTGACGCTGTCGATGCTCCACTGCACGCCGGTGATGGGCTTTCCGGCGCCTACGGAGGCGCTGCCGTCGTCCGCCTTCTCGCTGCCGCAGGCCGCGGCGAGCGGGACGAGCGCGGCGACGGCCGCCACGGTCAGGGTCTTCCTTCGCTGCTGCTTCTGCCTGTACATGGCGATTCGACGGAGGACTGGAGGATCTGGTTCCCCTCCCTCTCCGCTCCCTCTCCGCTCCCTCTCCTCGCGGCCGTCGCCCGGTCAGCCGAGCAGGGGCAGCAGCGCACCCAGGTCGGCCCGCTCGCCGCTCGCGCTCAGCTTCGCCTCGGCCACAGCGTCCTTCCAGGTCAGCCGCCCGGTGGCCAGCCGGATCCAGGTCAGCGGGTCGGTCTCGACGACGTTGGGCGGGGTGCCCCGGGTGTGCCGGGGGCCCTCGACGCACTGCACGACGGCGTACGGCGGGATCCGCACCTCGGTCGAGGCGCCGGGCGCCTTCACGGCGAGCGCGTCGGCGAGCAGCCGGGTGGCGGCTGCCAGGGCCTGCCGGTCGAGGGGGATGTCGAGGCCGGGTACGGCGGCGGTGAGGTCGTCGGTGTGCACGACGAGTTCGACGGTGCGGGTGACGACGTAGTCGGCGAGCGGCAGCGCGCCGGCGCTGGTGGGGAGCAGCCGGCTGCCCGGGTGGGTGTCGAGGCGCTCGGTGAAGCGCCGCTCGACGTCGGCGAGGTGGGCGTCGAGGTCGGGGTGGTCGGCGGACAGGCGGCGGGCGGTGCCGGCGATGGCGTCCGCGTCGGCGGCGATCGCGAACGGCCAGTCGAGCAGCCGCCCGTCCTGCCGTGCGGGCTCGGGCTCGCCGAGCAGCCGGTCCACGGCGGTCAGTGCCATCCCGACGTGCGCGACCAGCTCCCGCACGGTCCAGTCCCCGAGGCGGGTCGGCAGCGCGAGCTGCTCGGCCGTGAGGCTGCGGACGGCCGCCCGCACGTTCCCGAACTGGGCGAGGACGGCGGCACGGGTGCGGGCGGGGTCGTAGGCGCGGGGGCGTCTTCTGGCGGGCGGCATGGAGGCGAGCCTAACGACTGCTCATGCGGGGCCGGCCACTCCGCTGCCCGGGCCCTCAGGGCTCGCCCCAGTCGGCGCGGAACGTGGAGTGACCGGGGAGGACGACGTCCGTGCAGTGGCGGCGGGTGGTCACGTCGTCGACGTAGGCGCGGAAGACGTCCTCCATCCGGGAGGCCACCAGCTTGGCGTAGCCGGGGCGGCCGATGGTCATGGTGTGGATCTGGGGGCGGCCGTCGCAGACGGACGAGGCCCACCAGACCGGGTCCGTGGCGCTCCGGCCCGCCTTCCCCGGAACCGCCGGTTCCGGGGTCTCGCCGTCGTCGGTGCCGGTGAGGCGGAGGTCGTCGGTGACCGGGCCGGCATAGGTGCGCAGGGAGACGAACCACTCGCCCGGCATGTCCGGGCTGCCGAGCCAGTCGTGCGCGTCGGTCTCCTTCGCGTACACGCTGTTGGCGCGGCCGAAGTCGAGCACCAGACCGCAGCTCTCGTCCCACACCCGGCGGTCCGTGCGGGACTCGAGCACCTCGTCCGGGTACGGCGACCGCTCGGCGAGGCCGGTCCTCCCGTACCAGGCGCAGGTTCCCTCCGCCCGCGCCGCCGGGACGGGCCCCGCGGTCAGGGCGGGCACGTCGTCGGGGGCGTCCGGCAGGCGCTCGGCGCAGCCGAGCCGGTCGGCGAGGTTGTTGGCGGTCTCCACGGCAGTCTCGGCGAGGACGGCGCGGTCGTCGCCGCTCACCTGGCCGCCCCGCGGCGGCATGAGTTCGGCCCGCGCCCACAGGGCCCGCACGGATGTGTCCTCCGCCGTTCCTTCCTCGCACGGCAGCTGCACGGTGACCGAGGAGTCGGTGACGCGCCCGGCGATGCCGCCGCCCAGGGGCTGCGGTGGATAGGTGGTCCGGCCGAGCAGGTCGACCGGGCTCTTCGTCGGTGCGTCCGCGATCCGGGGCTGACCGGCCGGCAGGACGCCCATCTGCCCGGTGAAGAACCAGCGGATGCCGGTGTCGGTGCCGGCCCGTTCGCCCGCCTCCGTGCTGAAGATCTCGCAGTCGTGCGGGATCCCGGTGTCCGGGTCGAAGCTGTCGTCGTCGAGTCTCCGGTGCGAGATGGTGCCGCCCGCCTCGGAGAGGTCCAGCACCCGGCCCGCCGGGACGAGTCCCCCGCAGGCCGCGTCGATCTGCCGGTGGTTGTTCCACACCAGCCAGATCTCCCGGCCGCTCCAGCCGATGGCCACCACCGCGGCCAGGCACAGCACGACGTTGACCGCCTTGCGCACCCCGTCCGGTATCCGCACCGCTCCCCCGTCCCCCGGCGGCCCCCGTCCGCGCCGCGATCACCGCTGAAGCTAACAGGTGCCTAGTCGCGGAAGGACGGGGAGGCGGGAGCCGGTTCCGGTGCCTCGAAGACCTCGCCGTTGCGCGGGACACCGATTTCGTGCCAGGTGAAGGGGACCCCCCGGGCGGTGTCCGGGTCGGGGCCGTCCATCAGCTGGAAGTGGACGTGCGGCTCGGTGGAGTTGCCGGAGTTGCCGCAGCGGCCGAGGACCTGCCCGGCGGTGACCCGGTCGCCCTCGCGGACGGCCAGGGAGCCGCGCTGGACGTGGGCGTACAGGGCGTGGGTGCCGTCGCCGAGGTCGATGACGACGTGGTTGCCGATGATGCGGCGGACGCCGGCGAGTTCGCGGACCGAGCCTTCCAGGATCATCAGGTACAGCAGCGCGGGCAGCGAGTTGCGGCTCAGGTGGTCGCGCTGGGTGTCGGAGGCCCGGACGACGGTGCCGTCGGCCACCGCGAGCAGCGGGGCGCCGAACGCCGGGAAGTCGCGGTTGCGGCGGGCGACCGGCCACAGCACACGGAAGCCGGGGCGGGCGCCGGGCTTCGGCTCGGCGACGAGGTCGATGGCGAAGGTCTGCCCGTAGGCGTGGATGCCGTGGCTGGGGGTGCGGTCGGCCGGGCTGTTCAGCGCGGACCAGCGGCCGGTCACGGGCGGGCCGACCTCGACGGGCTCGCGGGCGGTGCCGGGGGCGTCCGGGGCGCCGCCCCAGCGGTTGACCACCGTGATCAGCGCGTACGCCAGGGCCAGCGGCAGGAAGTTCCACCACCAGGCGTGGTCCAGGTCGAACAGCACGGTGGCGGCCACCGCGCACAGGAAGGCCACTTGCAGCAGCCGGAAGACGAACATGGCGAGCTTGCGGACGGACATCGTTCCCCCTGGTTCGTGATGGTCCCGGTCAGGGCCGGGACGTCGACAGCGCCACCAGCAGCGGTACGACCCTCCCCGGCGGCACCTCGTGGCGGCCCCGGCCGGTGGCGTGCAGCCAGCCGGCGCCGGTGAGCTGGCGCAGGTGGTGGTAGATCTGACCGGTCGTGCCCACGCCGTCCAGCTCGGCCAGTTCGGCCGCGGTGCGCCGGCCGCCGAGGATCTCGCGCAGCAGCCGCAGCCGTACCGGATGACCGAGCGCGGCGAACACCTCGGCGCTCTCCGCCCAGTCGGCGTCCAGCAAGCCGTCGGTGAGCGTGCCGTGCTGCCAGCCGTACTGCTCCCCGGTCGGGAGGCGGACGGCACCGGTGAACAGGACGCCGCCGTCCGCCGCGCCCAACTCGGCGAGCTGCTCCTTCAGCCCCTCCAGGGCCCAGAAGTCGCCCTCACCCGGGCGGGGAGCCGGTCGTTCCCCGGCCTCCTCCAGTGCCGCCAGCCGCCGTTCGAGATCGGCGACGCGTTGTTCCAGTTGCTCCACTCGTTCGAGATTACGTAACTACGTAATCTCACGCAAGGCCCACGGTCCGCGGCCCGGCGCCGCCCGGACATGCGGAAGGGCCGCCCGGAAGGTTCCGGACGGCCCTTTCACCTGGTGCGACTCCTAGGCGAGCAGCCCCGGGATGGTCCCCTCGTGGGCCTCGCGCAGGTCGGTCAGGGAGAGGGAGAACTCGCCCTGGACCTCCACCGCGTCGCCGTCGACGACACCGATGCGGGTGACGGGCAGGCCGCGCGCGCCGCACATGTCGTTGAAGCGGACCTCCTCCGAACGCGGGACGGCGACGACCGCGCGGCCCGCCGACTCCGAGAAGAGGAAGGTGAAGGCGTCGAGCCCGTCCGGCACGACCAGACGCGCGCCCCGGCCGCCCAGCAGCGCCGACTCGACGACCGCCTGCACCAGACCGCCGTCGGACAGGTCGTGCGCGGAGTCGATCATGCCGTCGCGGGAGGCGGAGATCAGGATCTCGCCGAGCAGCCGCTCGCGCTCCAGGTCGACCTTCGGGGGCAGGCCGCCGAGGTGGTCGTGGACCACCTGGGACCAGGCCGAGCCGCCGAACTCCTCGCGGGTGTCGCCGAGGAGGTACAGCAGCTGGCCGTCCTCTTGGAAGGCGACCGGCGTACGCCGGGCCACGTCGTCGATGACGCCGAGGACCGCCACGACCGGGGTCGGGTGGATGGCCGCCTCGCCCGTCTGGTTGTAGAGCGAGACATTGCCGCCGGTCACCGGGGTGCCGAGCTGGAGGCAGCCGTCGGCCAGACCGCGCACGGCCTCCGCGAACTGCCACATGACCGCCGGGTCCTCCGGCGAGCCGAAGTTCAGGCAGTCGGAGACCGCGAGCGGCTTGGCGCCGGTCGTCGCGACGTTGCGGTACGCCTCCGCGAGGGCCAGCTGGGCGCCCGTGTAGGGGTCGAGCTTGGCGAAGCGGCCGTTGCCGTCGGTGGCGATGGCGACGCCGAGGCCGGACTCCTCGTCCACGCGGATCATGCCCGAGTCCTCGGGCTGGGCGAGGACGGTGTTGCCCTGCACGAAGTGGTCGTACTGCTGGGTGATCCACTGCTTGGACGCCTGGTTCGGCGAGCCGACCAGCTTCAGGACCTGGTCCTTCAGCTCGTCGGACGACTGCGGCCGGGGCAGCTTGTTCGCGTCGTCCGCCTGGAGGGCGTCCTGCCACTCGGGGCGGGCGTAGGGGCGCTCGTAGACCGGGCCGTCGTGGGCGACGGTGCGCGGGTCGACGTCGACGATCTTGCCGCCGTGCCAGAAGATCTCCAGCCGGTCGCCGTCGGTCACCTCACCGATGACGGTGGCGATGACGTCCCACTTCTCGCAGATCTCCAGGAAGCGGTCGACCTTCTCCGGCTCGACGACCGCGCACATGCGTTCCTGCGACTCGCTCATGAGGATTTCCTCGGGAGACAGGGTCGAGTCGCGCAGGGGTACGTCGTCCAGCGTCACGCGCATGCCGCCGGAGCCGTTGGACGCCAGCTCGCTGGTCGCGCAGGACAGGCCGGCCGCGCCGAGGTCCTGGATGCCGACGACCAGCTTCTCCTTGAACGCCTCCAGGGTGCACTCGATGAGGAGCTTCTCCTGGAAGGGGTCGCCGACCTGCACCGCCGGGCGCTTGGACGGCTTGGCGTCGTCGAAGGTCTCGGAGGCGAGGATCGACGCGCCGCCGATGCCGTCGCCGCCGGTGCGGGCGCCGTACAGGATGACCTTGTTGCCCGCGCCCGACGCCTTGGCGAGGTGGATGTCCTCGTGCCGCATGACCCCGATGGCACCGGCGTTGACCAGCGGGTTGCCCTGGTAGCAGGCGTCGAAGACGACCTCGCCGCCGATGTTGGGCAGGCCCAGGCAGTTGCCGTAGCCGCCGATGCCGGCGACGACGCCGGGCAGGACGCGCTTGGTGTCGGGGTGGTCCGCGGCGCCGAAACGGAGCGGGTCCACGACGGCGACGGGACGCGCGCCCATCGCGATGATGTCGCGCACGATGCCGCCGACGCCGGTCGCGGCGCCCTGGTAGGGCTCGACGTACGACGGGTGGTTGTGCGACTCGACCTTGAAGGTGACCGCGTAGCCCTGGCCGACGTCGACCACACCGGCGTTCTCGCCGATGCCGACGAGCATCGCGTCGGACTGGGGGGCCTTCTCGCCGAACTGGCGCAGGTGGACCTTGCTGCTCTTGTACGAGCAGTGCTCGGACCACATGACGGAGTACATGGCGAGTTCCGCGCCGGTCGGGCGGCGGCCGAGGATCTCCACCACCCGCTCGTACTCGTCCTTCTTCAGGCCCAGCTCGGCCCAGGGCAGCTCGACGTCGGGGGTCGCGGTCGCGTGCTCGACCGTGTCCAGAGGCGTCCGGCTCATGCGTTGACCAGCTTCTTGAGGATCGAGGTGAAGAACGGGAGGCCGTCGGTGCGGCCGGTGCCGATCAGCGGCTCGACGGCGTGCTCGGGGTGCGGCATGAGGCCGACCACGTTGCCCGCGGCGTTGGTGATGCCGGCGATGTCGTTGAGCGAGCCGTTGGGGTTCATGTCCAGGTAGCGGAAGGCGACCCGCCCCTCCGACTCCAGCTCGTCCAGCGTCCGCCGGTCGGCGACGTACCGCCCGTCCATGTTCTTCAGCGGGATGCGGATCTCCTGGCCGACGGTGTAGTCGCTGGTCCAGGCCGTGCCCGCGTTCTCCACCCGCAGCTTCTGGTCGCGGCAGATGAAGTGCAGGTGGTCGTTGCCGAGCATGCCGCCGGGCAGCAGGTGGGCCTCCGTGAGGATCTGGAAGCCGTTGCAGATGCCCAGCACCGGAAGACCGGCCTTCGCCTGGTCGATGAGGGTGTCCATCACCGGCGAGAAACGCGCGATGGCGCCGGCCCGCAGATAGTCGCCGTAAGAGAAACCACCGCAGAGCACCACGGCGTCGACCTGCTTGAGGTCCTTGTCCTTGTGCCAGAGGGCGACGGGTTCGGCGCCGGCGACGCGGATCGCGCGCTGCGTGTCCCTGTCGTCGAGACTGCCGGGGAAAGTGACGACGCCAATACGAGCGGTCACTTCACGGCCTCCGCGACTGCGTCTTCCGACTCGACCTTGACGGTGAAGTCCTCGATCACGGTGTTGGCGAGGAAGGATTCCGCAAGATCATGGATGCGGGCGAGGGCGGCGTCGTCGACGGGCCCGTCCACTTCCAGTTCGAATCGCTTTCCCTGGCGGACGTCCGAGATCCCTTCGAAACCCAGCCGCGGCAGTGCGCGCTGCACCGCCTGGCCCTGGGGGTCGAGGATCTCCGGCTTGAGCATGACGTCGACTACGACGCGTGCCACTGGCACTCCCGGTGTGTGGTGCTGAGCAGGTCCCTTCAGACTACCCGTACAAAATTTCTACGCGCGTAGCCTTGGAGGAAACTACGTGAGCCCGATCACGATTGGGCATCGGCGGGGGACGCCCGCGAAAAGCTTCGGGAAAGATCCCGGATCGACCCCGGACACCTATTGCGCGGAGGACACGCCAAGAGATTTAGTCGGTCTTCCCATTGCAATGCCGGGCACTGTACAAATGAAATGTCATTAGCCGATACTTTGCCCAATTACAGGCGAACAGTCGGCATCATCGCGGCGTCTTGGCACGTCATCGCGGAGATGCCGCACGAAGGGACCGATATTCGTGGCGCAGCGTGTCGTGGTCACTCTCTTTGACGACATCGACGGCTCGGAAGCGGCGGAGACGATCGCCTTCGGTGTGGACGGCCGGATGTACGAGATCGACCTGAACGAAACCAATGCCCGGAAACTGCGCAAGGCCCTGGAGCCGTACGTGTCGGCCGGCCGCAAGCGGTCGAGGTCCGGCAAGGCGTACCGGCAGACCGAGGTCGCCCCGGACCCGGCGGCGGTCCGCGCCTGGGCCCAGGCCAACAAGATGGACGTGCCCGCGCGGGGCCGGATCCCGAAGAAGGTCTACGAGGCGTTCGCCGCGGCCCGGTGAGCCCGGCGGCGGCCGACGGCCGCTCAGTCGCCCCTCGCGGCAACCGACTTGCGCGGCACCCCGGGTGATCAGCTAAAGTCTGGAGCACGCCGAGGGGCGAGGCCGAAGGGCCCGGCTCACGGAACATGCGGGTGTAGTTCAGTAGTAGAACATCCCCCTTCCAGGGGGAAGGCGCAGTGTGCAATTCCTGTCACCCGCTCTGCATCGCCGTACCGATGACCCGATTGGATCAGGTAGGCTGGTGCTCGCACCGATCGGTGAAGGCCGGTCGGCGGCATTGCGGACGTAGCTCAGTTGGTAGAGCGCAACCTTGCCAAGGTTGAGGTCGCGAGTTCGAGCCTCGTCGTCCGCTCGGGAATCAGACCCCGGTCCTCCACGGACCGGGGTCTTTTCGTGTGCCCGGCGCCGCCCGTCGACCCCACCCTGACATTTGTCATGTCCGGTGATGACGGCCCGCACTGTTCCGCGGCCCGGAGGCCCGGAAGGCTTGAAGCATGCAAACCAACGGACACGAACACGTGATTGAGGTCACCGACCTGCGGCGGGTGTACGGGGGCGGGTTCGAGGCCGTGCGCGGTATCGACTTCTCGGTGCGCCGCGGCGAGGTCTTCGCGCTGCTGGGCACCAACGGCGCCGGCAAGACCTCGACGGTCGAACTGCTGGAGGGGCTCGCCGCCCCGGCCGGCGGCCGGGTACGCGTCCTCGGGCACGACCCCTACACGGAGCGCGCCGCCGTACGTCCCCGCACCGGGGTCATGCTCCAGGAGGGCGGCTTCCCCTCCGAGCTGACCGTCGCCGAGACGGCCCGCATGTGGGCGGGGTGCGTGAGCGGCGCCCGTCCGCCGGCCGAGGTCCTGGGGCTGGTCGGACTGGAGTCGAAGACCGACACCCGCGTCAAGCAGCTCTCCGGGGGACAGCGGCGCCGGCTCGACCTGGCGCTCGCGCTGCTCGGCGACCCCGAGGTGCTCTTCCTCGACGAGCCCAGCACCGGACTGGACGCCGAAGGCCGCCGGGACACCTGGGAGTTGGTGAGCGCGCTGCGCGACCAGGGCACGACCGTGCTGCTGACCACGCACTACCTCGAGGAGGCCGAGAACCTCGCCGACCGGCTCGCGATCATGCACGAGGGCCGGATCGCGGCCACCGGCACCCCGGCCGAGGTGACCGCCGCACAGCCGTCCCGGATCTCCTTCGAACTGCCCGCGGGCTACTTCGTCGGCGACCTGCCGCCGCTCGACGGCCTGGGGATCAGCGGCCACGAGGTCGAGGGCCGGATGGTGAGGCTGCGCACCCACGAACTCCAGCGCGCGGCCACCGGCCTGCTGGTGTGGGCAGGCCAGGCCGGAGTGGAGCTGCGCCGCCTGGACGTCCGCTCGGCCTCGCTGGAGGAGGCCTTCCTGAGCATCGCCAAGGAGGTGTCCGGCAGGAGCGCCGACGCGACGGCCGCCGGGACGCCGGACGGGACGACGAAGGAGTACGCGACATGAGCGCCACCGGCACCAAGCACGCGGCACCCGCCGTGAACACCCCCGTCAGCACGCCGAGGACCCGCATGACGGCCCTCGCCCGCGCCGAACTCACCCTGCTCGGACGGAACAAGGGCACCCTCTTCGCCGCCCTGTTCGTGCCGCTGGTACTGCCGTTCAGCGTGAAGTCGGCGGCCAAGGAGATGGACCTCGCCGGGGCCGGACTGACCACCGGCACGCTGGTCCTGCCCGCCGCGATCGGCTTCTCCCTGCTCTTCGCCGTCTACTCGGCGCTGGTCGGCGTCTTCGTCGTCCGCCGCGAGGAACTCGTCCTCAAGCGGCTGCGCACCGGTGAGCTGCGCGACGTGGAGATCCTCACCGGATCCGCGACGCCCGCCCTGCTCAGCGGACTCGTGCAGTCCCTGCTGCTCGCCGTGGGCTGCGCCGTGCTGCTCGACCTGTCCGCGCCGTCCGCGGTCCATCTCTCCATCCTCGGACTGCTGCTCGGTCTCGTGCTGTGCGCCGCGCTCGCCGGGGTCACCGCGAGCTTCACCCGGACCGGGGAGAGCGCTCAGGTCACGCCGCTGCCCTTCCTGTTCGTCTCGATGCTCGGCTCCGGCATGTTCGTGCCGCTGGAGCTGCTGCCCGACCGTCTGGCAGCCGTCTGCGAACTGCTGCCGATGACGCCCGTGATCACGCTCGTCCGCGGCGGCTGGACCGGCGACCTGACCGGCGGCGAGGCACTGGGCGCCGTCGTGACGGCGGTGGCCTGGACCGTGGTCGCGGTGTTTGCTGTACGACGGTGGTTCCGCTGGGAGCCACGGCACTGACGTACGGGACGGGCGAGACGTACGCGATGAGCGGGAGCGGCGGGCGGATGCGCAGGCCAGGCGGATGGTGGCGGCGGAAGAACACGCCGGAGAAGGTGGAGACGTACACCCGGTGGTCGTTCCACTTCTTCGGGGTGAGCGAGATCGGCGGCATCGGCCTGGCGACCTTCAGCCAGGTCGGGCCGGGGTTCGCGACCGTGCTGTCCCTGATGGTCGTCGCCCACGCCGCGGCGTGCATGGCGACCGCCTCGCGGGCCCTGGACTGGGCGCTCGGCCGCCGGCCGCCGCCGATGCGGCAGCTGTGGGGGCTCGGCGTGCTCACCGCCGTCGTCGCGGTCGTCGCGATCGCACTGGCGGAGCACGGTCCGGCGGGCGAGGACGTGGACGCGGCGGCCCTCGGGGTCTTCGTGGGCGTCCAGGCCTTCGGCGTCGGCGCGCTGGCCCTCGGGGTGCACGACCGCCGGCGGCGCGTCATGGCGCTGGTCGCCGGGTTCGCGGTGGGCGGGGGACTCGTGGCCTTCGCGGTGGGCCTGTCCTGGAGCGGCGCGCTGGTCACCGGGGGCGTCCTGCTGCTGGCCGGGGCGTTCCTCGCCGCCACCGCGGTGTTCTCCGTCTGGCTGCTCAAGGCGGTCTACGCGCTCGACGACGCCAAGGAGACCCGGGCCCGGCTCGCGGTGGCCGAGGAGCGGCTGCGGTTCGGCCGGGATCTGCACGACGTGATGGGGAGGAACCTGGCGGTGATCGCGCTCAAGAGCGAACTGGCCGTCCAGTTGTCCCGGCGCGGGCGGCCGGAGGCGGTGGAGCAGATGATCGAGGCGCAGCGCATCGCGCAGGAGTCGCAGCGCGAGGTCCGTGACGTCGTACGCGGCTACCGGGAGGTCGACCTGGAGGTCGAGCTGGCCGGTGCCCGGGGCGTGCTCTCGGCGGCGGGCATCGTGGCGGAGGTCACCGGCGGGACGGCCGGGCTGCCCGCCGAGGTGCAGTCGGCGCTGGGCTGGGTGGTGCGGGAGGCGACCACGAACGTGCTGCGGCACGGGGACGCCAAGAGGGTGGCCGTGGCGGTGCGGAAGTCGGAGGGGCGGGTAGTGCTGACGGTGGAGAACGACGGGGTCCTGGACGGGACCGGTCCCTCGACGGACGCGGACGCGCCCGCCGGGACCGGCGGTTCGGGGCTGGCCGGGCTGCGGGAGCGGCTGTCCGTGGTGGACGGGACGCTGGAGGCGGGGACCGTGCGCAAGGGCGTCTTCCGGGTGACGGCCGAGGTGCCGCTGCCGCCGCACACCCCGGCCGGGCGGGAGGTGGCGTCGTGACGGACCCCGTGCGCGTGCTGCTCGCCGACGACGAGCACCTCATCCGCGGCGCCCTGGCCGCCCTGCTCTCCCTGGAGGACGACCTCGTCGTGGTCGCCGAGGCGGCCACCGGTCCCGAGGCCCTGGCGATGGCGCGGGCCCACAGGCCGGACGTCGCCGTACTGGATCTGCAGATGCCCGGCGCCGACGGTGTGAAGGTCGCCACATCACTGCGAGCCGAGCTGCCCGCCTGCAAGGTGCTGATCGTGACCAGTCACGGCCGGCCCGGGCACCTGAAGCGGGCGCTCGCGGCGGGGGTGCGCGGGTTCGTGCCCAAGACGACCAGCGCCCAGCGGCTCGCCGAGCTGATCCGCACGGTGCACGCCGGAAACCGTTACGTCGACCCGGAGTTGGCGGCCGACGCGATCTCCGCCGGGGACTCACCGCTGACCGCGCGCGAGGCGGAGGTCCTGGAGCACGCCGCCGACGGGGCGTCGGTCGCGGAGATCGCGGAGCGCGCCGCGCTGGCCGAGGGGACCGTACGGAACTACCTGTCGTCGGCCGTGGGCAAGCTCGGGGCGGAGAACCGGCACGCGGCGGTGCGGCTCGCACGGGAGCGGGGTTGGGTATAGTGGCTGACGCGCCACGGCGAACACCACGGCGCAGTGCGAACGTAGCTCAGTTGGTAGAGCGCAACCTTGCCAAGGTTGAGGTCGCGAGTTCGAACCTCGTCGTTCGCTCCGTGTGAGAAGCCCCCGGCTCCGGCCGGGGGCTTCTTCGTGTCCGCGGGGCCGCGTCCGCTACGACCAGCTCAGGCCGGTCAGGAGTTCGTACGCCTCGACGTACTTGGCGCGGGTGGCGTCCACGACCGGCTGCGGCAGCGGCGGCGGGGACTGCTCGCTCCTGCGGTCCCAGCCGGACTCCGCCGAGGTCAGCCAGTCCCGCACGAACTGCTTGTCGTACGACGGCTGCGCGCGGCCCGGCTGCCACTGGTCGGCCGGCCAGAACCGGGACGAGTCCGGGGTGAGGACCTCGTCGGCGAGGACCAGGTCGTCCCCGTCGAAGCCGAACTCGAACTTGGTGTCCGCGAGGACGATGCCGCGCTCGCGGGCGATGTCGCGGGCGCGGGAGTAGACGGCGAGGGTGGCCTGGCGCAGGGCGGCGGCGGTGTCCGCGCCGACCTGGCGGGCGACCTCCTCGTAGGAGACGTTCTCGTCGTGCTCGCCGACCTCGGCCTTGGTGGCCGGGGTGAAGATCGGGGCGGGCAGCTCCGAGCCGTCGACGAGGCCCTCGGGGAGGGCGAGGCCGCAGACGGTGCGGGTCTGGTCGTACTCCGCGAGCCCGGAGCCGGTGAGGTAGCCGCGGGCCACGCACTCCACGGGCACCATCCGCAGCGACTTGCAGACCAGCGCGCGGCCCTCCCAGTCGGCGGGGGCGCCGGGGGGCAGCTCGGTGCTCAGGACGTGGTTGGGGGCCAGGTCGGCGAGCTGGTCGAACCACCACAGGGAGAGCTGGGTGAGAACCCGGCCCTTGTCCGGGATCTCGGTCGGCAGCACCCAGTCGTAGGCGGAGATGCGGTCGCTGGCGACCATCACGAGGTCGCCCGCCTCGTTCCGGTACAGCTCGCGCACCTTGCCGGTGTGCAGGTGCACCAGACCCGGAACCTGGATCGGCTCGGGCTTTTCAACGAATCCGGACACGGTTCCTCCCCGTGGTTCTGTCCAAGTACGTCGATTGTCCCGTACGTAGCGGGGAGGGCGACCGGCGGGGCGGTACCCGTGTGCGCGGGTCAGTCCCGTTTGCAGATGCGGTCGAGGAGGTTGGCGGTGGCGCGCTGGACCCGCGGGTCGACGTGGCCGGGGCGGTCCAGGGCCGGGGACCACGCGAACGTCCCGGACGCGAAGACCCAGGCGCCCGACGGGGCCCGGTACAGCGAGGTCTCCTGGTGGCGCCGGACGCCGTGCGCGTCGGTGTACGGGGAGTGGGCGAGCAGGACCCGCTCGTCGTGCGCGGGGAGCGCGGTGCGCGGGAAGTAGCGGTCGGCCTCGCCCGCCACCAGGTCCTCGATCGGGTCGCCCTCGTGGGCGCCGGTGGCGTCCCAGAGCCAGTGGCCCGCGTTGCGGACGGTCATCGGGTGCGGTTCGGGGACGCGGCCGGCGTACTGGATGCCGAGCAGCTGCTGCTCGGGGCGGTCGATCTCCCGCCACAGCACCGGCCGGCCCGGGCCCCGGCGCTTGCGGCAGGTCAGCAGGCGGTCGGGGGCGCCGGACGGCGACGGGGCCAGCTCCACCTGCCAGTACATGGTGTTGGCGGAGAGGAAGACCAGCGACGTGCCCCGCTCGCGGGCGAGTTCCGTGGTGCGGCGCATGGCGGCGGACCAGTACTCGTCGTGGCCGGGGAAGACCAGGCCCCGGTAGCGGGCCGGGTCGATCCGGCCGGAGTGCAGGTCGCGGGCGTCGGCGTAGGCGAGGTCGTAGCCGTAGCGCTCGGCGAAGCGGATGAAGTCGTAGGCGTGGCCGACGTGCAGCGGCAGCCCCGCGCCCGCGTACGGCCGGTCGAAGGAGACGGTCGTGGCGGCGTCCGCCTCGCCGAGCAGCCGGCCCTCCTCGTCCCAGGCGTGGTAGAGGCTGGCGCCGGTGCGGCCGTCCTCCGGGTACAGGTTGTACGCCTGCCAGGTGATGTCCGGCAGCACGAGCAGCAGGTCGGCCGGGTGGCTGTCGCGGACCGTGAAGGGGACGTGGGAGCGGTGGCCGTCGGCGGTGGTGAGGACGGCGACGTACGCGCCGATGCTCCAGTACGACGGGATCTGGAGCCGCCAGGACAGCCACCAGTGGTGGCACGAGACCGTGCGGTCGGCGGTGAGCGGCGGGGGCTGGACCATGCCGGACAGGCGGGGGCTGGTGGTGATCTTGGCGGCGCCGTCGCCGCCGTAGTGGCCGATCCGGTAGACGTCGACACTGAACTCCTGCGGCGGGTCGACGGTGACGTGGAAGTCGATGGCCTCGCCGGGGGCGGCGGCACCGGTGGCGGTGAAGCCCTTGATCTGGCGGCGGACGTCGTCGGCGGCGCGCGGGCCGCCGCGCTGGGCGGGGACGCTGTCCTGGTCCGCGTACCAGGCGACGACCTGGCCGGTGTCGCCGAAGTACGTCTCGCCGCCGCGCAGCCACGGAAGGGGCCCCTGTCCGAAGGGATCCGTCACGGCGTGCGCGAGTGCTCCCGACTCCCAGCGGCGGATCTGCTCGGACCCCATGGGACCGCCCCCTCCCTCGTGCCCCCGTGGCCATGCGTATGACGAACGCCCTTGCCATGTGCTCGATTCGGTCCCAGCACATCACATGTCGCACGCGTGCGGTCACGGTTCGTTGCGAAGCGGCCGAAAGTGGAATCGGGGGGTCCGATTCGGCGGGACGGTCCCGTCCGGACGCGTCAGACCAGGCGCACCGGCTTCTCCGGGCGTATGCCCAGGTCGGTCATCCAGGCGCGCAGGGGGCCCGGGTCGCCGGACTCGACCAGGCTGAGCACGCTGGGGGCCAGGTCGGCGGCGCGGGCTCCGTCGAACAGGAGCGACGGCCCGTCCAGCCAGTCGAGGCCCGGGGCCGCGCCGGCGGTGTCCATCGCCGCGCAGCACACCATCGCGGTGATGTGCGCGGTGAGGATCTCGCGGCCGGTGCGCGGGGGCTGCAGGGGGAGGAGGGGGAGCGCGCGGTCGTCCCAGAGGGCGGCGTCGGGTCCGACAGCGGCCGAGGGGGTGGCGGCGGCGCCGGCGCCGGTGGGCTGGGCGGCGGTCTCCTCGCGGGCCAGCTGGGCACTGAGCCCGGCGGCGAGGGCGGCTCCGCGGGTGGTGGTGCCCGCCAGATCGTCGTCGTCCTCGGTGTGTGCGGGGCCGGTGGCCACCGGGTGCGGGTCGGTCTCCGGGTCGACCCGGGCGGCCGGGGCGGTCGGGGCGGCCTCCGGGAAGGGTGCGTCCCTGTGGTCGTCGGCGGGCGTCGTGGTGTCCGTCGTGAGGTGGTCCAGGACGCGGGCCAGGGTCGGGCCCTCGGTGCCCGGTGCGGCGCCGTCGGCGGCACGGCGGACGCCCAGGGTGTCCAGGACGCGGTGGAGGCGGGCCGCGTCCGTGCGCCAGGTGCGGTCCACGACCTCCTCGGGATACTCGTCCCAGTCCACCGGCGACCAGTCCGGGCCGGTCTCGGGCCCGCCGTGGAAGAGGCGCGCGGTGAGCAGCGAGACCGCCTCGTCCATCGCGCCGGGCTCCTCCAGCAGGTCGCAGGCGGGGCGCTCCCCGAGGCGCGAGGCGAAGCCCTCGGCCAGCCGGTCGCGGCGGGACAGCTCGGTGAGGGCGGCGACGACCCCCACGTCCAGCCGGGAGGGCCAGCGGCCCATCCGCCAGGCGGGCAGCGCCACCCGGGTCAGCAGCCGGTCCCAGCCCGCGTAGGCGAGCCCGACCTGCTCCTGGGCGGCGATCCGCAGACCGTAGTCCACAGCCTGTGCACGCTCGGCCGCCGCCGACGCGACGCCGCGCTCCATCTCGGCCGCGTGCACCCGGCAACCGCGCAGCAGCAGTCGGCACACCCGGCCCAGGCCCGCGCACGCCGCCCGGGACAGCGGGTCGCGCCGGTCCGCCGAGGCCACGGCCACCGCGGCGTCCAGGCCGCGTATGAAACGGCGGGCGGCGGCTATGTCGGGGTGCGCCGAGGGTCCCGTGCCGGCGACGACCGGGGCGAGGACGGCGCGCAGCTCGCCCACGCGCATCCACCACAGGAAGGGCGAGCCGATGACGAGGACGGGCGCGGCGGCGGCGCGGGGGCGGGCGGTGCCGCCCGGGACGGCCGGGGCGTCGCGCTCCGCCGCCCGGGCGGGCGGTCCGTGGGCCGGGTGGGTGCGGTCCTCCAGCCAGCTGTCGCAGTCCGGCGTGAGCGCTATCGCGGAGGGGGCGGGCACGTCGAGCCGGTCGGCCAGGTCGCGCACCATCCGGTAGAGGTCGGGCGCCGACTCCTCGGCGATGGTGACGGTGGGGGTGACGGCGGGCCGGGAGCGGGCCACGACGAGGGCCACTCCGGCCGCGGCCACCAGCACGAGCACCGCGAGGACGGACACGGCCCAGCGGGCGGCGTCCCAGCCCGCGCCCACCAGGCGCCCGGTGGAACCGCCCACGAGCAGGATCACGGCGAGGGCAGCGGGCAACAGGGCGACGGCCAGCGCGCGACTGCGGACGCGCAGCACGGCCAACGCCCGGGAACGCGCGGCCCGCGCGCCCATCTCCTCACCACCGGTACCGGTCACGGCCGGACCTCACCCCCTCATCGACGTCCTGTCTGTCCTGGCTCGTCCACTGCTCGTCTGCTGGTGCTCACTCCCCCACTGTGGCACCCGCCACTGACATCGCAATGTCGGTGGGCCATGTGCCGGAACGCTTGCGCGGCACCATAGTTGGGGCCTTCGTGCCCGTCAGCCGTATGGGCTATCGGTCACTCGATGGAATGGCTTTGGGGAAAGGTGGATGACGGATTGCAAGGATCAGGCCCCGGTTCCTGGGACGGAGCCGGGGCCTGTGGGGTTGCGGTGCGCGGGCGGTCCCGCGGAGCCGGTCAGGCGCCCGCGGCGGCCTTCGCGGCGATGTCCGTACGGTGCTGCGAGCCGTCGAGGCCGATGCGGGCGACCGCCCGGTAGGCGCGGTCACGGGCCTCGGTGAGGTCCGCGCCGGTGGCCGTGACGGACAGGACGCGGCCGCCGGCACTGACGACGGCGTCGCCCTCGGCGCGGGTGCCGGCGTGCAGGACGTAGGCGTGCGGGGCGTCCTGGCCGGCCACCTCGGCGAGGCCGGTGATCGGGTCGCCGGTGCGCGGGGTGCCGGGGTAGTTGTGCGAGGCCACGACCACGGTGACGGCCGCGTCGTCGCTCCAGCGCAGCGGCTCCAGGTCGGCGAGGTTGCCGGTGGCGGCGGCCATCAGCAGTCCGGCCAGCGGGGTCCGCAGGCGGGCCAGCACGACCTGGGTCTCGGGGTCGCCGAAGCGGGCGTTGAACTCGATCACGCGGACGCCGCGCGAGGTGATCGCCAGACCGGCGTACAGGAGCCCGGAGAACGGGGTGCCGCGCCGGCGCATCTCGTCGACGGTCGGCTGGAGCACGCTCTCCACGACCTCGTCGACCAGCTTGGGGTCGGCCCACGGCAGCGGCGAGTAGGCGCCCATGCCGCCGGTGTTGGGGCCCTCGTCGCCGTCGAGGGCGCGCTTGAAGTCCTGGGCAGGCTGGAGCGGGCGGACGTTGTCGCCGTCGGTGATGGCGAAGAGGGAGACCTCGGGGCCGTCCAGGAACTCCTCGATGACGACACGGTCGCAGGCCGCGGCGTGCGCGCGGGCCGCCTCGATGTCACCGGTGACGACGACGCCCTTGCCGGCCGCGAGCCCGTCGTCCTTGACGACGTACGGGGCGCCGAAGGCGTCGAGGGCCGCGTCGACCTCGGCCGGGGTGGTGCAGACGTACGAGCGGGCGGTGGGGACACCGGCGCCTGCCATGACGTCCTTGGCGAAGGCCTTGGAGCCCTCCAGCCGCGCGGCCTCCCCGGAGGGGCCGAAGACCGGGATGCCGGCCTCGCGCACCGCGTCGGCGACCCCGGCGACCAGGGGCGCCTCCGGGCCGACCACGACCAGCTCGGCACCGAGGCGTTCGGCCAGCGCGGTGACGGCCGCGCCGTCGAGGGCGTCGACCTGGTGCAGTTCGGCGACCTCGGCGATGCCGGCGTTGCCGGGTGCGCAGTGCAGCGCGGTCACGTCGGGGTCGAGGGACAGGGAACGGCACAGGGCGTGTTCGCGGGCGCCGCCGCCGATGACAAGGACCTTCACGGGGTCAGCCTAATGGGAAAGGACCGGGGCCCCTTGTGCGGGCTTCCGAAGGGCGGGGCGGCGGAGCCTTGTGGATTCCTCCAGGCCGGGCGCGGCGGGACGCGCCCGCATCCCCCGCTCCTACTCGTGCGCGATCTCCTCGACGACCGTCGCGCCCAGCTCCCGCACCAGCAGATCCCTGCCGGAGAGGGCGGACTCGTCGAGGTCCGGGTCGTCCTCCTCGGGGATGTCGTCCTCGGGGGAGACCTGGCGCGGTTCGGGCGCCGGCGCTCGGGGCGCGGGGGCGGGGGGCGGGACCGAGGCGCGGCCGGAGTCCGGAGCCGGCGCCGCGGCGGGCGGCGGGGCGGCGGGCGCGGGCGCCGACGGCTGCGGGGCGGGCGCACCGCCCCCGAAGCCACCGCCACCGCTTCCGCCACCGAAGCCGCCGCCGAAGCCGCCACCCCCGCCGCCGGATCCGCCGTGGCCGCCGGAGGGCCCGGCGGGAGGCGGAGGTGCCGAACCGCCGGAGGGGTCGACGACCGCGTCGATCTTCCACTGCACGTTGAACTGCTCGGACAGGGCCTGGCGCAGCACGTCCTCGCTGCCGCTGCTCACGAAGTTGTCGCGGGCACCGGCGTTGACGAAGCCGATCTGGAGTGAGGTGCCGTCGAAGCCGGTCACCTGGGCGTTCTGGCTGAGCAGGATCCAGGTGAACCGGCGGCGGTTCTTGACCGCCTCCAGGATGTTGGGCCAGAGCGAGCGGGGGTCGACCCCTCCGCCCGGCGGCGGGGAGGCGGGCGCCGGGGCGGAGGCGGCCGGCGCGGGCGCCGGAGCGGCGGGCGGAGCCGCGGCGGGGCCGGGAGCGGCCGGCGTCCGGGCCTGTCCGCCGCCGGCCGGGGCCGCCGTGGGCCACCCTCCCGGCCGTCGCCCGCCACCGGCGGGTGCCGCGGTCGGCCAGGCACCCGGCGCGGAGGCGGGACCGGGCTCGGCAGCGGGGGCGGGAGGGGGAGTGGGAGCGGAGGCGGGCGCCTGAGCCGGAGCCGGGGATTCGGCGGCGGGCGCGGGTGCGGGCGCCGGTGCCGGTGCCGGTGCGGCGTGAGGCTGCTGCCCACCACCGTGGGCGCCGCCGCCCTCGCCCTCCCCGGGACCGGCGCCGGTCGCCGGAGCCGCCGCGCCACCCGGTGCCCTTACGGCAGCCCGGGCCGCCGCGGGCCCGCCGCCCGGCGCGACCGGAGCGGCGGCGCCCCCGCCACCGCTGTGCGCCTCGGGCCCCGGCACGTACCTCATGGCAGGAGCGCCCGCGCCCCCGGAGAACTGCACGCCGCGCTCGATCCGGTCCAGGCGCGCCATCACCGACCGCTCGTCGCCGTACGCGGCGGGCAGCAGCACGCGCGCGCAGATCAGCTCCAGCTGGAGACGGGGCGACTGGGCGCCGCGCATCTCGGTGAGCCCCTCGTTGACGATGTCGGCGGCGCGGCTCAGCTCGGCGGCGCCGAAGGACCGCGCCTGCGCCTGCATCCGCTCGATGACGTCGGCGGGGGCGTCGATGAGCCCCTTCTCCGCCGCGTCCGGCACGGCGGCGAGGATCACCAGGTCGCGCAGGCGCTCCAGCAGGTCGGTGACGAAGCGCCGCGGGTCGTTGCCGCCCTCGATGATCCGGTCCACGACCCCGAAGGCGGCCGAGCCGTCCCCTGTGACGAACGCCTCGACGACGGAGTCGAGCAGCGAGCCGTCCGTGTAGCCGAGCAGGGCGGTCGTCATGTCGTAGGTCACACCGTCGGCACCGGCGCCCGCGAGGAGCTGGTCCATGACGGACATCGAGTCACGGACGGACCCCGCGCCGGCCCGGACGACCAGCGGCAGCACCCCGTCCGCGACCGCGATCTGCTCCTTGCCGCAGACCTCGGCGAGGTAGTCGCGCAGGGTGCCCGGCGGCACGAGACGGAAGGGGTAGTGGTGGGTGCGCGACCGGATGGTCCCGATGACCTTCTCGGGCTCGGTGGTCGCGAAGATGAACTTGAGGTGCTCCGGGGGCTCCTCGACGACCTTCAGCAGGGCGTTGAAGCCCTGCGGGGAGACCATGTGGGCCTCGTCGATGATGTAGATCTTGTACCGGCTCCGGGCGGGCCCGAAGAAGGCCTTCTCGCGCAGGTCACGGGCGTCGTCCACGCCTCCGTGCGAGGCGGCGTCGATCTCGATGACGTCGATGGACCCCGGCCCGTTCCTCGCGAGGTCCTGGCACGACTGGCACTCGCCGCAGGGGGTGGGTGTGGGCCCCTGCTCGCAGTTCAGGCAGCGGGCCAGGATCCGGGCGCTGGTCGTCTTGCCGCATCCGCGCGGACCGCTGAACAGGTACGCGTGATTGACCCGGTTGTTCCGCAGCGCCTGCTGCAGCGGGTCGGTGACATGCCCCTGCCCGATGACCTCGGCGAAGGACTCCGGGCGGTAACGGCGGTAGAGCGCGAGAGACGACACGCATACGAGGTTATAGGCGTCCACTGACAACCGGATCGCCCGCGAACGCGAACGCCCCCCACGCACCCGCCAGAGCCAACCTACCCTTGCTGCCTTCCGGCCCTGGGGGAGTTCAGTCAGATAGCGCCGCGTGAGGGGCTGGGCCACACGTTACCCGATGTGGGGCGCTCAGAACGAGTTCGCAAGCACTCCTCCACGTCATGTAATGTTCTCGGCGGAGGATTCGCCTAGAGGCCTAGGGCGCACGCTTGGAAAGCGTGTTGGGGGCAACCCCTCACGAGTTCGAATCTCGTATCCTCCGCCAGTGCCTCACCGGGCACGAAGTCGAAGGGCCCCACCGTTCGCGGTGGGGCCCTTCGACGTTGTGGCCGGCCGGGCCGGTCACAACGTCACCGTTCGATCCTGATCCTCCGCTCCTCGCTCACCTGGTCGATCTCCGAGACGCGGACCGTCGTGCGCATGGTCCAGGTGCCGGGGAGGGGGAGGGTGAGGGTGTTGGCGCTCCAGTAGCCGCCCCGGTCGACGAGGCGCGCTTCGATGGGGCCGACGTCCTTGTCCGGGAGGGTGAAGGAGAGGCGGAGTTCGGGTACGGCGGCCAGGGCGCCGTCGGGGCCGAAGACCACCGCCTGTACGGCGTTGTCGCCGGTGCGGCCGGGGTCCAGGGTGATCTGGACCGTGCCGCGGCCGGAGCCGCCGATCTCGAAGGGGATCGTGGTGACGGACGCGGGCAGCACTCCGCCCGCCGGCACCGCCCGCGCCGCCTCGTCCGCCGCCCGGCCCGGCAGGGTGCTGGTGAGCACGGTCGTGACCACCAGGACGACGGCGGCGACGACCGCCTCGGCCAGGACGGAGCGCCGCAGTCCGCGGCGGAGGGCGTCCGCGGCGGTGGAGGGGTCGTCGGGGGCGGGCGGCTCCGGTTCGGCGGGGTCGGGCTCCGGAGGGGATGGGCCGCCGGCCGGGACCGGTTCCGGTATCCGCTCCCGCTCCCGCTGCCGTACCGGCGTCCGGGCCGTCGCCAGTGCGGCCGTCCAGCGCCGGGACACGGCCGCCGCGGCCAGCAGTACGGTCACCAGGGCCACCTTGGCGAGCAGCAGCCTGCCGTACGTCGTCCCGGTGAGCGCCTGCCAGGAGCCGAGGCCGCGCCAGGACTGGTAGACGCCGGTGGCGACCAGGACGGTCACGGAGACGAGGGCGATGCGCGAGAAGCGCGCCACCGCGGCGGCGTCCGGGGCCGCGCGCAGGGTGACGAGCAGGGCGACGAGGCCGCCGAGCCAGACCGCCGTGGCCAGCAGGTGCAGCACGAAGGACGTCACCGCGAGCGGCACCTGGATGCCGGCGGAGGCGTGCTCGGCGGCACCCCAGGTCGACGCGAGGGCGAGCGCGAGTACGGCGCCCACGGCGGCGGTCAGCGGGCGGCGCTCCCGGTGGCGGTCCGCGCGGCCCATGCGCACCAGGAACAGCGCCACCGGCGCGAGCAGCGCCAGCCGTGCCAGCAGCAGTACGCCGGGGCGGGTCGTGAGGGTGTCGGCGAGCGCGCCCGCGTCCAGGGCGTCCGCCGGTCCCGTGCCCGCCTCGTACGGGGCGCGCAGGACGAGTAGGGCGAGCGTGGCGCCCAGCAGGGTCCACCAGCCCGCGACCAGGGGGCGGCGCAGTGCGGAGGCGTCCGGTGGGCGGCACAGGACGACGAAGGCCGCGATGCCGATGAGCAGGGCGGCGGCGAGGTAGGAGAGGTAGCGGGCGACTTTGTTGAGGGTGGCGGTCAGGGGGTCCTCGGAAGGGCCCGTGTCCACCGCCGCGGTCGTCGTGGAGGGCCGGCCGACCGAGAAGGTGAAGGCACCGGATATGGGATGGCTATCGGCCGACACCACCCGCCAGGCCACGGTGTAGGTGCCCTCCGCCAGCTCGGCGGGCAGGCCGACGCGGGCCGTGTCGGAGCGGCCGCCGGCGCGACCGGCCTCCCCCGTGCGCACCCGGTGGCCGCCCGGGTCGAGGACGCGGAAGGAGTCGTCGCGCAGGCCGACGGACTCGCTGAAGGTCAGGGTGACGTGGCCGGGGGCCCGCTGGAGGACGGTTCCGTCGCCGGGGTCGGCGGAGGTGAGGGCGGCGTGGGCGGACGCGGGGCCCGCGCCGCCGAGGAGGAGCAGGACCAGCACGGCGCCCAGCAGCACCAGCCGCCGGACTCCTCCCCGGCCCGGCCGGCGGTCCCGGCGCTCCCCTGCCGCCCGCCGGTCCGGCCGGCCTCCCCGCCCTCGGGCTCCAGCGCGTGCACCGCCCACACACCTCACGTCGCATCTCCGTCGTCGGGACCCACTGCCTCGGGGATACGTACGGACACGGGGGCCGCCCCGCTCACCCGCCCGCCCCGCGGATCCTCACCACGACGGGCGGGCCGTCACCCCGCCGTCCACCACGAGGTCGTGCCCGGTGATCCAGGACGCCAGCCGCGAGGCGAGGAACACGCAGGCGTCGCCCACGTCCTCCGGGCGCCCCAGCCGTCCCGTGGGCGCCGCCCGCCGCCACCGCCGTACGCCCTCCGGCCATGCCTCGTCGAGCCCTTCGCGGTCGATGAGGCCGGGCGAGACGGAGTTGACCCTGACGCCCCACGGGCCGTACTCCAGGGCCGCCGAACGGGCGTGCATCGCCACCGCCGCCTTCGAGGCGCTGTAGTGGGCGTGGGCGGGCGCGGGGGCGGACGCCTCGATGGAGGCGATGTGGGTGACCGAGCCGCCGCCGTCCTGGGCCCGCATGATCCCGGCCGCGGCCTGGGTGCAGGCGAAGACGCCGGTGAGGTTGGTGTCCACGACCGCACGCCACTCGGCAGCCGTCATGCCGGGCAGGTCCCGCAGCGGCTGCACACCCGCGTTGTTGACCAGCGCCGTCAGCCGTCCGCCGCCCCAGTCGGCGGCCTCCTCGACCAGGCGCCGGGCGGCGTCCTCGTCGGTGAGGTCGGCCCGCAGGACGGTGGCGCTCCCGCCGCGTTCCCGGACCCGGTCGGCCGTCTCCCGCGCCGCCGCGACCGACGTACGGCAGTGCAGCGCGACCGCCGCGCCCTCCTCCGCGAAGCGCAGCGCGATGCCGCGGCCGATGGAGCCGCCGGCGCCCGTGACGAGCGCCACCTGACCGTCGAGGAGCCGCGTGTGCGGGTTCATGGGCGGCACAGTTCCACGATCCGCGCGGCCCGGTCCGGATAGCGCGCCGCGAGGTCGGCCGGGTCGCCGTGCTCGTAGTCCCCGTAGGTGAACCCGGGCGCCATCGTGCACCCGAAGAGCGTCCACGCGCCGCCGGCCGCCACGGCGGCGCCCATCCAGGTGCCCGCGGGGACCGTGAACTGGACGTACCGGCCGCCCAGGACGTCCGGTCCCAGTACGGCCGTACGGGTGCCGCCGTCGGGGGAGAGGAGCAGCAGTTCCAGCGGATCGCCGAGGTAGAAGTGCCAGACCTCGTCGGTGGGCAGGCGGTGCAGTGCGGAGAAGTCGCCGGGGCGGGCGGTGAGCAGGGCGACGATGGCCGATCCCGCCGGGCGCCCGTCCGGGCCCTCGGGGCCCGCCCAGGTACGCCGGAACAGGCCGCCCTCGCGGGGGATCGGCTCCAGTCCGTAGTGCGCGATCAGGTCCTCTGCGGTGGGCGGCGACGTCACACCGGGAACGCTACCTCCCGGCGGAGGAAAGCGAGTTGCGCCTTCTTCTCGGGCAGGTGGACGTCCGGCAGGTCGATCTCGGGCAGGACGACCGCGGGTCCGGCGGTGAAGCCCTGCCGCAGGAAGCGGGCGATCGCCTTCTCGTTGCCGATGTCCGGGTCGACCACGATCCGGGCCCGGTCCAGGCCCAGCAGTACGTACGCCATCAGGGCCGCCGCGAGCGCCGCGGTCCAGCCGGGGCGGGTGCCCTCCGCTCCGGCCGGGGCCAGCAGCAGGTGGACGCCGATGTCGCCGGGCTCGACGTCGTAGCACTCGCTCACCCGGTCGGCCCCGGGCTCGTAGGTCTGGAGCAGGGCGACCGGGTCGCCGTCCTTGACGACCAGGTGGGCGTGGTGGGTGTCGAGGGTGTCCATGTGTGCGTAGACGGCCTCGACCTGGTCCCGCGTCAGTTCCGTCATCCCCCAGAACGCGGCCCGCTGCTCGCTCACCCAGCGGTGGATCACCTCGGCGTCCTCGGCTGCGTCGAGGGGGAGGACGCGGACGGTGCCGAAGCCATCGAGGTACTGCTCGTGGAGGGGGGTGCGGGTGGCGTACGCGGGGGTGCGCGGGTCAGGCATGCGATTCCTTCGTGAGCTGGTCGAAGTCCGTGAGCACGGGGGCGAGGTCCCCGCTGAGCCACAGGTGTTGCTGGTCCTGGTGGTGCGGGGACCCGGGGATGCCGGAGGCGCCGTGGGGTACCGCCCAGCGGCTGTTCTCCCGGTCGGCCAGGTCCCAGACGTAGCGGGCGGCGGGGCCGCGGGCGGCTCGGTCGGTGACGCCGGGCACGGGGGACGTGCACAGGACGCAGTCGTGGTCGCCGGAGAGCCGCGGGCCGGGTGCGGGGCTGGACGTGGTGTCCGGCAGCGCCCGCCAGGCGGCGAGGCGGTGGGTGTCGCCCCAGGTGCCGGCCGGGGGCCGCGCGGCGACCTCCTCCAGCGCGGCGCGGACGGCGGCGGCGCGGTCGATGCCGTACAGGTCCTCCGCGCGCAGCAGGTGTTCGAGGGCGTGCCCCACGCGCGGCACGAGCGCGAGCCACGGCTGGAGCACCTCGGGGTACGCGGGCGGCACGGACGCCGGGGCGAGGACCGGGTGCGCCGCCAGCCGCCGTACGACGGCCGTGCGCACGGCGGCGTAGCGGGCCGCGTCGGCGCTGTCGGCGTCCATGTGCCGGTCCCAGGCCAGGAGGCGGTCGCGCAGGGCGGCGGCCCCGGGGGTCAGGCCGTCCAGGGTGGCGAGGCGGTCGAGGAGGGCGGCGGCCGAC
The DNA here is from genome assembly GCF_043202655.1 of Streptomyces sp. NPDC048171. Lineage (NCBI taxonomy): Bacteria > Bacillati > Actinomycetota > Actinomycetes > Kitasatosporales > Streptomycetaceae > Streptomyces > Streptomyces sp. NPDC048171. The sequence goes on from NZ_JBIDAU010000005.1 coordinate 44,694, forward strand.
CCGAGGTGGGTGTCCGTGTGGATGGCCGGCATGTCCGCCGCCGACCAGCGCTCCTTGGCGGCGAGCAGGGCGGTGATGCGGTCGGCGCGGTGCGGCGGGGCGAACTCGATGCCGAGCGGGGTCGCGGGGCCGCGCTGGTTGGCCATCACGGCGACGCCGTCGGTGAGGCCGGCCCGGGGCGGGGTGTGCCAGCCGTCCCACTCGTGGCCGGGCTCCCAGGCGGGCACCGGGCGCAGGCGGTTGGCGTCCGGCCGTACCGGTACGCGTCCGGCCACCCGGTGCAGCAGCCCGCCCTCGGTGTCGGCGGCCTGCACCACGTTGACCGGCTCCGCCCACGCGTCCAGGGCCCGGTCCACGTCGGCGACGCTGCGCGCGCGGAGCAGGGGCAGCAGGGCGCCGAAGCCGAGGTCGGCGGTGACGCGGGGCGGGTAGCGGAGGCTGAGGGCGGCCGGGGTGCCGTCGTCGAGGCCCTCGGGGCCGCCGGCGATGACCGGGCCCCGGTCCGTCTCGATGACCTCGACCTCCACGGTCTCCCCCTCCGTCCCCTTCTCCCCCGCGACCCGGATCAGCTCGTTGTGCCGGGCGGCGCGGTGCCAGGTGCCGTCGGGGCCCAGGGCCTCGACGCCGGCGCCGGTGCGGCGCAGTCGCTCCTGGTACAGGTCCTGGTAGTCGGACATCGCGTTGGTGATGGCCCAGGCGACCGTTCCGGTGTGGCCGAAGTGGGCGATGCCGGGGATGCCGGGGACGGCGAGGCCGACGACGTCGAACTCCGGGCAGGACAGGTGGACCTGCTGGTAGACGCCGGGGTCCTCGATCCAGCGGTGCGGGTCGCCCGCGATGACCGCGTGCCCGGTCGTGGTCCGGTCGCCGCCGACCAGCCAGCCGTTGCTGCCGGCGGTGCCGGGGCCGTCGGTGGCGAAGAGGGCGACGGCCTCCGGGCCGAGGTGGGTGGTGATGTGCTCGCGCCAGAGCTTGGCGGGGAAGCCGGCGAAGAGGATGTGCGTGGCGAGCCAGACCGCGAGCGGGGTCCAGGGTTCCCAGCGGCCGGGGGTGAGGCCGGCGCGGGTGAACTCGGGGGCGGTTGTGTCGCCGGCCTGTCCGTGGTCGGCCAGGCCCGCGTTGACGCCGTCCACGTATGCCCGCACCCACGCGGCCGTCTCCGGGTCCCTCTCCTCCAGGGCCGCGTAGCAGCGGCGGGCGGTGTCGGCGAGGCGCGCCCGCCGGGCGAGGCGGTCCCACGAGAGGGCCTCGGGGCCGAGGAAGGACGCGGAGGTGCCCTGGGCGCGGTGCCGTTCGACCTCCAGCTGCCAGGCCCGGTCCCGGGCGGTCACCCGGCCCTGGGCGCGGGCGAGTTCGTCCGCGCTGTCCGCGCGCAGGTGGGGGATCCCCCAGGCGTCGCGGTATGTCTCGGCGCTCACCCCTGTGCCTCTACTTTCCTTTAGGTTAGGCTCACCTAAGTATTGCCGTGGTGGCCGAATAGTACGTGAAGGGTGAAGAAACGATGGGGCAGGGGCGGGGTTGGGAGGGCGCGGTCCTCAAGCTGATGCGCGCGAAGGACTTCGAGTTCACGGTGACGGACGCGGAGGACGTGACCCCGGAGTTCCGGCGGCTGCGGCTGACCGACGGCGGCATGCTGGCGGCGACCGGGGTGCATCCGACGATGTGGGTGCGGCTGTGGTTCGAGAACGCGGGCAAGCCGCACCAGCGGGGCTACACGCTGGTCGACCCGGACGCGGCGGCCGGCACCTTCAGCATGGAGTTCGCCCTGCACGAGGGGTGCGCGAGCGACTGGGCCCGGGCGGCGAAGCCGGGGGACACCATCGAGGCGACGGTCCAGGGAACCGGGTTCGACTTTCCGGAGCCCGCTCCCTCGCGCGTGTTCGCGGTCGCGGATCCGGCCTCGCTGCCCGCCCTGAACTCGCTGCTCGACGCGCTGGGGCCGGTGCCGGCGACGATCTGGTTCGAGGGGGACGCGGACGACGGACTGCCCTTCCGTACGGATCCCGGACGGCACGAGGTGCGCGCGGTGCCGCGCCGGGACGCGGGGGCGCATCTGGTGGCCCGGGTGAAGGAGGAGCTGCCGGAGCTGGTGCGGGGTGCCGGGGGCGATCCGTACGTCTGGATCGCGTGCGACACGGCGACCACGCGGGCGCTGGCCTCGTACGCCCGTAAGGAGCTGGGGCTCGCCAAGCAGCGGGTGAACGCGCTGGGGTACTGGCGCGCGTCCTGAGCCGGTACGCGCGATCATCGGGGCATGGACGTCACACTGCACCTCGCCCAGGACCCCGAGGCCGACGAACTTCTCGGCCGCAGCCCCCTCGCCGCGCTCGTCGGCATGCTGCTCGACCAGCAAGTGCCGATGGAGTGGGCGTTCAAGGGGCCGTCGACCATCGCGCGGCGCATGGGGGCCGAGGACCTGGACGCGCACGACATCGCGGCGTACGACCCCGAGGGGTTCGCGGCGCTGCTCTCCGACAAGCCGGCCGTGCACCGGTACCCGGGGTCGATGGCGGGGCGCATTCAGCAGCTGTGCCGGTACCTCGTGGAGACGTACGACGGTGACGCCGAGGGGGTGTGGCGGGGCGTCGAGACGGGGGCGGAGCTGCTGAAGCGGCTCCAGGAGCTGCCGGGGTTCGGCAAGCAGAAGGCGCAGATCTTCCTGGCCCTGCTGGGCAAGCAGCTGGGCGTACGGCCCGAGGGGTGGCGGGAGGCGGCCGGCGCGTACGGGGAGGCGGACGCGTTCCGCTCCGTCGCGGACATCACGGGGCCGGAGTCGCTGACGAAGGTGCGGGCGCACAAGCAGGAGATGAAGGCGGCGGCCAGGGCGAAGGCCTCCGGCAAGTAGGGGCGGGGTGCCTGCGGCGGCCTGGGGCTGCTTCGGCGGGGGTGCGCGAGCGCGGTGCGTCGCGTTGTGGGTCGCGTTGTGGGTCGTTGTGGGTCGGGGTCGCGGCGTCGCGGCTCTCCCGCGTAGCCGCGGGCAGCCGTGCCTCCCCCAGTGTTTGAACGGCCTGGGAGGTGCCCCCGGGGCGGCGTGCGGACGTCGGGCAGGTAGCCGTGTCAGTCCCGTGGACCGTCTCAAGTGGCGGGAGTGGCGGGGGCGTTTCCAGCATGGAGCATGACCGAGCCACCGAGTGGGCCTCCCGGAGGGACGCCGTACGACGACCGCGGGGTGCACGCGCGGCACGGTGGGCGCGGCACCGGCGGCGGTCGGTCCGAGCCTGAGCCCGCGTTCGAGGGGCCCCTGCAGCTGCTCTCCCGCGCCGCATGGCGGACCGTGCTGTTCACCGGCATCGCCTCACTGGTCCTCGGGGTGCTCGTCCTCGTGTGGCCCGGCGCCTCGCTGCTCGCCGCCGGCGTGCTCTTCGGGCTCTACCTCCTCGCCAGCGGCATCCTCCAGCTGGCCGCCGCCTTCGGCACGCACCGGACGACCTCGCTGCGGGTGCTGGCGTTCATCAGCGGCGCCGTGTCGATCCTGCTGGGGCTGTTCTGCTTCCGCGGGCCCCTCCAGTCCGTGCTGCTGCTCGCGCTGTGGATCGGCATCGGCTGGCTGTTCCGCGGTGTCACCCAGATCGTGGCCGCCGTGCACGACCCGGCGATGCCCGCGCGCGGCTGGCACGTCTTCCTCGGTGTCGTCACCGTGGCGGCCGGTGCCGTCCTGATCGTCTCGCCGGTCGAGTCGGCCTCCGTCCTCATGCTGGTCGGCGGCTGGTGGCTGGTCGTTGTCGGCCTCGTCGAGACCGTCACCTCGCTGCGGCTGCGCGGGCGCGCGCGTCAGGCCCCGCACGAGCTGTGAACGGCGCCCGTGCGTACTCCGAGCGAGCGGTTCTCATACCCGGCGCGATGGACCGCGCACGCCGGGCGGGGACACGAGTGACGTGAGTCCCGCACCGCACGCCGCCACCGCACGCGCCGGGCGCGCCGCCTGGCTGCGGGTGCTCGTGCTGCTGCTCGCCCTGGTCGTGCCCTGCGCGCACGCCACGGCCGAGGCAGTCCCCACCGCGACGGTGACCGCCGGGGCGGTGGGGGAGTACGACCAGGTCGACAGCGCGCTGCGCGCCCCCGTGCGCGGTGAGCGGCGGGCCGGGCCGCAGCGGCCCGCGGTCCGGCGGGCGGCACACCGTGCGCGCTTCGCACCCTCTGTTCCCGCCGTGCCCGCGTCCCGCGCGCGCGGGACGCGCTCCGTGGTTCTGCGCTGCTGACGGGACCGGGCTCCAGCAGCACGGAATCCCGTACACGGAGACAGGAGCAGTCATGCCCAACGACCCCTACGCCGTCCTGCGCGCCCTCCTGCGCGCCGAGGCCGCCCGCAGCACCCCCAAGTCCGGCCACGCGCCGCAGGCTCCGACCGAACGGCCGCTCCCCACGCGGGAAGGGAGCCGCGGCTGAGGCGACGGACCGGGCGGCGGAGGCGGGTTCGGGACCGCCTCCGCCGCCGGCGGCGCGTCCGCCTTCCCGATTGATCCCCTTTACGGCGTCATTTCCAGCGCCGCACTAGGGCGCCATGGCTGCGCCCGCAACGTCCGGGCCGGTAGGCTTTCCGTGTGATCTTCAAGCGCATCGGAAACGGCCGGCCGTACCCCGACCACGGCCGGGAAAGCACCCGGCAGTGGGCGGACGTCGCTCCGCGTCCGGTCCGCCTCGATCAGCTCGTGACGACCAAGGGCCAGCTCGATCTGGAAACCCTCCTCGCCGAGGACTCGACCTTCTACGGCGACCTCTTCGCGCACGTCGTGAAGTGGCAGGGCGATCTGTATCTGGAGGACGGTCTGCACCGCGCTGTGCGCGCCGCGCTCCAGCAGCGGCAGGTGCTGCACGCGCGGGTTCTCGAACTCGACTGACCCTTTCGGGTTGCCTTGCGGCGAACCACGGAACGTCTACTGATCATCTAATAGGCATCGCCGTCCCGGCGCATTACGCTGCGCCCATGAGCATGCTGACTCCTCCCGGCATGGGTGGCCAGTACAAGATCACGGGGGACAAGTACCCCCGGATGCGCCCGGCCCGGCGACGCGGCAGGCTCGCGTTCCTCGGCGTCGCGTGCGTCACCGTCCTCGGCGTGCTCGGCTGGGGCACGCTCCAGCTCGTGGACGTCTTCACCGGCGGCGACAAGGCCTCGGCGGCCGGTGCCGCGGGGTGTGTCACCGCGTCCGCGAGGACGAGCGCCGCGCCCGCCGCGGCCAAGCTGCCGAAGCCCGGTCAGGTCACCGTCAACGTCCTCAACGCGACGACCCGCGGCGGGCTCGCGCAGAAGACCGCCGACGAGCTGAAGAAGCGCGGCTTCCGCATCGGCGACGTGAGCAACGCGCCCAAGGAGTACGACAAGAAGGTCGACGGCACGGGCCTCCTGCTCGGCCCGGCCGCCTCCTTGAAGAGTTCGCTCACCGTGCTCGGCACCCAGTTGGCCGGTGCCGAACCCCGCGTCGACGCGGCCCGCAAGGGCGCCGAGGTCGACCTGATCATCGGCAACGCCTTCAAGGGGCTGGCGAAGCCGGCGGACGCCGACGCGGCGCTGACCCGGCTGAGCGCGCCGCAGCCGAAGCCCACCGCGGAGAAGAAGAGCTGCTGAGCGGCCCTGCGGGCGGCCGCTGAGCGGCCTTGCGGGTGCTGCTCGGCCGCTCCGTCCGCTCCGTACCTGCCGGGTGCTACTCGGCCGCTCCGTACATGCGGTCGCCCGCGTCGCCGAGGCCCGGGACGATGTAGCCCTGCTCGTTCAGACGCTCGTCCACCGAGGCCGTCACCACGGTCACCGGAGTGCCGGCCAGCTCGCGCTCCATCAGCTCGACACCCTCGGGGGCGGCGAGCAGCACCACGGCCGTCACGTCGTCGGCGCCGCGCTTGATCAGCTCCCGTATCGACGCGACCAGGGTGCCGCCGGTGGCCAGCATCGGGTCCAGGACGTACACCTGGCGACCGGACAGGTCCTCCGGCATGCGGGTCGCGTAGGTGGAGGCCTCGAGCGTCTCCTCGTTGCGGATCATGCCGAGGAAGCCCACCTCCGCGGTCGGCAGCAGCCGGACCATGCCGTCGAGCATGCCGAGGCCGGCCCGCAGGATCGGCACGACCAGCGGGCGCGGGTGGGAGAGCTTGACGCCCGTGGTCTGCGAGACCGGCGTGCGGATGTCGACCTGTTCGGTGCGCACGTCGCGCGTGGCCTCGTAGGCGAGCAGGGTGACCAGCTCGTCGGCGAGGCGGCGGAAGGTCGCGGAGTCGGTGCGCTGGTCGCGCAGCGTGGTGAGCTTGTGGGCGACCAGGGGGTGGTCGACGACGTGGAGACGCATGTCCCCCACAGTAACCGGGCCCGGTGGGGCCGTCGTCCCCGCGGCGGGCAAGCCGCCGGACCGCCTCGCCACTCATTCGCCGGAGTCAAATCGCCCGGGCGGGGGAAGGTGGGAGGGACGGAGACTGGGTGGTGAGACTGTGCCTGACCGGAACTTCCACGACATGCCGGCCCGCGGCGAGGAGCCTGGGGCACGACGCGGTACGGAGACGGAGCGGGACCGGGGCGCCGAGCGGCGACGGCGCCGGGCCCAGTTCCTGCGGGACCTCGCGGAGGCCCGTGAGCTGCGGGACCGCGTGCAGCCGCGCCGCGTCAAGGTCGCCCGGCTGCGGCACGCGATGCGCATGCGCACCTTCCGCTGGTGACCTCCCGCCCCGGCCGGGGAAGATTCGCGCGCCGCGCCGACGTTGGTCGGAACGGACGTACGCGGGGACCCGCGAGAATCCGCGTACGATCCGCACGTGGCGGCGACAGGGCGGCTGCCCGGGGACGTACTTCCCGGGTCGCCGGGCGAAACTGCCGGACACAGGGCTCCGAAGACGTCCCCTGAGCGCCTTGTTTCTGCCACGATTCCGAGTGGGTGGGCTCGGAGCACCGCTCCCCCGCCCACAGCCTCCGCCGGGGGGACCCCCAACCGGCACGCCTATGACCAGTGGGAGAGTCACGGTGTACTTCGCCGCACTGCTCGCGCGCACCGAAGACGGGTGGGAAGCGAGCGACACGGAGCTCGACGATGTGGAGACCCTGTCGGATCTGGCCGACCTGGCCCGGGAGGCCTCACCCGACGAGGACACGGTGCTCGTGCTGATCGAGCAGGAGGACGCGTGGTTCGGAGTCGTCCGGGTGGACGGCGAGGAGGACCCGCGCATCTACGTCTCGGACGCCGCCGCGGCCGCCCGCAGCAGCTACGGCGAGATCCTGCTCACCGACGAGTTGCTCGGCCGGGACCCCGGTGACGACGACGACCTCGACGCCCTCGACCTCGACGGCACCGAGGACGGCGAGTCCGACGACGACGAGGACGGGGCCGAGGGCGCCGACGGTGCCGCCGGCGCCGGCGAGGCCGTGCCGCACGGCCCGGTCGGTGACCCGGAGGTCCTCGACGACCTCGGCGTGAGCGAGAAGGAACTGCGCTCGATGTCCGGGGACGCGGTCGGCGAGATCGCCGAGGCGCTGGGCGCCTCCGACGTACTGGAGACCGTCCGCTGACCGGACCGGAGCAGGACGACACGGACCGCGCCGTACCGCCCGACCCGGTGCGCGACCGGTGGCGGACCGCGATGCGGCTCGCCCTGGCCGAGGCCGGGCGGGCCGCGCGGGGCGGGGACGTCCCGGTCGGCGCCGTCCTGCTGGCGCCGGACGGCCGGACCGTCCTGGCGGCCGGGCACAACGAGCGCGAGGCCACCGGCGACCCGACGGCCCACGCCGAGGTGCTCGCGGTCCGGCGGGCGGCCGCGGTTTTGAGGGATTCAGCGGCGCGAAGCGCCTCAGGCAAGGGCGGTGGCCGGCGACGGGTGGGAGAGTGGCGGCTGGCCGGCTGCACGCTCGTCGTCACCCTGGAGCCGTGCACGATGTGCGCCGGCGCGCTGGTGCAGTCCCGGGTGGACCGCGTCGTCTACGGCGCGCGCGACGACAAGGCGGGCGCGGCCGGCTCCCTGTGGGACGTCGTGCGCGACCGCCGGCTCAACCACCGTCCCGAGGTGATCGAGGGCGTGCTCGCGGACGACTGCGCCCTGCTGCTCACGGACTTCTTCCGGGACCGCTGACGGCCCCGTGCCGGGCGTCCACAACCGATTTCAAACCAGGCCGCACTCTGTTGTAAGGTCTCTCTCGGTAGCGTGTCCGAGCGGCCGAAGGAGCTCGCCTCGAAAGCGAGTGTGGCGCAAGTCACCGAGGGTTCAAATCCCTCCGCTACCGCTCTTGAAGGGCCCCGTCGAAAGACGGGGCCCTTCGTGCGATCATGTTCGACCGAAAGGCGTGCGTCGAAAGGGACAGGGGAGGCCGCGGTGGCGGTGAACTCGAAGAAGATCGCCGTCTATGTGCTCGTGGTCTTCGCGCTGTACGTGATCATCACGGATCCGGCCAAGGCCGCCGACTACGTCCAGATAGGTTTCCAGGGCATCTCCGACGCGGCGAGCGCCGTCGGCGACTTCATGACCTGGGCCGCCAACGGAGGAAAGTGATGATCCGCCACCTCGTGCTGTTCAAGCTGAACGACGGCGTCGAGCGCGACGACCCGCGCGTCGTGAAGGGCGTCGAGGCCTTCCGGGCGCTCGGCGGCCGGATCGAGGAGCTGCGCTTCTGGGAGTGCGCCTGGAACATCAGCGACCGGCCCATCGCGTACGACTTCGCCATCAACTCGGCCGTGGACGACGCCGACGCCCTCACCCGCTACCTGGAACACCCTGCGCACCAGGCCGGCGTCGCGCTCTGGCGCGAGTTCGCCACCTGGGTGATCGCCGACTACGAGTTCTAGCGCCGGACGGGCTCCGGTACGGCCCTCGTACCCCGGCCCGCGCGCTCCCCGGCCCCGCACCTGCCTGGTGCGGGGCCGTTCCGCGTTCACTCAACACGGCGTTATGCGGTGCTTGCACACAGTGGACATGTCTTGTGATGCTATGACCGCTTTTGACGGATGAGTTGACGGAAGAGCTGACTGATCACGAGGTGGAGTTGACCGTGCCGGCCAGTACTGCGCCTCAAGCACCGCCCGCACCACCCACCCAGGTCTCGGCCGAGGCCCAGCCCCAGGAACCGGAGTCCCCCGCGCCGCCGCGCAGCCGGGGCGCCGACACCCGGGCCCTGACCCAGGTGCTCTTCGGTGAACTCAAGGACCTCACCCCGGGCACGCCGGAGCACGACCGGGTGCGCGCGGCGCTCATCGAGGCCAACCTCCCGCTGGTGCGCTACGCCGCCGCCCGCTTCCGCTCCCGCAACGAGCCGATGGAGGACGTCGTCCAGGTCGGCACCATCGGGCTCATCAACGCCATCGACCGCTTCGACCCGGAGCGGGGCGTGCAGTTCCCGACCTTCGCGATGCCCACCGTCGTCGGCGAGATCAAGCGGTACTTCCGCGACAACGTCCGCACGGTGCACGTACCGCGCCGGCTGCACGAGCTGTGGGTGCAGGTCAACAGCGCGACCGAGGACCTGACGACCTCCTTCGGGCGGTCCCCGACGACCGCCGAGATCGCCGAGCGGCTGCGCATCACCGAGGACGAGGTGCTGTCCTGCATCGAGGCGGGACGGTCATACCACGCCACCTCGCTGGAGGCCGCCCAGGAGGGCGACGGGCTGCCCGGGCTGCTCGACCGGCTCGGCTACGAGGACCCGGCCCTCGACGGCGTCGAACACCGCGACCTCGTACGGCACCTGCTGGTCCAGCTCCCGGAGCGCGAGCAGCGGATCCTGCTGCTGCGCTACTACAGCAACCTCACCCAGTCGCAGATCAGCGCGGAACTCGGCGTCTCCCAGATGCACGTGTCGCGGCTACTGGCGCGTAGTTTCCAGCGATTGAGGTCCGCGAACCGGATCGACGCGTAACCTCGGAACGGACTCGGGGCGCGGTCGAAAGCGCGAGCGAGACGTCACCGGGGCGAGCGAATCGCCCACCAGGTCCGTTGCTCGTCCAATCGGGCTGAAAGCCCGTCAGACCCCCTGTTTCCAGGGGGTATTCGCGTCTCGGATGTCGACATGTCACTACAGCGCGTTGCCGACATGTGACATTCTTCCGGAGACGCGTTTGCCGGAGCCCCGGCTCCGGTATTCAGGTGAAGGCTGCGTTCCCGGCGTGGGAGCGTGTGCCGCGACCGTCCCGCGACCCAAAGGGGGTGGCATGTCCGCAGACCAGGGCAGCTCGAAGGTGCTCGCGCTCGCGGAGAGCGAGACCGCGCCCGACACGATCGAGGCGCTCGGCCCCGTCGATGACGTCCAGGCCATCGAAGCCGTTCCGACCCTCGACGCCGTGCCGGCGCAGACCCTTCCGGCCACGGAGGCCATCGACACCCGCACCCTGTCCCGCTCCCTGTTCCTGCGGCTCGCCGCCCTCGACGAGGACAGTCCGGAACGCGGCTACGTCCGGGACACCCTGATCGAGCTCAATCTCCCGCTGGTGCGTTACGCCGCCGCGCGCTTCCGCTCCCGCAACGAGCCGATGGAGGACATCGTCCAGGTCGGCACCATCGGCCTGATCAAGGCGATCGACCGCTTCGACTGCGAACGGGGCGTGGAGTTCCCGACGTTCGCGATGCCGACCGTCGTCGGCGAGATCAAGCGGTTCTTCCGCGACACCTCGTGGTCGGTGCGGGTCCCGCGCCGCCTCCAGGAGCTGCGGCTGGCGCTGACGAAGGCCAGCGACGAGCTGTCCCAGAAGCTGGACCGGTCGCCGACGGTCGGTGAGCTGGCCGCCGTGCTGGGCGTGTCCGAGGAGGACGTCGTCGACGGCCTCGCGGTCGGCAACGCCTACACCGCCTCCTCGCTGGACTCCCCCGCCCCGGAGGACGACGGCGGCGAGGGCTCGCTGGCGGACCGCCTGGGCTACGAGGACACGGCACTGGAGGGCGTGGAGTACCGCGAGTCCCTCAAGCCGCTGCTGGCCAAGCTGCCGCCCCGGGAGCGCCGGATCATCATGCTGCGCTTCTTCGCCAACATGACCCAGTCGCAGATCGGCGAGGAGGTCGGCATCTCGCAGATGCACGTCTCCCGGCTCCTCACCCGCACCCTGTCGCAGCTGCGCGAGGGCCTCATCTCCGACTGACCGGAGCCCTGCGGCGCCCCGGCCAACGGCCCGGCGGCCACCGCGACACCTCGGGGGTGCCGCGGCGGCCGCCTTCGCGTGCCGGGGGGCGGTCCCGGGTGCCGGGCCTGCCGCTGCCGGGTGCGGGACAAGAGAACACCGAGCCGCCCAGCCCGGTCCGCCGGGCCACGGGCACGCCGAGCCGCCACCGGACGCCGACCGCCAGGTCGAGGCGGCGCCGAGCCGTGCCCGGGCCAAGGGGATACGGAGCCCCCGGACGCCGAGGCCACGCATGCGCCGAGTCGGCCGGGCCCCGCGCCCGTGGAGATACCTGCCCGCCCGAGGACCGAGCCCGTGTGGTCTAGCCCAGCGCCAGCCAGGCCACCGCCGCGACGACGATCACGGCGGCCACGATGCCGACGATCAGGCCGACGCGGGGACCGGAGGAGGCTGCGGGGGCCGCCTGGCGGGCCTGCGGGGCGTCGTCGACGAACGCGCGGAACATCTGGGTGCTGCCTGCGGGGTCGTTGGTGCCCTGGGGGCCCTGGTTGTTAGCCATGGGCCGAGACACTAGCGAATCCGCGGGTGCCGCCCAAGTGCGGGGCTCCCGACCGACCTTGCCCCGGCCCACAGGCCGCCACCTGCGTGTTTACTTTCGTAATACTTGCCTTTGCCAACTTTTTATGGCGCAACGACCTTTTTTGTTTGCCTGTAGCAACCAACGGAACTTATCGTTGCCCTAAGCAACGAATCGGGAGGTGCGCGCATGGCCGGGAAGGCGCAGTACGAGGAGCTGATCCGTCAGTTCAGCGCCTTCGGCGCCGTCAAGCGGGAGATGGGCCGGCTGCTGCCGGCCGACTGCCCCGGCGGCTCCGCCGCCGTGATGACACTGCTCGGCCGGCACGGGGACATGCGCATGAGCAAGCTCGCCGAGCTGCTCGCCGTGGACATGTCGGTGACCAGCCGCCATGTCGCCCATGTCGCGGACCGGGGCTGGATCGAACGCTCCCCCGACCCCGCCGACAAGCGCTCGCGCATCCTGCGCCTGACGCCCGAGGGGCAGGCCCAGCTCGACGACATCGCCGAGCGGACCACCCAGCTGCTCGCCCACCGGCTGAGCGACTGGTCCGACGACGAGGTCGGTCAGCTCTCCCGGCTCATGGCCCGCCTCAGGGCCAGCTTCGACGACTGCCGGACCCCCGCGGTCCGGCCTCCCGCACTGTCCGGGGACGAACAGTCCACCCGTACACCCGCGATCACCACGTAAGCAAAGGAAGTCCATGGCAACGACCACACCAGCCGGTGTGCGGGCTCATGCCAAGCACGGGGGAGGCTCCACCGGAGACGCTCCGATGACGCACCGGCAGATCATGGAAGCGCTGTCCGGGCTGCTGCTCGGCATGTTCTGCGCCATTCTGTCCTCGACCATCGTCACCAACGCGCTGCCCGAGATCATCGGCGACCTCGGCGGCGGCCAGAGCGCCTACACCTGGGTCGTCACCGCCTCGCTGCTGACGATGACGGCCTCGACGCCCCTGTGGGGCAAGCTCGCCGACCAGATCAGCAAGAAGGCGCTGGTCCAGACGGCCCTCGTCGTCTTCGTCATAGGCTCCGTCATCGCCGGTCTGGCGCAGAACCCGGCGATGCTGATCACCGCCCGCGCCATCCAGGGCCTCGGCGGCGGTGGTCTCTCCGCCCTGGCGCAGATCATCATGGCCGCGATGATCGCCCCGCGTGAGCGCGGTCGCTACTCCGGCTACCTCGGCGCCACCTTCGCCGTCGCCACCGTCGGCGGACCGCTGCTCGGCGGCGTCATCACCGACACCAGCTGGCTCGGCTGGCGCTGGTGCCTCTACGTCGGCGTGCCCTTCGCGATCATCGCGCTGATCGTGCTGCAGAAGACGCTGCACCTGCCGGTGAACAAGCGGAAGGTCAAGGTCGACTGGACCGGCGCCTTCTTCATCACCGCGGCCGTCTGCCTGCTGCTCGTCTGGGTCACCTTCGCCGACGACAAGTACTCCTGGGCCTCCTGGCAGACGGGTGTCATGGTCGGCGGCGCCGTCCTGCTGACCCTGATCTTCCTCTTCGTCGAGTCCAAGGCCAGCGAGCCGATCATCCCGCTGCGCCTGTTCAAGAACCGCACCATCACGCTGGCCTCGCTGGCCTCGCTGTTCGTCGGCATCGCGATGTTCGCGGGCACCGTCTACTTCAGCCAGTACTTCCAGCTGGCCCGGGACAAGTCCCCGACGATGTCCGGGCTCATGACGATCCCGATGATCGGCGGCCTGTTCGTCTCGTCCACGGTCTCCGGCATCGTCATCACCAAGACCGGCAAGTGGAAGCGCTGGCTGCTGGCCGGCGGCGTGCTGCTCACGGCGGGCCTGGGCCTGCTCAGCACCATGCGCTACGACACCCCGTACTGGCACATCGCGATCTTCATGGCGCTGATGGGTCTCGGCGTCGGCATGATGATGCAGAACCTGGTGCTCTGCACGCAGAACCAGGTGGCCCCGAGCGACCTGGGCGCGGCCTCCTCCACGGTGACCTTCTTCCGGTCCCTGGGCGGCGCGGTGGGCGTCTCGGTGCTCGGCTCCATCATGTCCAGCCGGATCAGCCACTACGCCTCCGACACCATCGGGCAGCTCAGCCCGCAGGAGCAGGCGGCGGCCGCCAAGGCCTCCGGCAGCGGCGCCATCCCCGACATGGACATGCTGCCCCACGGCATCCGCGAGTGGCTGGAGAGCGCCTACGGGCACGGCATCGCCGACATCTTCCTGTACGTCGCCCCGATCGCCCTGATCGGCTTCCTGGTGACCCTGTTCATCAAGGAGGTCCCGCTGCGCACCTCGGGCGCCCTCGCCCAGGCCGCGGAGGCCGCCGCCGAGGCCACCCCGCCCACCGCGGGCTCCCCGGCCGAGGCCACCCGGATCGCCGCCGAGCCGGTTCCGGCCGGTGCGATGGCGGCCGTGGCGGCGCCTGCCGCTCCGTCGGCCGTCTCGGACACCCAGGTCGCCGCGAGCGCGGCCACCCAGCGGCTCGGTGCCGTCGCCACGGCGACCGGCTCGGGTGAGCCGACGGCCTCCGTCGCCGGTGGCATCGCGGTCCGCGGCTTCGTCCGCGGCGCCGAGTCCGCCCCGGTCCCGCAGGCCGCCGTCACGCTGATCTCGCTGGCGGGCCGGCAGCTGGGCCGGTCGGTCGCCCAGGCCGACGGCTCCTACGTGCTGGACGCGCCGAGCGCGGGTTCGTACGTGCTGATCGCCTCCGCCGACGGCTTCCAGCCGCAGGCCTCCACCATCGTCGTCAACGACGAGCCGGTCGCCTTCGACATCCTGCTCAGCGGCACCAGCGGCCTGACCGGCCTGGTCCGGGCGCTGGAGAACGGGCTGCCGGTCAAGGACGCCATGGTGATCGTGACCGACGTGCGCGGCGATCTGCTGGCCAGCGCCGCCACCGGTGAGCAGGGCGAGTTCTCCTTCGCCGAGCTGGTGCCGGGCACGGTGACCGTCGCGGTCAACGCCGTCGGCTACCGGCCGCGCGCCCTGCCGGTCGAGGTCGGCGGCACCGGGGTCACCCGGGTCGAGGTCGACCTCCAGGCCGGAGCCCGGGTCCAGGGCGTCGTCCGGGCGCCGCACGGCCCGCTGGCCGACGCCCGCGTCACCCTGGTCGACGCGGCGGGCAACGTGGTCGGCACGGCCACCACCGGCGCGGACGGGGCGTACGCCTTCACCGACCTGGACGCCGGGGAGTACACCGTCATCGCGACCGGCTACCCGCCGGTGGCGACGGCCCTGACGGTCGCCGGCCCGGGTGCCGACGGCCACGACATCGAGCTCGCCCACCCCGGCGAGTAGCGAGTCCCCGGCCCGTGGTGGCGTGCGCGCTCTGAGCGGAGGTGCGCCCGCCCACCACGGGCCGGCTTCTTTACGACCACTTTCTGAGCCTTTGCAGGGAGAAAACGGGATGGGACTGACCGCGAGGATCCGAACGCGGGACGGATGGGCCGTGTCGCACGCGGTCGTCACGGTGACCGACATGACCGGCACCCAGGTGCTGCGTGCCGAGGCGGACACCGAGGGCACCGTACGGAACGCCACCCCGCTCGCGCCGGGGGCGTACACCGTCATCGTCACCGCGGTCGGCTACGCGCCCGCCGCGTCCAGCGCGATCGTCACCGCGAGCGGCCGGGCCGAGGTCGGCACGGTGACGCTGGCCCGGCACGGCGGCACCGAACTGCCGCCGCCCGGACCGTGGACGGTCGACCCGGCGCACTCCGCCGTCTCCGCCGTCGCCCAGCACCTCGGCATCTCCAGCGTGCGGGGCCGCTTCACCGACTTCGCCGCCCTCGTGGAGATCGCGCCGGACGACGTCGCCAAGTCCCGGGTCGAGGCGGTGATCCGGGCCGCCTCCATCGACACCGGCAACGGCATGCGCGACACCCACCTGCGCTCGCCGGACTTCCTGGACGTCGAGCGCTTCCCGGAGATCACCTACCGATCCACCGGGGTGTCCGAGGCGGGCCCCGACCGCTGGACCGTCCACGGCGAGCTGGGGCTGCACGGCGTCGTGCGCCCGGTCGACCTGGACCTGGCCTACCTCGGCACCGGCGCCGATCCGTGGGGCGGCACCCGGGCGGCGTTCCGCGCGACGACCGAGCTGCGCCGCGAGGACTTCGCCATGAACTACAACCAGGTCGTCCAGGCCGGCATCGCCGCCATCGGGACGACCCTCAGGGTCGAGCTGGACATCCAGGCGGTCCAGGGGGAGTCACTGCCGGCCGTCTGAGCCGTCGCGGGGCGCCCGGGCCACCAGTTCGGCGCAGAGATCCCGGAGCTTGACGTTCCGGTTCTGCGAGGCCCGGCGCAGCCGCTCCATGGCCTGCCGGGCGTCCACCCGCTCCCGGGCCATGACCATGCCGACCGCCTGGTCGATGACGCTCCGGGAGAGCAGGGCGGTACGCACGTCGGCTGCCGAGGCCTGCTCCCGTTCGATGCGCAGGGCCTCGTTCACGGCCGCCGCCGTCCGCTCCACGAAGGCGCGGGCGGCGTCCCGTCCGTCGGCGAGGGAGTCGGGTTCGAGGCCGTAGAGGTTGAGCGCGGCGTCCGGCTCGCCGTCGACCGGCAGCGGCAGCGCCAGCACGCAGCGCACGCCGGTGCCCAGCGCGTACTCGGTGTACGCGGGCCAGCGCGTCTCGGTCGCCAGGTCGGCCGCGTACTGCGGGGTCTGCGTGTCGGCGGCGTCCACACAGGGGCCCGAGCCGTTCTCGTACTGGCGCAGGTCCAGGCCGCTGGGCAGACCCGTGCTGCCCGCCAGGGTCATCAGCCGGTCGGACCGGCGCACCGTGACGGAGCAGGCGGCGGCGCCGGTCACCTCCGCGACCGCGCGGTCGGTCACGTCGCGCAGCAGGGTGTCGAGCCCCTGGCTGCGCGCCAGCGCCCGGTCGAGGGTGTCGGGAGTCTGCGAGGTCATGCCCCTACGTCTGTCCCGTCACCGGTCATTGACGCCTCTTCCGCCCGGACCCGTGTTCGCGTCGACGATGCGCCGGGCCAGGTCCCGGAGCTTCACGTTCTCCCGCTGGGACGCCTTGACCAGGGACTCGAAGGCGCCCGCCGCGTCGATGTCCAGGCGCTCCATGAGGATGCCGGTGGCCTGGCCGATCAGGTCCCGGGTGCGCATCGCCTCGGTGAGCTGCTCGCGCACGGTCGCCGAGTCCAGGGCGAGCGAGACGTGCGCGGTGAACAGCCGTCCGATGCGGGTGGCGTCCTCGTCGAAGGCCTGGGGTTTACGCGCGTACGCCGTCAGCACGGTCAGGCGGCGCCGGTCGGCGCGCAGCCGCAGCGAGAGCGCCGAGCGCAGGCCGAGGCCGGACAGGGCGTTGCCGCCGCCGTCGGCCTCGCTGTCGGCCGTCCGCACCACGGGCGTGGTCCACAGGTGCTCCCAGTCCGGGTGCGGGGTGTGGCCGCCGCCGTGGCGGGGTTCGGCGGCGAACCGTACGGTCTCGTCGGTCCAGGCGAGGGTGCGCAGCCGGCCGCTGCGCTGGATCTCCGCGATGCCCGCGTGCTCGGCGTCGGGGAGCAGGCGCACCGCCAGTTCGACGGCGGCGTTCATGGTGTCGTCGGGGGTGCCCGTCCCGTGCAGGTGGCGTGCGGCCGCCGTCAGAGACTCGGCCAGCTCGAAGCCAACCGGAAAACGCGGCAAATCAGGAAATTCGGACGCAGCCACCACGAACCTCTTCGGCATGCCCGGCCAAACGGCCGTGCGCAGGAGAGCTCCGCAGCACATTCCCGACTGCGAGCACAGGACGAACAGCACTTTAGCTGCTTGGTTGCGTGCCGGTGACGCCCGGCCGAAGGAGCGGGCGGCCGCCTTCCGTGCCGCCCGGCCGCGTGATGGAATGGGGAGCGGGTCAGGAAGCGGCCCGGCCGAAACCGGACGGACATCTGTCAGGTGAGTGCTGTGACCTTCCTCCCCCAGCCCTGCGGGCCGCGTGAGCCGTGTGATCCACCCGGCTGCGCGGTGCTCGACATGCCCGGCGAGATCGACTTCTGCAACGCCTCGGGGCTGCTGCCGATGATCATGGCCGCCGTGGACCAGCGGTCCGCCGACGTCCGGCTCCTCGTCCTGGACCTGTCCGCGACCCGCTTCATGGACTCCCAGGGCGTCCGCCTCCTCACCGCGGTACGCGATCGCCTCCCCGCCGAGGTCCGCCTACGCGTGGTGGCCGCCCCGAAGACCGTACCGAGCCGCGTCCTGGAGCTCTCCGGCCTGCGCCGCGACGTCCCGGTGCACGACAACCTCGCGGAGGCGTTGCGCGCGGGGGCTTAGGGTCGCACGACGGCACGCCACCCGGCGGGACGGCGGGCCCCTCGCCGGGGCGTGGCGGCCTAGGCTGGTGGCATGGCACCGAACATCGCGACGAACACCCGTGTCTCCCTGGCCGAGTTGCTGGACTTCGTCCGTCCCCGGCACCGGGCGATCCTGCTTACCCGGCGGGGCGACGGCGGCCCCCAGGCGTCGCCGCTGACCTGCGGGGTCGACGACTCCGGCCGGATCGTCGTCTCCACCTACCCGGAGCGTGCCAAGACGCGTAACGCGCGCCGCGACCCGCGGGTCAGCCTCCTCGTGCTCAGCGACGAGTGGAACGGCCCGTGGGTCCAGATCGACGGCACGGCGGAGGTCATCGACTCGCCCGACTCGGTGGAGCCGCTGGTGGAGTACTTTCGCAACATCTCCGGCGAGCACCCCGACTGGGACGAGTACCGGGAGGCCATGGTCCGGCAGGGCAAGTCGATCGTCCGGGTGACGCCGGAGCGGTGGGGCCCGGTGGCGACCGGCGGCTTCCCGGCGCGGCTGGCCGCGGACGACTGAGAGCGCCCCGGGGAGCGACGGCTGACGTGGGGTCAGCCGCGTTCGACCATCGCCTCGATGCCCGCGACCAGCAGGTCGAGCGCGAACTCGAAGTCCCGGTCGAGCATCTCCGCGACGGTGCCGCCGCCGCGGGCCGCCATGATCTCCTGGGCCTCCCCGATGACGTCCGCGGTGTCCGGCACCTCGGTCGCCGCGTCCATCGAGTCCTGGAAGTACTCGTCCGGGCTCCGTCCGTGGTCCGCCGCCCGGGCGAGGAAGCGGCCCTCGACGGTGCCGTAGCCGTTGACGAACTGGAAGACGGCGGAGATGGCCCCCGTCAGCCGGTGCTCGGGCAGGCCGCTGCCGCGCATGACGTCCTGCACGGCCCGGGAGAACGCCAGCGAGTGCGGCCCGATGTTGAGGTACGTGCCGAGCAGCGGGGCCAGCCACGGGTGGCGCACCAGCAGGGCGCGGTTCTCCCTGGCCAGCGTGCGCAGTTGCGCGCGCCAGTCCCGGCCGGCCTCCGGGCCGGGGTGGCGCAGCTCGCCGAAGACCGCGTCCAGGGCGAGTTCGAGCAGCTCGTCCTTGGTGTCGACGTACCAGTAGACGGACATCGCGGTGACGTTCAGCTCGGTGGCCAGGCGGCGCATGGAGAAGCCTGCCAGCCCCTCGGCGTCCAGCAGCCGGACGGTGGCCGCGGTGATCCGCTCCCGGTCCAGCCCCGACGGCTGCCCGCCCCGCCGCCCGCCGCGGCGCTCCGCGTCCGCCATCCAGACACTGGCCCGGG
This sequence comes from Streptomyces sp. NPDC048171, assembly GCF_043202655.1. NCBI lineage: Bacteria > Bacillati > Actinomycetota > Actinomycetes > Kitasatosporales > Streptomycetaceae > Streptomyces > Streptomyces sp. NPDC048171. Next base: position 63,837 of record NZ_JBIDAU010000005.1, read on the forward strand.
TCCCCTGCCGCCCTGCCTTCGCCATGCGCGTCTTCTCCTCGACTCTTCGAACGCCGGTCAGCCGCACGCCCCGTGAGAGGCGCCGGGAACGGCGCGACCAGCCACGACGAGCCGGCAGCCGCACGACTACCCTGCCACCCCGCCCCTCAGGCGGCCAGCTTCTCCGCCCTCCGCAGCAGCACCGCCGCCACCACCCCACCGAGCAGCACGGCCACCGCCCCCACCAACTGACTGCTCTCGAGGCCGGAGGAGAACGCGCCGATCACCCGCTCCCGCTCCGCCTCCGACTCCGCCGCGGCCAGAGCGCCCGGCAACGACGTCGCCGCGACGGGCACCAGCGCCGCGAACCGCGAGTTCAGCACCGCCCCCAGCACGGCCACCCCCAGCCCGTTGCCGAACTCCGCCAACGTACCGTTCACCCCCGCGCCGACCCCCGCCTTGGCCGGCGGAATCGCGCTCATCAGGGCGTGTGCCATCGCCGGGTTGCCGAGCGCGCACCCCACGCCGATCAGCAGCAGCCCCAGCAGCGTGCCGGCGTAGCCCTGCCCGGCCAAGGTGGCGATGGCGACCAGGCCCGCCGACATCAGCACCATGCTCAGCAGCACCGCCACCGGCGTGCCCAGCCGGGCCAGCCATTTCGCCGCCACCCCGGAGAAGTTGAGCAGCACCACCGTCAGGGCGAGTGGCGCCGTCCGCAGCCCCGCCTCCAACGGGCCGTATCCGAGCACGAACTGGAGGTGCTGGGTCAGCAGGAACAGCGCGCCACCCATCCCGAAGGTGATCAGCACGAGACCGGCCACCGCGCCCGTGAACCGCAGGTCCCGGAAGAAGTGAAGGTCGAGCATCGGATACGGGACCCGGCTCTCCCAGTACGCGAAAAGACCGAGCACGCCCACCGCGACGGCGGCCGTGGCCAGGACCCTGCCCGACGCCCAGCCGTGCTCGGGGCCGGAGATGATCGCGTAGACGAGCGCGGCCATCCCGATCGTGGAGAGGACGGCGCCGAGCAGATCGGGGCGGTCGCCCCGCCGGTCCTTCGACTCGGGCACCAGGGTAACGACCGCGACCAGACCGAGGGCCACGACCGGCAGGTTGATCAGGAAGATCGCGCCCCACCAGAAGTGGTCGAGGACGAACCCGCCGATCAGCGGACCGCAGGCGAAGCCGAGCGCGCTGACCGCGCTCCAGATGCCGATGGCCTTCGCGTGCTCGGCGGGTGCGAAGATCTGCATGACCACGGCGAGCGTGGTGGTCAGCAGCAGGGCGCCGCCGACGCCCATGCCGGCCCGGGCCGCGATCAGCTGGCCGGTGGTCTCCGCGAGCCCCGCGGCCAGCGAGCCCAGGCCGAACAGGGCGAGGCCGGTGGCGAGCATCTTCTTGCGGCCGTACCGGTCGGCGGCGCTGCCCGCGGTGAGCAGCAGACCCGACTGGACCAGTGAGTAGGCGTTGATCATCCACTGGATGTCGGAGGTGGCCGCGCCCAGTTCGCCGGTGAGCGAGGGGATGGCCACGTTGAGCACGGTGTTGTCCAGGACCACCGTGAGCTGGGCGAGGCTGATGACACCGAGGATCAGCCAGCGCTGCGGGTGGCCCTGGACCGTGGGAGCGGTCTTCTGTTCCTGGGAGGACGTCGTCATGTTGTACAGCGTATAGGTCTCCCATACGCTGTACAACACGGTGGTCTCAGCCCGTCGGCCGGGTGAGGTCGTAGAACGTGGCCGAGCCGGCCGTGACCTCCTTGAAGTTGGCCTCGACCCAGGAGGTGATCTGCGACGCGGTGCCGGAGTCGCCTCCCATGCCGCCGCCCATGCCACCGCCGCCGATGAAGTAGTGGATCCTGCCGTCGGCCACGTACTTCTTGAACTGGGCCAGGGTCGGTGACGGGTCCGTGCCGTTGAAGCCGCCGATCGCCATCACCGGGTCGCCGGTGCTGAGCTGGTAGCTCGCGGCGTTCTGGGAGCCGATCGCGGCGGCCGCCCAGGTGTAGTCCCCGGCGTCCGTCTCCAGGAGCTCCTTGGCCTCGGAGTCGACCTGGGCGCCGTTGAGCAGCCCGCCCGCGCCGCCGCCCGCCCCGCCGGCGCCCGTGCGGCCGCCTTCGCCCGCCTGCCCGTTGGGGGGCGTGCCGGTGCCGGGGGTGGTGCCGTTGCCCTGCTGGTTCCGGCCGGGAGCGGTGCCGCCCCCGCCGCCGGGGAATCCGCCGCCCCGGCCGCCGCCGCCACCGCCGGGGCCGCCCATCATGCTCGCGCCGGACGGACCGGCCGTGACGATGGAGCCGCTGTGCCCCTCCCGCACCGTGCTCAGCGTGTACGCCGTCGGCGCCGCCAGCGACGCCACGAGGCCCAGCCCGGCGACCGCGAGGACGATCCGGCGGCCCAGCCGCCCGGCGAAGACCAGCCCGAGCGCGGCGACCAGGCCGCCGGCCAGGACCAGCCACTTCAGCCACGGCAGGTAGTCCGGCGTGCGGTTGAGCAGCACGTATCCCCACGCCGCGGTCGCCGTGACGGCCGCCGCGAGGGCGAGCGAGGCCCAGATCCGCTCCCGCCGTTCCCACAGTGCCGCGGCGCCCATGCCGACCACGGCCGCCAGGTAGGGCGCGAGGGCCACCGTGTAGTACTGGTGGAAGATGCCGGCCATGTAGCTGAAGACGGCCGTGGTCATCAGCAGCGAACCGCCCCAGACCAGGAAGGACCCGCGTGCGGTGTCCGTGCGGCCCGCGCGGCGCGTGGCGACCAGACCCGCGACGAGCAGGATCAGGGCGGCCGGCAGCAGCCAGGAGATCTGGCCGCCGATCTCGGAGTTGAACATCCGGTCCCAGCCGGTCTCGCCCCACATCCCGCCGCCCGCGCCACCGGGGCCCCCGCCGCCGCCGACGCTGCCGGTCTCCTCGCCGTTGAGCCGGCCCAGGCCGTTGTAGCCGAAGGTCAGCTCCAGGAAGCTGTTGTTCTGCGAGCCGCCGACATACGGGCGGGACGACGCGGGCCACAGCTCCACGACCGCGACCCACCAGCCGCCGGAGACGACGATGGCGAGGGTCGCCAGCGCGAGCTGCCCGAGCCGCCTGCGCAGTCGCACCGGCGCGCAGACGCCGTAGACGAGGGCGAGCGCGGGCAGGATCAGGAAGGCCTGGAGGGTCTTCGCCAGGAACGCGAAGCCGATCGCGACCCCCGCCCACACCAGCCACTTGCTCCGGCCGTCCTCCAGCGCCCGCACGACGAGGTAGCAGGCGACGGACATCAGCAGCGCCAGCAGGGCGTCCGGGTTGTTGAAGCGGAACATCAGGGCGGCGACCGGCGTGAGCGCCAGCACCGCACCGGCGATCAGGCCGGCCGCGGGGCTGAACCGGCGGCGCACGGCCGCGTACACGACGGCGACCGTCCCGACGCCCATCAGCACCTCGGGGACGAGGATCGACCAGGAGGAGAGCCCGAAGATCCGCACCGCCAGCGCCATCGGCCACAGGGCGGCCGGGGGCTTGTCGACGGTGATGGCGTTGCCCGCGTCGAGCGAGCCGAAGAAGAACGCCTTCCAGGACTCGCTGCCCGCCTGCACGGCCGCCGAGTAGAAGGAGTTGGCGTAGCCGGAGGCGCTCAGGTTGTAGAGGTAGAGCAGCGCGGTGGCCAGCAGCAGGCCGAGGAAGGCCGGGCGGACCCAGCGGGGGTCCTCGGGGCGGCCCCGCCACAGTCCGTGCAGCCGGGACCGGCGGGTGCCGCGGTGCGCGGACGGTGCGCGGGACGGCGGCTCCCCGTCCTCGACGCCTGGGGTCCGGGTGTCCGCCGCGGGTGCGGGCCGTTCGTAGTGCGTCGTCATCGTCCGTCCCTCGGGTCGGTGTCGGCGGCGGGGTGGACCGGCTGGAGGCGCGCGGTCGCGTCGCTCCAGACGAGGTACTGATCAGGAACTGCGGGCTCCGGTATCCGGCCGGCGTCGGTGGCCGGCGTCTCCGGGAACACCCAGGCGCGGAAGAGCAGGAAGCGCAGGACGGTGGCCGCGAGGTTGGCCGCGATCAGCACCGCCAGCTCGGTGGAGTGGTCCGGGTCGGTCGTCGCCGCGCTCAGGGCGAGGAGCGAGCCGCTGGTCAGCGCGAGGCCGATGCCGAAGACGACCAGCCCCTGCGCCTGGTGCCGCACGGCACCGCCCCGGCCCCGCACCCCGAAGGTGAGCCGCCGGTTGGCGGCGGTGTTGGCGACCGCCGAGACCAGCAGGGCGAGCGCGTTGGCGGCCTGGGAGCCGGCGAAGAGGCGGAAGCCGCTGTAGAGGAGCAGGTAGCAGAGGGTGGACAGGACGCCCACGACGCAGAACCCGACGAGCTGCCGGGCCAGCCCCTGCGGTACGCCCGTCAGCTCACGGTCGCGCGGGTCGTCGCCGAAGGGCCGGGCCAGCCGGTCCAGCGGCAGCGATCCCGTGGCCAGCGCCCTGCCGACCCGCCACACGCCCTTGAGGTCGTCGGTCGCGGTCCGGACGATGTGCACGGTGGAGTCGGGGTCGTCGACCCAGTCGACCGGGACCTCGTGGATCCGGCACCCGGCACGCTCGGCGAGCACCAGCATCTCGGTGTCGAAGAACCAGCCGGTGTCCTCCACCAGCGGCAGCAGCACCTGGGCGACGTCCCGGCGGATCGCCTTGAAGCCGCACTGGGCGTCGGAGAAGCGGGCCTGGAGGGAGCCGCGCAGGATGAGGTTGTAGGTGCGGGAGACGAACTCCCGCTTGGCGCCGCGCACCACCCGCGAGCTGCGGGCGAGCCGCGAGCCGATCGCGAGGTCGGAGTGCCCGGAGATCAGCGGCGCCACCAGGGGCAGCAGCGCGTTGAGGTCGGTGGAGAGGTCCACGTCCATGTAGGCGAGGACCGGGGCGTCCGAGGCGGACCAGACGGTCCGCAGGGCCCGGCCCCGGCCCTTCTGCTCGAGCCGGACGGACCTGACCTCCACGAGGTCCGCCGCCAGCAGGGCCGCGACGTGCTCGGTGGCGTCGGTGGAGGCGTTGTCCGCGACGGTGATGCGGAAGGCGTAGGGGAACGTCCGGGTGAGGTGCTCGTGCAGCCGTCGCACGCACGGCCCGAGGTCCTTCTCCTCGTTGTAGACGGGGACCACTACGTCCAGGACAGGCGTACCGGCTCCTGTGGCCGGGAGATGCTCCCGCGCCGGCAGGGAGCCGGGAGAAGAGTCGGTTCGCATGGGACCGACTCTTCTCAACTCCCCTGTCGCACCCGTGTGGTGAGGCTGTGCCGGGCCTGTGAGTGCGCCCGGTCGCCGGCCGGGTCCGGCGGCGCGGGCAGACGCACGGTGAAGACCGTCCGCCCCGGCACGCTCGTGACGGTCACACCACCGCCGTGCGCGGTCGTCACGGCGTGCACGATGGCGAGACCGAGCCCCGTCGAGCCGGTGGCCCGGGAGCGCGCGGAGTCGCCCCGCGCGAACCGTTCGAAGACGTGCGGCAGCAACTCCGCGGGAATCCCGGGCCCGTTGTCCTCGACGTCCACGCACAGCCACCCGCCGCTCGCCCGCACCCGCGCGGTGACGGTGGTGCCGGGCGGGGTGTGGTTGCGGGCGTTGCCCAGCAGGTTGACCAGCACCTGCTGGAGGCGGGCGGCGTCCGCCGAGACCGGTGCCGGCTGCTCCGGCAGGTCGAGCCGCCAGTTGTGGTCGAGCCCGGCCGCGCGGGCGTCGCTGACCGAGTCCACGACCAGCGGTACGAGGTCGGTCCGCTCGAACCGCAACGGCCGCCCCGCGTCCAGGCGGGCGAGCAGCAGCAGATCCTCGACCAGGAGGGTCATCCGCCCGGCCTCGGACTCGATGCGGCCGAGCGCGTGCCGGGTGTCGGGGCCGACCTGTTCGCGTCCCCTGCGGGTGAGTTCGGCGTACCCGCGGATGGAGGACAGCGGGGTGCGCAGCTCGTGGCTGGCGTCCGCGACGAACTGCCGTACCCGCGTCTCGCTCTCCTGCCGTGCGTGCAGCGCCCCGTGGACGTGGTCGAGCATCCGGTTGAGGGCGGACCCGACCCGGCCGACCTCGGTGTGCGGGTCGCACTCGGACTCCGGGACGCGTTCGTCGAGGTTCACCTCGCCCGCGTGCAGGGGGAGTTCGGAGACCCGGCCGGCGGTGGCGGCGACCCGGCGCAGGGGGCGGGTGGCGACGCCGACGATGACGGTCCCGGCGAGGGAGGCGGCGATGAGACCGGCGGCGGTGACGCTGGCCTCCACGAGGATCAGGGTGTTGACGGTGCTGGTGACCTCGGAGGTCGGAACGGCGGCGTAGTAGCCGTCCTTGTACTCCACGCGGTAGTCGCCGAGGTCGCCGATCTCGACGGTGTGCCGGCCGCCGTCCCGGGGGGCGGACGCCAGCGCTGCGCGCTCCGCGTCGGTGAGGGCGACCGGGCTGGTGCCGCTGAAGTTGGTGCTGTCCTCGTCCTTCTCGCCGTACTTGGCGTCGACGACGGCACCGTCCCGGACCTCGGCGACGATCGTGTCGCGAGGCTGCGGTCCGCGGGTGACGAACTCGTCGAGGTCCATCCGCTCCGGGCCCCCGCCGTCCGGCCGGCGGTCCCCGGGCGGCCCGAACCCGGACACCCGCATCGCGACCTCGTCCACCTGCTTGTCCAGCTGCTCGTACAGATGGGAGCGCAGCGCCACCGTCGTCACGGTCCCGATCACCGCGCAGACCACGGCGATCAGCGCCACCGACGCGACAACGAGCCGGGTCCGCAGCGTCCGCGGCCGCGGTCGTCGCCGTCGGGTCACGAGGAGGCGGGCTTGATCAGGTATCCGGCTCCGCGCCGGGTGTGGATCATCGGCTCGCGTCCGGCGTCGATCTTCCGCCGCAGGTACGAGATGTACAGCTCGACGACGTTGGCCTGGCCCCCGAAGTCGTAGGACCACACGCGGTCCAGGATCTGCGCCTTGCTCAGCACGCGCCGCGGGTTGCGCATCAGGAACCGCAGCAGCTCGAACTCGGTGGCGGTGAGGTGGATGCCGTCGCCGCCGCGGGTGACCTCGTGGCTGTCCTCGTCGAGCGTGAGGTCGCCGACGACGAGGACGGACTCGGAACGCCGGTCGGCGGCGCCCGAGCGCCGGATCAGGCCGCGCAGCCGGGCGACGACCTCCTCCAGGCTGAACGGCTTGGTGACGTAGTCGTCCCCGCCGGCGGTCAGTCCGGCGATACGGTCCTCGACCGCGTCCTTGGCGGTCAGGAACAGCACCGGCACGTCCGGCAGGTCGCGGCGCAGCCGCCCCAGCACGCTCAGGCCGTCCATGTCGGGCAGCATCATGTCCAGCACGACGGCGTCGGGCCGGAAGTCCCGCGCGGTCTGGACGGCGCCGTGGCCGTCACCTGCGCTGCGGATCTGCCAGCCCTCGTAGCGCAGGGCCATGGAGAGCAGCTCGGTGATGGACTGCTCGTCGTCCACCACGAGCACCCGGACGGGGCTCCCGTCCGGCCTCAGCAGTTCGGTGCGCCCCTGGGGCGAGGTCGTGGTCATACCGGAGACGATGGCGGGGCGCTCTGAGAACGTCCTTTCCCCAAGCTGTGATTTCTCTGAGAAACCCCGGCGTCTCAGGCCTCCGCCAGGCCGAACAGCCGGGCCGCGTTGTCGTGGCACACCCCCCGCAGCCACGCGTCGCCCAGGCCCAGCCGCTCCAGGGCGTGCAGCTGGTGCAGGTAGGGGTACGGGATGTTGGGAAAGTCCGAGCCGAGCAGGACCCGGTCGCCGAGGTCCGCCAGCCTGGGCAGCGCCCGGCGGGGAAAGGGCGCGAGGCGTTCGCTGAAGTCGGTGAAGGCCATGGTCGTGTCCAGCCGCACCTCGCCGTACCGCTCGGCGAGGTCCAGGAAGTCCTCGTACTCGGGCATCCCGAGATGCGCGACGATCAGCCGCAGCCGGGGGTGCCGGGCCAGCACCCGGGCGATCGGCTCGGGCCCGGTGTGCTTGCCGGGCGCGGGCCCCGACCCGCAGTGGACGACGACCGGGACCCCCGCCTCCGCGAGCACGCCCCAGGCCCCGTCGAGGAGTGCGTCGGCCGGGTCGTACGCCCCCACCTGCACATGGGCCTTGAAGACCCGTGCCCCCGACTCGACGGCCCGGCGGACGTACGCCTCGGCGCCCGGCTCGGGGAAGAGGGTGGAGGTGTGCAGGCAGTCGGGTGTGCGGCGGGCGAAGTCCACCGCCCAGCCGTTCAGCCACTCGGCCATCCCGGCCTTGTGCGGGTACAGCATGGCCGTGAAGGCCCGCACGCCGAACTCCCGCAGCAGCGCCGCGCGTTCGTCTTCCTCCTGCCGGTAGGTGATCGGCCATTCGAATCCGCCGGTCAGCGGGCCGAGGCCGTCGAAGTAGGCCCAGACCTTGGCCAGCACCCGCTCGGGCATGAAGTGGGTGTGCACGTCGACCAGCCCGGGCAGCCCGAGCCCCTCCCAGAACCGCCGGACCTGCCCGGCCTCGTGATCACTCATGGGGCCACGATCGCGCCCGGCCCGCCCCCGGACAAGAGGGGCGGGAAGAGGGGCGGGAAGGGGAGTGGGGAGAGAGGTGGGAAGAGGGGTGGAAGGGTCTCAGAACAGCTCGTCCTGGACCCCGGCCGCCGCCTCCCGGTACTCACGCACCGGCACGGCACAGGGCTCCCCGCCGGCGGACACCAGCTCCCACCCCGTCATCAGCCGGGTGTCGAGGACGACGACCCCGCGCTCCGTCGCCAGATGCAGGTCCGGCCCGGCGGCCGCCACCAGCGCGCCCCCGATCGCCCCGCCCGCCACCAGCTCGGCCACCTCGCCCACGGCGGCCGGACACCGGTCCGGACCCTCGATCCCGAAGACGCCCGCGTGGTCCACGCCCCGGAACGGCTCCGGCGTCAGCGACTCCGGCCAGCCGCCGAGCGCCACCGCCCGCGCGTGCAGCTCGGCGATCTCGGCCGACCGCTCCGCCCCCGTCCCGGGCAGCGCGGTGCGCACCGCCCGCTTGTGGGCGTACGGAATCCGGTCCGGGACGCCCAGCGCGGCCCGCAGCAGCTCCTCGGTCCGCCGCGCGGCCATCAGGGGCCCGCGGCCGAGCCAGCTGAAGCAGACGGCGCCCTGCTCAAGCAGCCGGGCCGGGCCCCGCGCCTGCGCGGTGATCCCCACCTTGACCAGGCCGGGCCCGAACCAGGCCAGGTAGACGCGGTACGGCCGCGGGTCGTCGGCGATGGTGTCGGCGGCCACGGAGTGCGCCCGGTCCAGCCGCGCGCACTCCTCGCACCGCGCCCCCGTGCTCCGCCCCGGCACACCGGCGCGCACCGGGCACACGTTCCCCCGCGCTCCCACGCATGTCCGGACACCCCCCTCGGCGACCGCGAACGCCACCCGTCTCCCCCGGGCCAGGGCACTGCTGCGCCCCCCGACCCACGTCAGCACCGGACCCCCGCCCGTCCAGCGCAGCCCCGCGCACTTCCATGCCTGTGCCATCACCGTCGAGACTAGAGGCCACCACTGACAACGGCGGAAGTACCGTATGGACATGGCAGACATCGACCCGCTGTGCCCCGAGCGCCTGGTCATGGAGCACGTCACCAGCCGCTGGGGCACGCTGGCCCTGATCGCGCTGCTGGAGCGCACCTACCGCTTCAGCGAGCTGCGCCGCGAGATCGGCAGCGTCAGCGAGAAGATGCTGGCGCAGACCCTGCGCACCCTGGAGCGCGACGGCCTGGTCCACCGGGACGCCAAGCCGGTGATCCCGCCCCGCGTCGACTACTCCCTGACCGGCCTCGGCCGCGAGGCCGCCGAGCAGGTCAGGGACCTGGCGCTGTGGACGGAGCGGCGGATGGCGGCGGTCGAGCGGGCCCGCGAGGCGTACGACGCCGCGGGGGCCTGAACCACCACCGACTCCGCCACCACCGCCTCCGGCGTCACTGCTTCAGGACCGCCTCCATGACGCTCTTGGCGATCGGCGCGCCGAGACCGCCACCGGAGATGTCCTCACGGGAGATGTCCATGTCGGTCGGGTCGATGAAGACGGCCACGGCGACGGAGGACCCGTCGTCCTTCTTGCCGTAGGAGACGAACCAGCCGTAGGGCACCTCGTCGTTGACGTCGACACCGCGCTGCGCGGTACCGGTCTTGCCGCCGACCGTGATCCCGTCGATCTGGGCGCGGCGGGCGCTGCCCTCCTTGGCGGTGAACTCCATCATCTCCTGGACCTTCTGCGCGGTCTCGGCGGAGACGGCCTCGCTCATCACCTTGGGCTCGGTCTTCTCCAGCGTGCCGAGATCCGGTCCCTTGACCTCGTCGACGATGTACGGCTGCATCACCTTGCCGTCGTTGGCCAGCCCTGCGGTGACCATGGCCATCTGCATCGGCGTACTGGTCAGGCTGCCCTGCCCCATGCCGGTGAGCGCGGTGCCCGGCGCGTCGAGGTCCTCCGGGTAGAGGCTCTTGGAGGCGAGCAGGTCGCCGAACTCCTCGGAGTAGACGTTCTCGTTGAACCCGAACTTCTGCGCCGTCTCGCGCATCTTGTCCTGCCCCAGCTTGGAGGCGGCGTCCAGGAAGACGTTGTTGCAGGAGTACTGCATGGCGGTCTTCATCGAGGCCTTGTTGCAGACCGCGTCGCCGGCCTCGCTGCCGATCTTGTTGCTGGCCTGCGGCAGCTGGTAGGGGGAGGCGGCGTCCGTGCGGGCGTCGACGTCCGAGACGATCCCGTGCTCCAGGGCGGCGGCCGCGGTGAGGATCTTGAAGGTCGAGCCGGGCGGATAGGTCTCGCGCAGCGCGCGGTTGGCCAGCGGCTTGTTCTTCTGCTTGTCCATCGCCACGAAGCGGTCGGACTCCTTGAAGGTGCTGCCCGCGAACTTCGACGGATCGTAGGAGGGCGCCGAGACCAGCGCCAGCACCTTCCCCGTCTGCGGGTCCAGCGCGACCACGGCTCCCCGGGCGCCCTTCAGGTCGGTCAGCCCGTCCCAGGCGGCCTTCTGCGCCTTCGGGTCGATGGTGGTGACCACCGAGCCGGCCCGGCGTCCCTCACCGCTGACGACGTCGGCGAACCGCTGGAAGGCCAGCCGGTCGTCCTTGCCGGTGAGGATGCCGTCGTAGGTCTTCTCCAGCAGCGTCATGCCCTGGGCCTGCGACGCGTATCCCGTCACCGGGGCGTACATCGGCCCGTTGGTGTAGGTGCGCTTGAACTTGAGGTCGGTGCCCTTCACCTCGGCGGAGCCGGTGATGGCCCGGCCGCCGACGACGATGTCGCCGCGCGGGGTGGCGAACTGCTCGATCTGGACCCGCCGGTTCTTGTCGTCGGAGGCGAGTTCCGGGGCCCGGACGTACTGCAGCCAGTTCGCCCGGATCAGCAGACCGAGCACCAGCAGCCCGCAGAAGATCGCCACGGCCCTCAGCGGCTTGTTCACCGGGTGCCTCCGTCGAGGCTCGGCCGGTCGGATATGAAGAAGATGCGTCCTCGCAACATGGGCACACCCTAGACACACTTGCGAAAGACGATCACGCCGACCGGAAAACACCGAAGGCCCGTCGGCGATTCGACGGGCCTTCGACAGATGTGCACTCGGCAGGATTCGAACCTGCAACCTTCTGATCCGTAGTCAGATGCTCTATCCGTTAAGCTACGAGTGCTTGTCTTCTTCAGTTTTACCGCCGCTCCCGGCCCTTCCGGCCCGCTCGCGGCGACAGGAAGAACATTACATGACTGCCGCCGCCATGTGAAATCCATTGGCCGCACCCGTTGTGAGCTGCGAAAACGACCCTTCAGGGCGGGGTGTGCGACCGCAGACGACAGCGAAGCCCCGGCCGGATGGCCGGGGCTTCGGTGATCGGTGCGGAGGCGGAGGGATTTGAACCCTCGATGGGCTTTAAAACCCAAACCGCATTAGCAGTGCGGCGCCATAGACCGGACTAGGCGACGCCTCCAGACAACATCACCATCTCGCGGGCGAGCGCGAGCGGTGCGTGCCGATGATGACACAGTTGAGCGTGCTGTCACCAATCGACCCCCACGGTACTAGGCGCGCGGGCCGCAGGGCAAAGCCCTTGTGGCGCAGTCGGCGGGCCGCCGCGCAACGTCCGGCGCGCCCGCGCGTTGGGCAGGGCATGTTCCAGGTCTCCCGCATCCCCGCCGCCCGCCTCCTCGGCGCCGCCGCCCTGTCCTTCGCGTCCCTCGCCTCCCTCTCCGCCGCCCACCCGGCCGCGGCCGTCGGCACGGATGCCGGTGCCGGTGCCATCGCCGGCGTTCCGCACGGTGATCACCTGACCGTCACCGTGCGGAACGCCGGTCCGGCCGCCGACGGGACGTTCGCGCTGTACTGCCACCCGGCCGGCGGCAGCCACCCCGACCCGGCCGGCGCCTGTGCCGTGGCCGAGCGCGACACCCGCTGGGGCCAGGACACCTTCGCCCCGGTCCCGGAGGGCAGCCTCTGCACCATGCAGTACGGCGGCCCGGCCACCGCGCACGTCACCGGCGTCTGGGCCGGACGCCCCGTCGACGTGACGTACGACCGGCGCGACGGCTGCGAGATCTCCCGCTGGAACCGCATGGTGCCGCTGCTGCCCGAGGTGGGGGCGCCCGGACGGTCGTAGGGGGCGTGGACCTCCGCCGCGGGCGCCCGGCCCGCGGTCGCCGCTCACACGTTCTACGTCACTTCCTCGTGCGACCTCCGTCGCATCCCACGCCGCCCGCCGGGGCCCAACCCTTAGACTCCCTCGCGTGACACCCTGGGGGCCGGTTGGCAAGATGGCCCAGGCGGTCGGCAAGTGCGGTAACAGGAGGGAAGCGTCTCGTGAGCAGCAGGCCATCCCGAGGCACTGCTCGCCTCGCAGCCATACTGGACGCGCTGCCCGACGCGTTGGTACTGGTCAACGCCAACGGCACCGTGGTCAACGCGAACACCATCGCGCTGGAGGCGTTCGAGACTCCGGGCACCGCGCTGGTGGGCCGCGGACTGCTGGACCTGCTCCCGCAGTTCGACTCGCGGCTGATCCCCGGCTCCATGCGGCGGCCCGACCACGTCGACCCGCGGGCGCGGACCAAGCCGACCCGGATGGTCGCCCGGCGCACCGACGGCTCCGAGTTCCCCGTCGAGGTCACCAGCGCCAACCTGGAGACCGGCCAGCAGGCCTACGACACCTACGGCTACACCGGCGACGAACTGCTGATGCTCGTCGTCCGCGACCTCTCCGGCACCGTCGACACCGAGGCCGAGCTGGCCCGTTCGCAGCGCCAGACCGAGATGATCCTGCGGGCCGCCTCCGAGGGCGTCGTCGGCACCGACACCGACGGGCGGATCGTCCTCGTCAACCCGGCCGCCGCCCAGATACTGGGCTACCGGGCCGGCGAACTCGGCGGCCGTGAGCTGCACACCCTCGTCCTGCACTCGCGGGCCGACGGCTCGCCCTTCCCGTACGACGAGTCCCCGCTCGCCGACACCCTGCGCTCCGGGCGCAAGCACCGGGTGCGCGGGCAGGTGCTGTTCTCCAAGAACGGCGACCAGGTGTCCGTCGACCTGACGACGGCGCCCGTGCGGGACGGCGACCAGCTCGTCGGCGCCGTGATGACCTTCACCGACCGCCGCCCCCACGAGACGATGCTCAAGGAGCACGAGGAGGCGGAGCAGCGGCACGCCGAGGAAATGGAGCGGCTGGCCGAGGAGCACGCCTCCGAGCTGACCGCGCTGCGCCGGCAGCACGAGACCGAGCTGGCGGAGCTGCGCGAGAAGCACGCGGAGGAGATCGCTGCGGACGCCGACCGCTACGCCGCGCTCGGCGAGCGGGAGAAGGACCGGTACGAGGCGATCGCCGCCCGGCACGAGCAGTTGCTCACCCTTCTCGGCGGCTCCCTGCGCGGGCCGCTGGACGAACTGCGCCGGGAACTGGCCGCGCTGGCCTCGGACGACGCCGGGCAGCTGTGGCCCGAGGCCAACCAGGTGCTGCACCACCTGTCGGCCGGCTACTCCCGCATCACCACGCTCATCGACAACGTCCTCGGCTTCCAGCGCCTCGATGTCGGCAGCGAGCAGGTCGCCCGTGCGAAGGTGATGCTCGACGCGGTCGTCGCCGCCGGTGTCGACGGGGCCGTGGAGCTGATCGGTCCGGGTCGGGTGCAGTTCGCCGTGCACGCGCCGCCCATCGAGGCCGAGGTCGACGTCCGGCTGCTGGCCACCGCGCTGGCGCACCTCGTCGCGGACGTCGCGGGTGTCGACGCCACCGGCAACTCGCCCGTGTCGGCGACGGGCGGCTACCTGGACAACACCGTCGTGGTCGCGGCGGCGCAGCGCGGCGCGGTCGTCCGCATCGAGGTGCGCGGGCCGTACGCCGGGGGAGACCCGGTGCACGAGCCGATCGTGCGCGGGATCGTGCGGGCGCACGGCGGCGTGCTCCAGACGCACGAGATGCCGGGCATGAGCGGCAGCGCGTACGTGCTGGAGGTGCCGATCGGAGGCGGGGCCGGGGCCGTGGCGGCCCAGGCGCCGGCCGCGGACCCTGCGGCGGCCCGGATTCCGGCGCAGGGCGGCGGCGAGGGCGGCGCGGGTGCGGACAACGCGCTCGCCGTTCGCGAGCCGGCTGCCGGGGGCGGGCGGCGGCGCGCCCGTCGGGCGGCGTCCTCCGTGGACGCGTTCCTGGAGAGCGAGGTCGCGGGCGGCGAGGAGCCGGGCGGACCCGAGAGCGAGGGCACCGCACCGACCGGGCGACGCAGGCGGCGCGCGGCCCGGACGCAAGAGCAGACCGGGCCGGAACAGGCCCCGGGGGAGCAGGGCGCACAGGGTTACGTCGCCCAGGCGCCGGGCGCCCAGTCCTCGGCCCCCCTTCCGGTGCCCGCGCAGGCGGCACCGGGTGACGGGGCCGGGTCCGGCGGTACCGGGCGCCGGCGCGGGCGGCCCGCCGAGGCCGCGGGCACCGACGTCGCCGAGTTGCCGCCGGGAGCGCAGGCCGGGGTGTCCGAGGGCGCCGTCGTCATGGCCGGGGACCGGGGCGGGGCCGCGGCCTCCAACACCGGACTGGGCGGGACCGTACCGCCGCAGGGCGTGCCCGCGCCCGCGGGAGGACGCACCCGGCAGGACGGCGGTGAGCAGCAGGCGCTGCCCCCGGCGCTGCCCGCGCAGGCCGGCGAGTCGGACCCGGCGGACGCCGACCGGCCGACCGGCCGCCGACGGCGTGCCCTGGCCTCCGCGAACGAGCGGGCCGCCGCGCAGGAGGCGGCGCCGCGTCAGGTGTTCGCTCTGCCACCCGCCGACGCGGACCGGCCGGCCGACGGCGACGCCGCGACGGGACAGGGACCCGCGCAAGGCCCGGCGCAGGGCGCTCCGGCGGCCGGTCACACCGGCCAGGTCCACGCACAGGGCCGGGTCGCGGAGCACGCCCAGGCTCCTCAGGCGCAGGCAGCACAGGCAGCACAGGCACACGCCACGCCACAGACGCAGACGCAGACGCAGACGCAGACGCAGCCACAGCCTCAGGTGCCCGGCCCGGCCGCACCCGGTGACGCCCCGCTCGACGAGGGCCGCCACGACGCCGTACCGCACGACCAGGCCGAGGACCACACACCGCCCCAGCCGCACCCGGCCGACGCACCCACCGGGCGGCGCCGCCGGGCCGGGGCCGCCCGTCCCGCCGACGAAGCGGCGCCGGTGCCGGCGCAGGGTGGCCCGGCGCAGGGTGGCCCGGCGCAGGCCCCGCCGCCCGTGCCGGAATCCCCGGTGCCGCCGCAGCACACCGCGGGGCAGGGCGCACCCGACGCCCCCTCCGCACCCGACGCCCCGCAGCCCTGGCCCGCGACCGCCGCGCCCCTGCCCGAGAGCGCCCCGGTACCGGCCGACGGCACCACCCCGACGCCCCCGCAGGGCGTCCCCGGCTCCACGCCGAGCCAGGGCACGCCGCTGCCGCCCGAGAACGCGCCCGCACCCCGCGCGGCGCAGCCCCTGCCCGCCGAGACGTCCGCGCCCGTCGACCCGAACTCCACCCAGGGACGGTCGATCAGCGTCCGGACGCTGGGCCAGGGCGTGCCGTTCAACCGGCAGGCGGTCCAGGTGCAGCAGCCGACGGCCGCCCCCGCGCCGCAGCAGCCGGGCCGGCGCCGCAAGCTGGGTACGCCGCCCGACCCCCGCGCGGACCAGGCGGCGCGCCCGCACCCGGCGACCGAGCAGCCGGCCGCCACCACGCAGCCGAAGCAGCAGCCCCAGCCGCAGCCGCCGGCGTCGGGGCAGGAACAGACCTCGCTGGGCGGCGGCCAGCAGCGGCTCGCGCCGGTCACCGAGGGCGCCGGACGGTCGTACGCCATAGGAGCACCGGACAAGGACGCCGCCGAGGGGCCCGAGCCGCTGGACGGACCCGGAGGGGCCGTCGAGGTGGCGGACCCGCCGCGTCCGCAGCCCATGGACGACGAGCTGCCGCCGGAGCCGCTGGACAACCCGCGTCGGCTGCTGGTGTGGCCCGCGCCGGACGTCTCCACGCAGCAGGCGCTCAGCGACCGCGGCTACCGGCCGGTGATCGTGCACTCGCGCGAGGAGGTGGACGCCCAGATCGCGGCGTTCCCGGCCGCGCTGTTCGTGGACCCGCTGACCGGGCCGATCACCCGCACCGCACTCCAGTCGCTGCGGCAGGCGGCGGTGGCCGCCGAGGTGCCCGTACTGGTCACCGCCGGCCTCGGACAGGCCTCGCGGGACGCCGCCTACGGCGCCGATCCGGCCGTACTGCTGAAGGCGCTCGCCCCCCGGGACACCGAGCAGCACCCGCCGCGCGTGCTGCTGATCGAGGAGCACGCGGAGATCGCGCTGGCGCTGACCTCGACGCTGGAGCGGCGCGGGATGCAGGTGGCGCGGGCGGCGAGCGACGCCGACGCGGTGACGCTGGCGGGACAGTTCCGGCCCAACCTGGTCGTGATGGATCTGATGCAGGTGCAGCGGCGCCAGGACGGCTCCGCCGGGATCGTCGGCTGGCTGCGCGCGAACGGGCAGCTCAACCGCACCCCGCTCGTCGTCTACACCGCCGCCGTCGACCAGGCCGACCTGCCGCGGCTGGCGTCGGGCGAGACGGTGCTGTTCCTGGCGGAGCGTTCCACCAGCGGCGATGTGCAGGGCCGGATCGTCGAGCTGCTCTCGCGGATCGGGACCAACTGACGCCGCGCTGCCCGGGCGCTACCGGCCGACGATCCGGCGCGCCGCCTCCTTGATCGACGTGCGCAGGCGGTCGGCGTCGGTGTCCGCGCCGCCGACCATGATGCGCTTCATCTGCGGCACGACGATCGCCCAGTTGGCCATCGCGACCAGCAGGAAGAGGAGGTCGGGCGCCGGGATGGCGTCGGTGACCACGCCGCGTTCCTGGCCGTCCCGTACGGCGGCGATCTTGCGGGCGTAGTGGGCCTGTCGCTCGGCCTCGTGGGGCAGTTCGGCCGTGCCGTACTCCATGCCCTCCCAGAAGAGCAGACGCAGCAGCTCGGGGTGGGCGGCGTGGTAGTCGAGCAGGCGGTCGATCCAGCCCTCGATGTCGTCGGGGTCGACGGGGACCGAGATCGCCAGGTCGAGCATCTTCTTCTCGAGGACGGACGCGAACAGCTCGTTCTTGTTGCCGTAGTAGGCGTAGATCAGCTGCTTGTTCGCCTTGGCCTCGGCCGCGATGCGGTCGATGCGCGCCCCGGCGATGCCGTGCCGGGCGAACTCGCCGACCGCCGCCGCGAAGATCCGGGCCTTGGTGGCCTCGGGGTCCCTTGCTCCCATGAGGAACAGGGTATGCGGACGGAAGCAGGTAACCAACTATTTGGTTGACAGGGGGGCGGGGGCGGGCGCAGACTCGGCCGCGTCAGTCCAACCAACCAGTTGGTTATTAGTGTGCGCTCGAAGGAGTCGCTCCGCTCATGCCGTCATCGTCGTCCCGGGCCGCAGCACCCGCGGAAGCCGCGGCCACCCCCGTGCCCGAGCCCGTGCCCGAGCCCGAGCCCGTGCCCGCGTCCTCGTCCGCGTCCGCGTCCGCGTCCGCCGAGACCAAGCCGCCGACCGGGCCCGCCGGTGCCGCGTCCCGGCTCTTCCTCCCCCTGATCGCCCTCTGCACCGCCGTGACGGCCGCCAACATCTACCTGGCGGCGCCACTGCTCCCCCTCATCGCCCACGACATGGGCTCGACGCCCTCGGGGGTGGCGTGGCTGGCCTCCGTCGCCCAGCTCGGTTACGCGGCCGGCCTGCTCTTCTTCGCTCCGCTCGGGGACAGCGTGAACCGGCGCCGTCTGGTCGCCGTCCTCGCGCTGGTCGCCACCGCCGCCCTGCTGGCCGGCGCCGCCTCGGCCGGGACCGGCGCGCTGGCGGCCGCCGTCCTGGTCGCCTCGGCCGCGACCGTCGTCCCGCAGCTCCTGGTACCGCTGGTCGCCGAACGCGCCCCCGCCGACCGCCGGGCCCGTCATGTCGCGGCCGTCATCGCGGGCCTGTTCACCGGCGTGGTGGCGGCCCGCGTGCTCGGCGGACTGGCGGGACAGGCCTTCGGCTGGCGTGCGGTGTTCGTGGGCGCCGCCGTCCTGACCGCGGTCCTGAGCCTGGCGACCGCGTACATACTCCCGGCCGAGCGGCGGCGCCGACAGGGCTCGCTGTTCGCGGGCCTGGCCGCGCTGCCCGGCGTACTGCGCCACTCGCCCGACCTGTGGCGCGCGTGCGTGCGCCAGGCGGGGATGTACGGCGCGTGGAGCGCCCTGTGGACCTCGCTGGCGCTGCTCCTGGCGGCCGACGACGGCTACGGCATGACGACCGCCGCGGCGGGGCTGTTCGGCCTGTTCGGGCTGGCGGCGAGCGTGGTCGCGCCGCTCGCGGGCGGTCTGGTCGACCGGTTCGGCGCCGCGAAGGTCGTACGGTCCGCGTATCTGCTCGCCGCCGTGTCCGTGCCACTGTTCTGGCTGGGCGGGCAGGTGATGGCGGCCCTGTGCGCGGCGGCGGTCCTGGTGCACGCCGCGCTGGTCGCCTCCCACGTCGCCAACCAGACCATCGCCCTGACCACCACCTCCGCGCCGGCCACCGCCAACACGGCGTACGTCGTCTCCGGCTTCGCGGGGGGCGCCCTGTCCTCGGCCCTGGCGGGCCCGGCCTTCGGCCAGTGGGGCTGGGGCGGCGTCTGCGTGGTGGCGGGGGCGGGGCTGGTGGTGGGGTGGATGGGGACGGTTGTGCGGGGGAGGTGAGGGTGGGGCTGGGCGCGGCCCGGATCCGAGGGCGGGAGGGCGGCGGCCCTGCGTCCGGCTCGGGTGCCTTCCTCGGCGACCGCCTGGCGCCGGCCGGCGGACCCGCACCACCCCCCGTCCGGCGACCGGCCCGCGGACCCGAACCACCCTCCGGTCCGGCGATCAGCCCGCGGACCCGAACCACCATCCCGTCCGGCGATCAGCTGGTGGCCCGATGACCGCCTGGCAAGGCGGGGTGGCGAGGCCGACGCCGAGCGGTGAGCACCGCCCGGCAGGTGAGCGTCGGTCCCCAGAACCGTCCGCCAACGGACGGCCGGGGACCGGAGCCGGGGACCAGGTCCGGGACCCAGGTCCGGGGCCGGGGACCAAGTCCGGGGGCCGGGGACCAAGTCCGGGAGGGAATGACCCCGGCCCCGCCCCGGCCGCCGGTCAGAGCCGCGTGACGTCCAGCCCGCCCTCCGCGTACTGCCTGCGCAGCACCTTCTTGTCGAACTTGCCCACGCTCGTCTTCGGCACCGTCTCGATGACCGTCCACCGCTCCGGCAGCTGCCACTTGGCGATCTTGCCGTCCTCGGCGAGGAAGGCGCGCAGGTCCTCGAAGCCGACGCTCGCGCCGTCCTTGAGGACCACGGTGGCCAGCGGACGCTCGCCCCACTTGTCGTCCGGGACGGCGACCACGGCGGCCTCGGCGACGTCCGGGTGGGACATCAGGGCGTTCTCCAGCTCGACCGACGAGATCCACTCGCCGCCGGACTTGATGACGTCCTTGGCCCGGTCGGTCAGGGTCAGGAAGCCGTCGGGGGAGATGGTGCCGACGTCACCCGTCTTCAGCCAGCCGTCCGCACTGAACTTGTCGTCGGGACGCAGCGGCTCGGTACCCGGCCCGTTGTAGTAGGCGCCGGCGATCCAGTTGCCGCGCACCTCCAGCTCACCGGCGGACTCGCCGTCCCAGGGCAGCCGCTCGCCGCCGGGACCGGTGAGACGCGCCTCGACGCCGGCCGGGAAACGGCCCTGGGTGAGCCGGTACGCGAACTCCTCCGGCGTGCCGATCGCCTGGGCCGGGGGACGGGCGATGGTGCCGAGCGGGGAGGTCTCCGTCATGCCCCAGGCGTGGCAGACCCGCATGCCGAGCGCGTCGAACGCCTCCATCAGGGACGGGGGACAGGCGGAGCCACCGATGGTGACCTGGGTGAGGGAGGAGACGTCGCGGGGCTTGGCGGTCAGTTCCGCGAGGAGCCCCTGCCAGATGGTGGGGACGGCGGCGGCGTGCGTCGGCCGCTCGCCCTCGATCATCGCGGCGAGCGGGGCGGGCTGGAGGAAGCGGTCCGGCATCAGCATGTTCACGCCGGTCATGAAGGTGGCGTGCGGCAGCCCCCAGGCGTTGACGTGGAACTGCGGGACCACGACCAGCGAGGTGTCCTGGTCGGTCAGGCCCATCGACTGGGCCATGTTGACCTGCATGGAGTGCAGGTAGATGGAACGGTGGCTGTAGACCACGCCCTTGGGGTCGCCGGTGGTGCCGGAGGTGTAGCACATGGCGGCGGCGGCCCGCTCGTCCAGCTCGGGCCAGTCGTACGTGGCCGGCTTCCCCGCGATCAGGTCCTCGTACTCGTGCACCTGGGCCGACGCCCCCTCCAGCAGGGAGCGGTCGCCGGGGCCGGTGACGACGACGTGTTCGACCGTCTTCAGGTGCGGCAGCAGCGGCGCGAGCAGCGGCAGCAGTGAACCGTTGGCGATCACGACGCGGTCGGCGGCGTGGTTCACGATCCAGGCCAGCTGCTCGGGCGGGAGGCGGAGATTGAGGGTGTGGAGGACCGCGCCCATGGAGGGGATCGCGAAGTAGGCCTCGACATGCTCGGCGTTGTTCCAGGCCAGGGTCGCCACACGCTCGTCGGCGCCGACCGCGAGGTCCTCACGCAGGGCGTGCGCGAGCTGGGCGGCGCGGGCGCCGATCTCGGCGAAGGAGCGGCGGTGCGGCTCGTCCTCACCGGTCCAGGTGGTCACCTGCGAGCTGCCGTGGATCGTCGACCCGTGGGTCAGGATCCTCGAGATCAGCAGCGGTACGTCCTGCATCGTGCTCAGCACGGTGTCCTCCCGGGGCGACATTGCCTACGCGGCGGTAAGGGTTGCGCTGATTCTGCGCACATACCGCGCGGTATGTCACTACTCCCGGGTGATCGATCAGTACGGGTTCCCCGAGGAACGTCCAGAGGGGCACCCGGAGGGGTCGTCCCCAAAAGCCCCGTTGGCTCTCACTTCCGGACAATTACCAGCTCAGGGTCCTCGCGGAGCTTGCCGAGCGCTCGGGAGACCGCCGACTTCACGGTGCCCACGGAAACGCCGAGCACTTCGGCCGTCTGGGCCTCGCTGAGGTCCTCGTAGTACCTGAGGACGACCATCGCACGCTGCCGGGCGGGCAGCTTCATGATCGCCCGCCACATCGCGTCGTGCAGCGCCTGCCGCTCCGCCGGATCGTCACCGGCCGGCACGGGCTCCGGCTCGGGCAGCTCGTCGCAGGCGAACTCGTCGACCTTGCGCTTGCGCCACTGCGACGTCCGGGTGTTCAGCAGGGCCCGGCGCACGTAGCCGTCCAGGGCGCGGTGGTCCTCGATGCGCTCCCAGGCGACGTACGTCTTGGTGAGCGCGGTCTGCAGCAGGTCCTCCGCGTCGCTCGGGTTCGCGGTGAGCGACCGGGCGGTACGCAGCAGCACCGGCTGGCGTGCCTTCACGTACGACGAGAACGACGGGTACGGAAAGGTCTGCGCCCTTGCTGGCGCCGTGGCTGTGGCGGCTTCGGAAGCGCTGGTGCAGACGGGTGTGGTCATGGCTCCACGCTATGAGCGAGGGGGTGTCCGGCGGATCGGCCGCAGGTCCCGAAGCAGAGTCCGCCTCAGGTTGTAGGGGTGGTGCCAGGTGCACCTCCTGTAGGTGGACGAGGGGAGGAGGGACCCTGCGGGTTCCCCCTTTGAGGGCTTCCCCGCGGGCGGCCCCGGGCCCCGCGGCCGGCCGCCCCCACCCCGGGGCCGGTGACGACGGGAAACACCTGGGCGGCGGCACCGAAGCACCACCGCCCAGACGCACTGCGACCCCATGAAGCACACCCGTGAGCGATCGAGGGGCGGCGCGGCAGCGCTCCCGCGCCGGCCCCTCAGCTCACCACCACAGCGGGGAGAAGGTGACGGCCACGTTCTCGTTGCCCTGCTGGATCGCCGTGAACGCGGAGCCGTCGACCTGCGCGGTGTTGCTCTGGTTCGACGCCCCCGAGCCGACGGCCTGCTGCTGCGTGGTGGACGAGTTGCCGTTGTTGTTGCCGCCGACGCCGCTGCCGAGGATTCCGGCGTTGGCGCTGGCGGCGGTCGCGCTCGATCCGTCGTCCGCGAAGGCACCGTTGTCCGCCGCCGCCACACCACCGAGGAGCGCGGCTGCGAGCGGAAGGGCGGCGACGGCGGCGACGACACGGGCGGTACGGATGCTTGCCATGTTTGTTCCTCCAGGACTGAAGCTGCGTGAGCCTGCGTGAAGCTGCGTGATCCACTCTGAACTTCGGCTGTTGCCAAGGCAGTTGGCCGACCGCCCCGACGTTGTGCACGACGTCGCGTGATCAGAGTTGCCCACCGAATCCCCGGCGAACCACCCCGGAAGCCCTGATTCGCCCTCAAGCGTGAGGACAAGTCGATAAACCCCTTTGACCGTCTTCAGCGCCCACCTCGGGGCAGCACGGACCCTTCCGCCCCATGCCCGACAACAGCTGAAGCGTTCCGCCACATCCGCGAAGCGCACCCCCCTCCCCGGCGCGTCACCCTCCCCCACCCTTCCCTTTCTCGAACATACGTACGAACATGGATCCATGGCCACCATCGACCGGCGGGCCACGACGCTGGCCCTCGCCCACGCCCTGTCCGCCGCGGAACGCGGACTGGCGGTCATCCCCCTGTCCCGGACCAAGCTCCCGGCCCTGCGCTCCCCGCACCGCGCCGGCCCACCGGCGGAACCGCTCTCCTGCCACGGCGAGTGCGGCCGCTTCGGCCACGGTGTCCACGACGCCTCCACCGACCCGGCCCGCATCCGCGAGCTCTTCGCCGCCGCCCCCTGGGCCACGGGCTACGGCATCGCCTGCGGCCTGCCCCCGCACCACCTCGTCGGCGTCGACCTGGACACGAAGTCGGAGACGGACTCCTCGGCCGCCCTGCGCGAACTGGCCCTGCGCCACCTGTTCACGATCCCGCCCACGGTCGTCGTCCTGACCCCCAGCGGCGGCCGCCACCTCTGGCTCACCGGCCCGTCCGACTCCGTGGTCCCCAACTCCGCCGGCCGCCTCGCTCCGGGCATCGACATCCGAGGCGCCGGCGGCTACCTCGTCGGCCCCGGCTCCCGCACCCGCCACGGCGTCTACACCACCGCCCCCGGCACGTCCCACCTGGCCCCCGCCCCCTGCCCACCCGCCCTGCTCCGCCTCCTGCTCCCCCCACGCCGCCCCACTCCCGGCACTCCCGACGCACCCAACACACCCGACGGCCGGGGCCTCATCCACTTCGTCCTCGCCGCGCACGAGGGCCAGCGCAACACCCGCCTCTTCTGGGCGGCCTGCCGCGCCTACGAGAACGGCATCGGCCCGGCCCTCCTGGGCCCCCTCCTGGAAGCCGCACAGGCCACCGGCCTGACGGAACGCGAGGCCCGCACGACCATCGCCTCGGCGGCCCGCATGACCGGCCACCGCCCCTGACCCACTCGGCACAAGAACCGAAAGACCCCCATGCACAACCGCCCCAGAGTGCCGACCACGTCACTGACCCGGGTCGTCCTGTCCTCCGGCCGCACCGTCGACCTGGCCGAACTGCACCTCACCCCGACCTACGGCACCCTGCTGGACGCCTACCCGTGCCGCCCCGTCAACGACCTGCGCATCAAGACCCTCCTCCACACCGCCGAGCGCATGTCCCCCACCACACCGGTCCACCTGATCCCCCCACCCCGCGAATACCCCGACCACTACGCGGGCCCCCACGGCCCCGTCGAGTTCCTCCCCCGAGTCGCCTGCGTGGCCCGCTTCTCCTCCCCACCCCTGAACCCCTCCAACGACCCCCTCCGCTACCACTCCACCCTCACCGTCCTCTGGTTCCAGCCCACCCCGCACCTCCCCGACCCCCACGACACGACCGAGGCGCTACGGGACCTGGACTGGCTCAGCCTGGCCCGGGACGACGAGGTACAGACGTGAGGCGGCCCGCCCATGACAACGGCCCCCGACCGTCATACCTGGTCAGGGGCCGTAACTCACTGCGGTGGGTGTGGGATTTGAACCCACGGTGACATCGCTGCCACGACGGTTTTCAAGACCGTTCCCTTAGGCCGCTCGGGCAACCCACCCCGCGCCGGTCGTGATCGTGGCGCGGGACCAGGGTAGCGGGTCGGTCCGGGGGTGTGGGTCAGTCGTCGCCCAGCTTGGAGCCGAGGGTGAGTTCGGTGGTGTGCTGCTTGCCGCCGCGCTCGTAGGTGACCGTGACCTCGTCGCCGGGCTTGTGGGTCCAGATCTCGCCGATCAGGGTCGGGCCGCTGTCGATCACCCGGTCGTCGAGCTTGGTGATGACGTCGCCGGGCTTGAGGCCCGCGTCGGCCGCGGGGCCGCCCGACTCGACGGGGGCGGAGCCGCCCACGCCCTGCTCGGTGAGCTTCGCGCCGTTCGTCGTCTCCTCCAGAGAGACCGAGGCGCCGATCTTCGCGTATACCGGCTTGCCGGTCTTGATCAGCTGCTGGGCGACGAACTTCGCCTGGTTGACCGGGATCGCGAAGCCCAGGCCGATGGAGCCGGCCTGGCCGGTGCCGAAGCCGCCGTTGCTCGTGGACTGGATCGCGGAGTTGATCCCGATGACGTTGCCCTGGGCGTCCAGCAGCGGGCCGCCGGAGTTGCCCGGGTTGATCGACGCGTCGGTCTGGAGGGCGCTCATGTAGGACGCCTTGCTGTCCGCGCCGCCGTCGCTGGAGGCCACGGGGCGGTTCTTGGCGCTGATGATGCCGGTGGTGACCGTGTTGGACAGGCCGAAGGGGGCGCCGATGGCGATCGTCGAGTCGCCCACGGCCACCTTGTCGGAGTCACCGAGGGGGAGCGGGTTCAGGTCGGACGGGGCGTTCTCCAGCTTGATGACCGCGACGTCGTAGCCCTGCGCGTTGCCGACCACCTCGGCGTCGTACTTCTTGCCGTCGGGGAAGGTCGCGCTGAGCTTGCCGCCGTCGACCGCCTCCGCGACCACGTGGTTGTTGGTGACGATGTGGCCCTGCTTGTCGAAGACGAAGCCGGTGCCGGTGCCGCCCTCGCCGTTGCTTCCCTCGGCCTGGATGGTGACCGTGCTGGGCAGCGCCTTGTTGGACACACCGGCCACCGTGCCCGCCTCGCGCTTGACGGAGCCGCCGGTGTCGGACGCGGAGACGGTCGTGGAGCCGCTGCCGTCGTTGTTCTTGGCCAGGGTGTAGCCGAGGCCGCCGCCCAGACCGCCCGCGACCAGCGCCGCGACCAGGATTCCGGCGAGCACGCCACCTCGTCCGCGGCCCGGCTTGGGCGCGGGGGGCTGCTGGTACGAGGCTCCCCAGCCGCCGCCTCCCGTACCGTCGCCCGAGCCTTGGCCGAAGCCGTGATCGCCATGGCCGCCGTGCCCGGCGTGGCCGGCGTCGCCGCCTCCTGCGGCGTACGACGGGGTGCCGGGCGGCGGGGGCGGGGGCCAGGAGGCGTCGGGCGGCGTGTGGCCCTGGGGCGCCGCCGCGGCCGGTGCCTGGGCAGGCGGAGCGGGGGCCGGTGCCTGGGGGGTGGCGGCAGGGTCCTGCGGAGGCTGGGCCGAAGCCTGCTGCGGGGCGGGGGGCTGGGCGGAGGCAGCGGGAGCGTCCACCGGCACGGGGGGTGCGGACGGGGCCGGGGGTACCGCGGTGCCCTCGTTCTCGGTGCTCACAGCTTCTCTCCTAGTTCCACGGCAGTGTGTCGGTCACCCTGGTCGCGCTCGGCCACGCTCAAACGCGGTGGTCCACGGTCCGGCGCGATGCGGATGTGCTGGCCTTTTTGTATGCCATCAGCTTTTCCCACGGGCCGTCAGAGCACCATAAGCGGTTGCTGTGGGTCCTGGGCCGTCCCTTATATGGGATTTGTAAGACTAAACGGACGCGTTGTCGATTCGACCCGATGGCCCGTCTACCCGCCCGCGGTGGCACCATGACGCGGTGACCCACGCACGACAGCACCGGATTCAGGTCGTCGCCCACCGTGGAGCCTCCGAGGAGGCCCCCGAGCACACCCTGGCCGCCTACCGGAAGGCGATCGAGCACGGGGCGGACGCCCTCGAGTGCGATGTGCGCCTGACGGCGGACGGTCATCTCGTCTGCGTTCACGACTGGCGCGTCAACCGTACGTCGAACGGCCGGGGCGCGGTGTCCGCGCTGGAGCTCGCCGATCTGGCCGAGCTGGACTTCGGGGCCCGCCGGACCCGCGAGTTCTGGCGCACGCGCGACGAGCAGCCGGAATGGGAGCACCGGCCCGAGGACCGGGAGGAGACCTCCGTCCTGACCCTGGAGCGGCTGCTCCAACTGGTGGCCGACGCCGGACGGCGGGTGGAGCTGGCGATCGAGACCAAGCACCCCACGCGGTGGGCGGGTCAGGTGGAGGAGCGGCTGCTGCTGCTCCTGAAGCGGTTCGGACTCGACGCCCCGGCCTCGGCCGCGGATTCCCCGGTGCGTGTGATGAGCTTCTCGGCCCGTTCGCTGCATCGGGTGCGGGCCGCCTCGCCGACGCTCCCGACGGTCTACCTGATGCAGTTCGTCTCACCGAGGCTGCGCGACGGACGGCTGCCCGCGGGTGTCCGGATCGCAGGCCCCTCGATCCGGATCGTGCGCAACCACCCCGCCTACATCGAGCGCCTGAAGCGCGCCGGCCACCAGGTGCACGTCTGGACCGTCAATGACACCGACGACGTGGATCTCTGCGCCGACCTGGGCGTCGACGCCATCATCACCAACCGGCCGCGCGCGGTACTGGACCACCTCGGACGTTGACCGGGCGCTGTATCGGGGGCCGATTCGTCCACAGGCCTTGACCCGGTGGCCCGTCTGCCGCATTCTCCGGTCTCGGCCACACCGACGAAATCCAGCCACGTGATTACAGGGAGTGCTCCGGCGCGTTCGGTGCGTGTTCGACCGTGTCGAATGCGTCACTGGGCGAGTACGGGCCGGTTTCCGGTTCAGGCCAGAGGGGCATCCACACCGTGGCGTGGGGCGAAGGAGGTCTCGGGGGTGGCGTTGGTGGTGGCACAGGAAGTGCCCACGTCGTCGAGCATGGCCGTTCCCCATGGCCCTGCGGGCGTGGGGAGAGCAAGGCACCGGATGCGCGAGCAGTTGCGCAGCGGCGGTGTCGCGGAACCGGTCATCGACGACGCCGTACTGGTCCTTTCCGAACTCTTGAGCAATGCGTGCAAGCACGGCCGCCCGCTGGGCGACGCCCTCGCCGGCGACGGCGACGTGCGCGCCGCGTGGCAGGTGGACCCGCGCGGCCGGCTGGTCGTGGAGGTCACGGACGGCGGCGGTCCGACCCGTCCGACGCCGGCGACCCCCTCGGTCACCGCGCACGGCGGCCGCGGGCTGAACATCATCACCGCGCTCGCCGACGACTGGGGCGTACGGGACGACGCGCGCGGCGAGGTCACGGTCTGGGTCGTCGTCCACGACGACGTGCACGACCCGGACGCCGGACATCGGCGCGACGACTTCGCCACCCGGATCGCGGCACCGGCGGTGTCGGAGATCCCCGGCCTGGACTTCGCGGACGCCGTCGAAGAGGCCGGCTGACCCCGCGGACTGCGGCGCGGCGCCGCTCGGCCCTGCGAGACGTGGAAGCGCGGAGTCGCGGTGGCACGGAGTCGCGGTGGCACGGTGGCACGGTGGCGCGGTGGCGCGGTGGCGCGGTGGCGCGGACGTGGTGGGCGCAGCGGTCGGTGAGCGCAGAGGTGGCCGTCCTGGACGACGGGCCGGGCCGACTCCCGTCGTCGGGCCTCGGAGAGGTCCCGGGCTTCGCACAGCCGCCAGCCGCCAGCCACCCGTCGCCCCTTCCCATCCAGGCCCACGGCCCACACGCCGATCCAGCCCACCGCCCCACAGGCCCAACCAGGCCCACCCCCTGTCCACAGACGCCCCGTTGTCCACAGGTTCCCGTCGGTCCCCGCACGAACGGCTAGGCTCGCGCCGTACGAGATGAGCCGCCCACCGGGAGACACCCACGATGGCCAAGAAGCGACCCCAGACGAAGGCCAAGCGCCCGCAGGCCACCCCCGGAGAGATCCCGGTCGTCGGTGCCCGCGAACCCTGCCCCTGCGGCAGCGGCCGCCGCTACAAGGCGTGCCACGGACGAGCGGCCGCGCACGCCACGACCGCGCTGGTGCACCGCCCCTTCGAAGGGCTGCCCGGCGAGTGCGACTGGGTGGCCCTGCGGGAGCTGGTCCCGGCGGCCACGGTGGAGCTGACCCTGCGGGACGGCCTGCCCGATGGCGTCCCCTCGGTCACACTGGCCACGGTGCTCCCGATGGCCTGGCCGGCCCTGCGACGCGACGACGGCTCGGTCCTGCTCGGCCTGCAGAACGACACGGCTTCGGGCGACATCAGCCGCGACCTCGCCGACACCCTCCAGCAGGCACTGGAGGCCGCGCCGGGCACCCCGGTGCAGGGCCGCCGCGCCCCGGCCGAGGGTCCCCGGCTGCAGGACCTGCTCGCTCCCGAGGGGACGTTCGAGCCGGAGGTCCACACGGGCTTCGAGTTCTGGGTGCCGGACCCGGAGAACGCCACGCCGGAGGTGTCCGCCTCCCTGGAGCGGGCCAACGCCGCGGCCATCCCGACCGTCCGGCTGCAGAGCGTGGACGCCGCGTACTGGTGCGAGACGCCGGACAAGAACCACCTGCGCTGGGTCATGCCGCACGAGGAGGAGCGGCTGCTGGACGCTCTCGCGCGGCTGCACGCGGCCGGCCGGTCGTCGCTCGGCGAGGGCACCCGCCTCGTCGGCTCTTTCCGCGCCCACGGGCTCACCGTGCCGGTGTGGGACCTGCCGAGCGAGGTCACCGCGCAGGACGTCGAGAAGCCCGCCGCCGAGTTCGGTGAGCGGCTCGCCGAGGCCCTGGCCGCGGACGCTCCGCTCACGCACGACGAGCGCCGGGCGCGCGGCGGCCTGACCAACCGGCAGGTGACCCTCAGCTGACACGCGGCGGCACGGGCCGGCCCGGCTGACCGACCGGTCAGCCGGAGCGCCCGCCGTGGAGTGGGTGACTCCGGTCACAACTCATCGCGTGGACAAGCCAGTCGGTGACCGGAAAACAGGAGATCGAATTTGCTAACAGCCGATCTCTTGTTACCGTTCGAGTAGCCCGGTTGCTGGTGCATCCCCCGTCGCCAGCAACCGGGTCTTTCCATGTCCCGGGTCGAGCACGCACCGCGACCGGCGGTCAACTCCCCGTTCCCGCAGGTGAGTTGCTTCGACCGCGGTCGGGGTTCCCGACGAAGCCGTTGCTTCCGCTACTCCCGGCGCCGGCGTCGTCCTGGCTCTCCGCGTCGCGTCCGGAGTCCCTGTTGCTGCCGGTGCGCAGCAGCAGCGGCCCGTACCCGGCCCGGCTCGCGAACTCCGCGACCGCGGTGTATCCGGCCAATCCGCCCCGAGCGCGTTCCCGGGGTGTCTCGCAGGTGCCCGGCGCGTCCTCGGCGCTCACGGCGCACCGCATCCGCAGGCTGCGCCCGTCGGGCCCCATGAGGCTCAGCACGGCTTCGAGCCGGTCACCGGTGGCGTTGCGGTAGTAGGTCCGCGCCCAGGTCTCCGGCCCCTGGGCCAGGACGCAGGTCTGGGCCTCGACGCCTTCGGGCGAGGTGAGTTCGGGCCCGCAGCGCACGGCCGTGGCCGGACCGGGCGGCAGCGGCGAACGGGGAGAGGCGGCCTCACTCGGCGCGGAGGCGCCACCGGCGCCGTCGGACGCCTTGGAGTCACCGCCCTGCGAGAGGAGCCGGACGGCCGCGGGGGTGTCCGGCCCGGGGCCTGGCGAGGGCCCCGCCGACGCCACGGCGAACGGCAGCACCACCGCGCAGACCACGACGCCGGCGAGGCCGTACAGACGGACGCGCCGACTGTCCGGCCGCCCCCCACGGCGCGGCCCGGCGCGGTGCGGGCCGGCGCGGCGCGGCGCGGCGGCACGGTGCTCCCCTGCATGAAGCGGCATGGTCCGGACGATAACGACGAAGGCCGGGCAGACCCTCCGCGCGCGCCGGAGACCCCTACAACTCGGGCGCGCTCACACCCGTACGAGTGAGGGCGTCGACGGCCGCGTCCACCACGGCCTCCACGTCGGGCACCCAGGGCGAGGCGGAGCCGGGCAGCGGCGCCCGCTCCCAGCGGACGGCGCCGCCGCCGGTCTCGGACGGCGGCAGGGCGAGGTAGCCGCCCTCGCCGTGGAAACGCAGGGATCCGGGGACGAAGTCCTTGGCGTAGAGCAGCTCGCCCAGTTGCTCCATGGAGTAGGGCCGCACCAGCAGCGACCACCGGGTGGGTGAGGCGACGACCGGGCCGACCCGCAGGCCGGCGCGGTCGAGCGCGGCGAGGGCGTGGGCGGCCGGCAGGGCGGGCAGCGAGACCGCGCACGGGGCGCCGCCGCCGGTGGCCAGGACGATCGGCGCGGTGGGCCGGTTGGACCACCACCAGCGGACCATGCGGGCGTCGGTGGTGGCGGCGAGGAGCCCGGGGTCGAAGGGATGCGCGCCCGGCACCGTGCACTCGGGATCGGGGCAGCCGCAGCGGGTCCGCGCCTGCGGGTCCGCCGCCACGCCCGGGAGGACGGGCCACTGCCATTGCGTCGCGTAGGTCAGGGCCGCGCCGATCAGCTCAGGCCGCCCGTCGTCGTGCCGGGACAGGAGCCTGCGTCGCCTTCCGAGGATCTCGCGCATGAGCGCTCGTTCCTTTCCGTTGCACGCCTGGCAACACCGTGGTCACTCACACCATGTGTCGAGCATTCGCTGTGCGTAGCTTGGTGGCGCATCACATCCGTGCCGCGGGACGACCCCCACACCAGGGCGCGCTCCCCCGACCGGCACCCTGCCGGGGAACACCACTGCCAAAGGCAGGGGAAACCCCTGTGGGTCGAGCACTGACTGCGTCCGTGACGGTTCCGTCCACACTGCGTCTGGCAAAAGCATGGGCGTGGCGCGGGGGTGGCGAAGTCTGGCGTTTGCCGTTCCGCGTATTTCTCTCCGCCTCCGCCACGGGAGGATGGGGCACGGTCGTCGGTGGATAGGACGCCCGGGTCCGTCGCCAGGTTCCGGGTGGCCCCCAACCACCCCCGGCCTTCTCCGAGTACGTACCCATCACGACCGCTGTGACGCTCCGTGAAGCACCCCCAGTCGACCGCAACAAGCCGTCCTCTGGGGCAGTTTCAAGCCAATCTAGCTTTTCCGCAAGAGTTCCGGAAGGAGACCGCTCGCACCCCACGGACACCAGGAATCCCGGCAGGACAATGCTGGACATCCCCTTACGAGTGCGTGTACATGTGGAGACACTGCTAGCGGCGCAGAATGACATGGGGGTTTGCGATGCTTTTGAGCAGTAAGCGCCGGTCGGAAAGCCGGACACCATGAACGCCCCGCACCCTCCGAAAGTGGCCGGAATCGATTCAGCGGTCCCGTCCCCCGCACACACTGTCGCGTCCGCCGCCCCCGGCGCCGCCCCGGCCGCCCCGCCGAACACCGAGGACGCCGCTGCCGCCGCCGGCGACGCCCCGGGCAAAGGCTCGGCCCCCGGCCTCCTCCTCCAGGACCGGCTGGCCGGCTGGGTCTCGGACCTTACGACCCTGCACGAACTGACCGAACGCCTGGTCCGTACGGACACCCTCTCCGACGGCCTCCAGGAGCTGCTGCGCGCCGGTGCCGCCCTGGTGGGCGCCCGGCGCGGTCTCGTCATCCTGGAGCCCGCCGACGGACTCGGCCCGGACACCACCATCGGACTCGGGCTGGCCCGCGCCGACCTCGGCCACATCGAGACCGTGCCCCGGACATCCCTGTCCTACGGGCGGATCCTGGACGGGCTGCCGGTCGACGAGGACGGGGTCGCCGAGCCCGACCTGCTGGCCGAGAAGGGCCTCGACCCGCGCCACCGCGAGGTCGCCGCCCGCCTCGGCTACGCCGCGAGCTACGCCCTCCCGCTCTCCGCCGAGGGCACCGGCCGTCTCGGCGCCGCCGCGTGGCTCTACGACGAACCCGCCGAACCGGACGAGCACCAGCGCCACCTCGCCGGTCTCTACGTCCGGTACGCCGCGCACCACCTGACCCGCCTCCTGGAGGTCGAGCGCACGCGCACGTGCATGGCGACGATGGCCGAGGAGCTGCTGCCCTCCCGCCTCCCGCGGGTACCCGGCGTCCAGCTCGCCGCCCGGCACCGCACCGGCCCGCTCGGCGGCGGCGACTGGTACGACGCGCTGCCGCTGCCGGACGCCGCGCTCGGTCTCTCCGTCGGCTCCGTCACCGGGGCCGGTCCCAGCGCGGTCGCCGCGATGGGACGGATGCGCGCCTCGCTGCGGGCGTACGCCGTGATGGAGGGCGAGGACCCGGTCGCCGTCCTGTCCGACCTGGAGCTGCTGCTGCGGCTGACCGAGCCCGCCCGATCGGCCACCGCGCTGTTCGGCTACTGCGAGCCCGCGCTGCGCCGGATCACCCTGGCCGGTGCCGGGCACAGCCCGCCGCTGCTGATCGGGGAGCGGCGCACGGAGTTCGTCGAGACCTCCGTCTCGGCGCCGCTCGGCATGCTCGCCTGCTGGGAGGCGCCCAGCGTGGAGCTGCAGGCCGAAGCGGGAGAGACGGTTCTGCTGTACACGGACGGGCTGCTGCACCGCACGGGGGACCGGGCCGATCGCGCCTTCGCCCGGCTGCACGCGGCCGCCGCCGGTGTACCGAGGGCCGCGCGCCACGATCCGGCCGCGGTCGCCGACCACGTCCTGCGCACCGTGCTGCCGGACGGGAAGGCCGACGCGGACTCCGAGGAGGACGTCGTCCTGCTGGCCGTCAGGTTCGAATAGCGGACACTGACGCCTCGGAGGCCACTAATAACGGACGGTAGCGACCCCCCGGTAACAGGCCCTTCGCCCCTGGGCCCTCTTCCGTACGACCGTACGATGGGGGTGGTCCAGTGCCGTATCGAGGAGGATGACCGTGGCGGAGGAGCTCACCCAGGAGAACCCGGAGATCCCGGAGACCCCGGAGGCCGTGCTTGAGGACGCCGCTGACGCGGACGGCGACGAGCCGGTCAAGCAGCGCAAGAACGGCCTGTACCCGGGCGTGTCCGACGAGCTGGCCGAGAACATGAAGTCCGGGTGGGCCGACACGGAGCTGTACGACCTGGAGCCCATCGCCCAGGCCGCCGAGACCGCCACCCGCCGCGCCGCGCTGTCCGCCCGCTTCCCGGGTGAGCGCCTGGTGATCCCCGCGGGCAACCTGAGGACCCGGTCGAACGACACGGAGTACGCCTTCCGCGCCTCGGTCGAGTACGCGTACCTGACCGGGAACCAGACGGAGGACGGCGTCCTGGTCCTGGAGCCCAGGGGCGACGGCCACACCGCCACGATCTACCTCCTGCCCCGCTCCGACCGCGAGAACGGCGAGTTCTGGCTCAGCGGCCAGGGCGAGCTGTGGGTCGGCCGCCGCCACTCCCTCACCGAGGCCGGGAAGCTGTACGGGATCCCCGCCTCCGACGTCCGCGAGCTGCCGGAGAGCCTGCGCGAGGCCACCGGCCCGGTGCGCGTCGTCCGCGGCCACGACGCCGGCATCGAGGCCGCCCTCACCGACAAGGTCACCGCCGAGCGCGACGAGGAACTGCGCGTCTTCCTCTCCGAGGCCCGCCTCGTCAAGGACGAGTTCGAGGTCGGCGAGCTGCAGAAGGCCGTCGACTCCACCGTGCGCGGCTTCGAGGACGTCGTGAAGGTCCTCGACAAGGCGGAGGCGACCAGCGAGCGCTACATCGAGGGCACCTTCTTCCTCCGCGCGCGTGTCGAGGGCAACGACGTCGGCTACGGCTCCATCTGCGCCGCAGGACCGCACGCCTGCACCCTGCACTGGGTCCGCAACGACGGCCCGGTCCGCTCCGGCGACCTGCTGCTGCTCGACGCGGGCGTGGAGACGCACACGTACTACACGGCGGACGTCACGCGCACGCTGCCGATCAACGGCCGCTACAGCGAGCTGCAGAAGAAGATCTACGACGCGGTGTACGACGCCCAGGAGGCCGGGATCGCGGCCGTGAAGCCGGGCGCCAAGTACCGCGACTTCCACGACGCGTCCCAGCGCGTGCTGGCCGAGCGGCTGGTCGAGTGGGGCCTGGTCGAGGGCCCGGTCGAGCGGGTGCTGGAGCTGGGCCTCCAGCGCCGCTGGACGCTGCACGGGACCGGCCACATGCTCGGCATGGACGTCCACGACTGCGCCGCCGCGCGGGTGGAGACCTACGTCGATGGCACCCTGGAGCCCGGCATGGTGCTCACCGTCGAGCCGGGACTGTACTTCCAGGCCGACGACCTGACCGTGCCCGAGGAGTACCGGGGCATCGGCGTCCGCATCGAGGACGACATCCTCGTCACCGCGGACGGCAACCGGAACCTGTCCGCCGGCCTGCCGCGCCGGTCGGACGAGGTCGAGGAGTGGATGGCGGCGCTGAAGGGCTGACACACGAACGGCGGCCGGGCACCTTCACGGTGCCCGGCCGTCGTCGTACCGCCTGGTCGTGCCGTCGCCTCGTTGGGTCGTGCCGTCGGGTCAGACGGCCACCAGCGGCGCATCCTCCCGCCACTTGAGGATCTTGTCGAAGCTCACCACGGCTCCCTTGCTCCCCGGCTCGTTGCCGATCTGGACGTGGTCCGCCAGCTCCCGGATGAGACACAGGCCGCGCCCGCTCTCGGCGTCCGCGGAGACCGGGCGGCCCGCACTCCCCGGCCGGCCCGGCGCGGCGGCGGGGAACCCGGGGCCGGTGTCGGAGACCTCGATGTGGCAGCGCTCGCCGTCCAGGTAGGCCGTGACGCGGTAGGCCTCCGTGGGACCGCCCGCGCCGTCGTCCCCGCCGTGCTCGACGGCGTTGGCGCAGGCCTCGCTCAGGGCGACGGAGAGATCGAAGGAGATGTCGGGGTCGACGCCCGCGCTCTCCATGGTGCCGATCAGCAGGCGGCGGGCCAGGGGCACGCTCGCAGCCTCGCGCCGCAAATGGAGTGACCACCAGATGCTCATGCTCCAGCCTCCCGGCCGCGGCTCGACATACCGTTACGTATTGCCCCTCTCACCCCGGCGTAAGCACGCTCGGGCCGTGACACCGCTCATCTGGCGGATGTGTCCCCGTCGTGCGCCGGTGTATGCGGCACGGCTCACCCCAGAGAGTGATCTTCCCGTTCACTTCGGGGCGTACGTCATCTTGTGGACCTGCCGTACGGCGCGAGGGGCGTCAGTGCGATGATGAGCCCGCCATGACTGCCCCCCACCCGCCAACGGCGCGCTCCGGGAACGATCTCCGGATCCTGCGGGCCGCGGTGTTCGCCGCGGTCTGCGTCGTGCTGGCCGCGGCGGGGCACACCCTCGCCTCCTGCGCCACCGTTCCGCTGTGGTCGCTGGGGGCCGGATTCCTCGGGGCGGTCGTGGTCACCGCGCCCCTCGCCGGCCGGTTGCGTTCGCTGCCCGGCATCGTGGCGCTGCTCACCGTCGGACAGACCGCGCTGCACGTCCTGTTCGGACTGGGCCAGCACGGCACCACCGCGGTCACGGCATCCGGTACGGCCGCCGCGGCGGGCGGGCCGTCCGACGCCTCTCTGGTCCAGCAGGCGGCACGGCTGGTCTGCGGGACCACGGCCGCGGCGATCAGCCCGGCCCAGGCCCAGCGGATCCTCGACGACGCCCGGGTCTCCCCGGACGCCTCCACCGGCGCCACGCACCATCCCGCCGACGTGCTGGCCGGCGCCGGCGACCCCGCCGCGCTGCTGCCGTCCCTGCCGATGCTGCTCGGCCACGTCCTCGCGGCCCTGGCCGCCGGCTGGTTGCTGCGCCGCGGGGACCTGGCACTGGCCCGGCTCGTCGAACTGTCGGCGCACTCGGCGCACTCAATGGCCGAGGGAGCGTTCGTACGCGCCCTGCGCGCGGCGCTCTCCCTGGTGCGCGCCCTGCACGCCGGGCTCGCCGGCGCCCCCGGTGCCGGCCCGCGTCCGCCGCGTCCCGCCCTGCTGGTGCCGCCGCGGCCCCGCACCACCGCACTCCAGCACACGGTGATCAGGCGCGGCCCGCCCAGCGACGTGTTCGCCCTCGCCGCCTGACACGACACGTCCACCACCCCGCTTCCCCCCAGGGAGTACGGAGGGGCCGTCGTCGTGCGGCACGCGCGCGTGCGCGCATCCCTCTCCTCACCCGCACCGGTGCCGTACCGGTGCCCACTCGAAGCGGAGTGCTCCGTCCATGAAGGCTATGAAGGCTTCCCGTCTCGCCGCCGCCTGCGCCGTCTCCGGCATCGCCGTCCTCGCCCTGTCCGCCCCCGCCTTCGCGCACGTCAGCGTGCAGCCGGAGGGCACGGCCGCCAAGGGCGGCTACGCGACCGTCAACTTCAAGGTCCCCAACGAGCGCGACAACGCCTCCACCACCAAGCTGGAGATCAACCTCCCCACTGACCAGCCGCTGGCGTCCGTCATGCCGCAGCCGGTCCCCGGCTGGAAGGCCGAGGTCACCAAGTCCAAGCTGGACAAGCCGATCGAGTCGCACGGCAAGCAGCTCACCGAGGCCGTCTCCAAGGTGACCTGGACCGCCGAGGGCAAGGGCGTTGAGCCCGGCTACTTCCAGAAGTTCCCGCTCTCCATCGGCGCGCTGCCCGAGGACGCCGACCAGATGGTGTTCAAGGCCATCCAGACGTACTCCAACAAGGAGGTCGTGCGCTGGATCGAGGTGCCGCAGGAGGGCCAGGAGGAGCCCGAGAACCCGGCGCCCGTGCTGGAGCTGGCCGCCGCCGAGGGCGACGGACACGGCGCGGCGGACTCGTCGGACGACAAGGCCGGGGACGACGCCGAGGCGGCCGCCAAGGACACCGCCACCGAGGCCTCCGCCGACGACGGCTCCGGCAACGGCAGCGACACCACCGCCCGGGTGCTCGGCATCGTCGGCATCGTCGTCGGCGCGGCGGGCGTCGGCTACGGCGTGCTGGCGGGCCGTCGGCGCGACTCCGGCGCGTCGGCGTAACGACGCCCGCGCCGGTGCGCCGACGCCACCCCGTCGGCGCATCCTCACGTCCGGTGCGCGCCGAGCCGTCGGTCCGACGGCCCCCGGCGCGCACCGGTGCACCTCACATCTGGGACATTTTTCTATGCGCAAGAAGACGTTCGCCGCGGCGGCCCTGCTCGCCGCCGCCTCCCTGACCCTGTCCGCCTGCGGCAGCGGCGCCGACAGTGACAAGCCGGTCACCGTGGTCTCCGAGGACACCGCCCAGCAGGCCGCCACCGTCCTCGACAAGCCCTTCGAGAAGCCCGACCTCGTCCTCACCGACACCCAGGGCAAGAAGTACGACCTCCGCGAGCAGACCGCCGGACGGCCCACGCTGGTCTACTTCGGCTACACGCACTGCCCCGACGTCTGCCCGCTGACCATGAACAACATCGCCGTGGCCAAGAAGCAGCTGTCGCAGGCCGAGCAGGACAAGCTCCGGGTCGTGTTCGTCAGCACCGACCCGGAACGGGACACCCCGGCCGCGCTGGGCAAGTGGCTCAAGGGCATCGACCCGCAGATCGTCGGCCTGACCGGCGACTTCGACACCATCCAGGCCGGCGCCCGCACCCTCGGCATCTCGATCGACCCGCCGGCCAAGGACAAGAACGGCAAGATCGTCTCGACCCACGGCACCCAGGTCGTCGCCTTCTCCCCGAAGTCCGACGCGGGCTACGTCCTCTACGGCGAGGACGCCACGGTCGACGACTACACCAAGGACCTCCCCAAGCTCGTCAAGGGAGAGAACCCGTGAGCGGCCGCGGCACCCGGCCCGCCCTCGCCGCCCTCGCCGCGATCGGCACGCTGGCCCTCGCGGGCTGCGGCGGCGCGGACTCCGGCACCGCGGACTCCGGCGCCTCCGGTGCCTCAGGGGCCGAACTCTCGGTCGGCGCCGCCTACATACCGCAGCCGGTCTCCGCCTCGATGGCCGCCGGATTCCTCACCATCACCAACGAGGGCGACTCGGACGACGAACTGACCTCGGTCACCAGCGGGGCCGGCGACGTCACCGTGCACGAGACCGTCGACGGGACCATGAAGGAGGTGGACCGCCTCAAGATCCCCGCACACGGTCAACTCGTGTTCAAGAGCGGCGGAAACCACCTGATGTTCGAGAAGCTGAAGCAGCAGCCGAAGCAGGGCCAGTCGGTCACCGTCGAACTGCACTTCGCCCAGTCCGACCCCGTCACGGTCAAGGTGCCCGTGAAGGCGGCCACTTACCAGCCCACCGAC
This sequence comes from Streptomyces sp. NPDC048171, assembly GCF_043202655.1. Classification (NCBI taxonomy): domain Bacteria; kingdom Bacillati; phylum Actinomycetota; class Actinomycetes; order Kitasatosporales; family Streptomycetaceae; genus Streptomyces; species Streptomyces sp. NPDC048171. The sequence continues at coordinate 102,420 of NZ_JBIDAU010000005.1, forward strand.
GGACACTCCGCACACACCGGAAACTGACCGGACACCGAGGGAGGGACCACCTTGACGCAGACCATCGCCCCACGCTTCCGGACCCTGGTGCTGCTGCTCCTGGGCGCGGCCTGCGCGCTGCTCGCCGGCGCCGGACCGGCCTCCGCGCACGCCGCCCTGACCGGCAGCGACCCCCAGCAGGGGGCGGTGGTCGACCGGGCTCCGGCCCAGGTGTCGCTCACCTTCTCCGAGTCGGTCTCCGTCGACGACGACTCGCTGCGCGTCCTGGACCCCAAGGGCAAGCGCGTCGACGACGGCAGCCCGTCCGGCACGGGCGGCACGACGTACTCCGTGAAGCTGCACACCGGGCTGCCCGACGGCACCTACACGGTGACCTACCAGGTGGTCTCCGCCGACAGCCACCCCGTCGCCGGCGCCTACACCTTCTCCGTCGGAGCCCCGTCCGACACCTCGGTCTCCGTCTCCGCCCAGGAGGCGGGCGGCGGGTTCGTCGGCGCCCTCTACGGCTTCGGCCGGTACGTGTCGTACGCCGGGTTCGCCGTGCTGGTGGGCGGCGCCGCCTTCGTGCTGGCCTGCTGGCCTCGCGGCTCCGGGGTCCGCGTCGTGCAGCGGGTCGTCGTCTCCGGGTGGCTCGCGTTGACCGCCGCCACCCTCATGCTCCTGCTGCTGCGCGGCTCCTACACCGGTTCCGGGAAGGCCGGCGACATCGTCGACCTGAACCTGCTCGGCGAGGTGCTGCAGACCAAGACCGGCGCCGCGCTGGTCTCCCGGCTGCTGCTGCTCGCGGCCGCCGCGCTGTTCGTCGCCGTGCTCTTCGGCGCCTACGACAAGCGGGAGGACGAGGAGAAGAGGGACCTCACCTTCGGGCTCGCGGTCGGCGGGGCCGTCGTCGCGGCGGGCCTCGCGGCGACCTGGGCGATGTCCGAGCACGCCTCCGTGGGCCTCCAGGCGGGCCTCGCCATGCCGGCCGACATCGTCCACCTGATCGCCGTGGCCACCTGGTTCGGCGGACTCACGGCACTGCTTGTCGCGCTGTACCGCGGCCCCGCGGACACACCGGTCCCGGCCGTCGCCGTACGCCGGTTCTCGCGCGTCGCCTTCGGCAGCGTGGTCGCGCTGGTGGTGACCGGTACGTACCAGTCCTGGCGCCAGCTGGGGTCCTGGTCGGCCTTCACCGACACGCGGTACGGACAGCTGCTCCTCGTCAAGATCGGACTCGTCGCGGTGCTGGTCGGCATCGCCTACCTCTCGCGCCGGTGGACCGCGCAGCTGGCGGGGGCCGCGGCCCCGGGCGTGGTCCGGCCGCGGGAGCAGGGGGAGAAGCACGAGAAGGGCCAGAAGGGCGAGAAGGCGGAAAAGGAGCGGGTGGGCGCGTCGTCCGGCCGGGGGAACGAGGAGGCGAAGGCTTCTGGGAAAGCGGCGGCCTCCGGCAAGGCGGCAGCCTCCGGCAAGGCGACAGCCTCCGGCAAGGCGGCGGCCTCGGGCAAGACGGCCGGTGGCTCGAAGGCCTCCGGGGGTGCCAAGGGAGCCGGTACGGGTGCCAAGGCGGGCGCCAAGGGGTCCGGAGCCGGGAAGGGTTCCGGGGCCGCGAACGGCTCCGGCTCCCAGCGTGCAGCCCAGCTCGCCCGGCAGCGCGCCGCCGTGGACGCCGCCAAGCAGAAGCGGCAGCGGGACGCCGACCCGAACCGTTTCGGACTGCGCCGCTCCGTGCTCGCCGAGGCGGGCGTCGCCGTGGTCCTGCTGGCCGTCACCACCGTGCTGACCCAGACCGAGCCGGGCAGGACGGAGCAGGAGGCCAAGGCCACCGGCGCCTCCTCCGCCACCACTCCCGCACCGTCCACCGGCGCGGTGACCCTGGACATGCCCTTCGACACCGGCTCCCAGAACGGCAAGGGCGTCGTACGGGTCGAGCTCGACCCCGCCCGGGTCGGCGCCAACGACCTGCACCTCTACGTCGAGCGCCAGGACGGGACCGCCTTCGACATACCCGAGGTGAAGGTCGCTCTGACCCAGGAGGCCAAGGACATCGGGCCGCTGCCCGTCGCCCCGGACCACATCACCACCGGCCACTGGTCGGCGAGCGGAGTGCAGATCCCGATCGGCGGCGACTGGGAAGTCTCGGTGACCGTGCGAACCTCCGACATCGACCAGGTGACCGTCTCCAAGAACGCGCAGATCGGCTGAACCGCACCATGTCTGACCAGTCCACTCCGGAAGCCCCGAACGCCGGGACCGCCGCCCGCGAGGGCGTCTCGCGTCGGCGGCTGCTCGGCACCGCCGGCGCCACGGGGCTCGTACTCGGTGCGGCCGGCGGTGCCACCGGCTACGCCGCCGCCCCCTCCACGGCGGCCGCCCCGCTCACCTCGCTGGGCAGCGGGCGGGCGATGTTTCACGGGAAACATCAGCCCGGCATCACCGACCCCATGCAGGCCTGCGGCCATCTCGTCGCCTTCGATCTGGCGGCCGGCGCCGGACGCAAGGAGGCCGCCGCGCTGCTGCGCCGCTGGTCCGACACGGCGCGCCGACTGATGGCGGGCGAACCGGCCGGAACCCGTGACACGGACGTCGCCCGGGACTCGGGGCCCTCCTCGCTGACCGTCACCTTCGGGTTCGGGTACAGCTTCTTCGGCCGGACCGGCCTGGACGGACAACGCCCGGTCGCCCTCGACCCGCTCCCCGACTTCTCCTCCGACCATCTCGACAAGAACCGCAGCAACGGCGACCTGTGGGTGCAGATCGGGGCGGACGACTCCCTGGTCGCCTTCCACGCCCTGCGCGCCATCCAGCGGGACGCCGGAGCCGCCGCCCGCGTCCGCTGGCAGATGAACGGCTTCAACCGGTCACCGGGCGCCACTGCCCGCCCCATGACGGCCCGCAATCTCATGGGACAGGTCGACGGCACCCGCAATCCGAAGCCGTCCGAGCCCGACTTCGACCGGCGGATCTTCGTCCCCGAACAGCCGGGGAAGAACGAGCGGGCCTGGATGGCGAACGGCTCCTACGCCGTCGTACGCCGGATCCGCATGCTCCTGGACGACTGGGAGAAGCTCTCGCTCAAGGGCCAGGAGGACGTCATCGGCCGCCGCAAGTCGGACGGGGCGCCGCTGTCCGGGGGCGGTGAGACGACCGAGATGGACCTGGAGAAGACGGACGAGGCGGGGAACCTCGTCGTCCCGATCAACGCCCACGCCCGCATCACCCGACCCGACCAGAACGGCGGCGCGGCCATGGTCCGCCGCCCCTTCTCGTACCACGACGGCTTCGACGCCGACGGTGTCCCGGACGCGGGCCTGCTCTTCATCTGCTGGCAGGCCGACCCACTGCGCGGCTTCGTGCCCGTGCAGCGCAAGCTGGACCGGGGCGACGCCCTGTCGCAGTTCGTCCGGCACGAGGCGAGCGGCCTGTTCGCGGTGCCGGGCGGGGCCGCGGAGGGCGAGTACGTGGGCCAGCGGCTGCTGGAGGGGTGACCCCCGACGGGACCGGGGGCAACCGGGTCTCACCCGCGCGAGGGGCCGCCATGAGACGCGTGAGCCGTGTCTCCCCGGGCCCATTAGGGTGAGGTCATGCCAGCCAGTTACGCGTATCTCGGCCCTGAAGGCACCTTCACCGAAGTCGCCCTGCGCACACTTCCGGAGACCGCGACCCGGGAGCTGGTCCCGTACGTCTCGGTCCAGTCCGCGCTGGACGCGGTCCGCACGGGCGAGGCCGAGGCCGCGTTCGTGCCGATCGAGAACTCCGTCGAGGGCGGCATCACCACCACCCTCGACGAGCTGGTCGCCGGCCAGCCGCTGATGATCTACCGCGAGGTGCTGCTGTCCATCACCTTCGCGCTGCTGGTCCGGCCCGGCACCAAGCTGTCGGACGTCAAGACGGTCACCGCACACCCGGCCGCCCAGCCCCAGGTCCGCAACTGGCTCAAGGCACACCTCCCGGACGTCGCCTGGGAGTCCGCCGCGTCGAACGCGGACGGCGCCCGCCTGGTCCAGGAGGGGCGGTACGACGCCGCCTTCGCCGGCGAGTTCGCCGCGGCCCGCTACGGCCTCGAGGTGCTGGAGGCCGACATCCACGACGCGGAGAACGCGCAGACGCGCTTCGTGCTGGTGGGCCGTCCGGCCCGGCCCGCGGCCCCGACCGGCGCGGACAAGACGTCCGTGGTGCTCTGGCAGCGGGACGACCACCCCGGTGGCCTGCGTGATCTGCTGGGCGAGTTCGCCACCCGGGGCGTCAACCTGATGCTGCTCCAGTCCCGGCCCACCGGCGCGGGCATCGGCAACTACTGCTTCTGCATCGACGCGGAGGGACACATCTCCGACCGCCGGGTCGCCGACGCGCTGATGGGTCTGAAGCGGAGCTGCCTCCAGGTGCGCTACCTGGGCTCGTACCCGCGCGCGGAGGTCGGGGTCGCGGACGTGGACGCGTTGCTGCCGGGCACCTCGGACGAGGCGTTCGTCGCGGCCGCGGACTGGGTGGCGCGCTGCCAGGACGGCCGGTTCTGACGGTCCCGTCCGACCGGTCCTACCTGCTGATTTTCGTTGTCCACAGGAGTTATCCACAGGTCCGCTTCTCGACCTGGGGACAAGTCGACAACGTAAGGGCATTCAGTCGACATATCCCCCTACAGCGCCCTACTCCGTCCACAGAGGCCCAAGCCACCCTTCGTCCACCTGTTTCTTGCACCCCATCCTCCGGAGTGACACCGGGTGTCCCGTTTCCACTCGAAAGTGCGGGCATGGAGGGTTTGGACGGGCCACCCCCAGGAATTGGGAATGATCACTTCCGTGAGTCCACAGATCTTTCGCACAGCCTGTGGATAACTTTTCCGGGCTGTGGATTCCTGTGGACAATCACGCCTCAAGTCCCGTTCCCCACAAGGAAATCCGGTCAACCCATCGTCGCCGAGGTGCCTCGTTCCGGGGACGCCGCAGCATTTCATTGACCGGCCGCACGGAACGTGAGACGCGCGTTCGGCAATAGTGGGTCGAGACCCGTCACCGCACACCGGTAGCCTTGACCGCGTGATTGACCTTCGCCTGCTCCGTGAGGACCCCGACCGTGTGCGCGCCTCTCAGCGCGCCCGTGGAGAGGACGTCGCGCTCGTCGACTCCCTCCTGTCCGCCGACGAGCGACGCAGGTCGTCCGGCGTGCGCTTCGACGAGCTGCGCGCCGAGCAGAAGGGCCTCGGCAAGCTCATCGGCAAGGCCTCCGGAGACGAGAAGGCGGAGCTGCTGAAGCGCGCCGAACAGCTGAAGACCGACGTCAAGACCGCCGACGCCGAGCGCGACGCGGCCGACGCCGAGACTCAGCAGCTGCTCCAGCGGCTCGGCAACCTCGTCCACCCCGACGTCCCCGTCGGCGGCGAGGAGGACTTCGTCACGCTGGAGACCCACGGCACGCACCGCGACTTCGCCGCCGAGGGCTTCGAGCCCCGCGACCACCTGGAGCTGGGCCAGCTGCTCGGCGCCATCGACGTCGAACGCGGCGCCAAGGTCTCCGGCTCGCGCTTCTACTTCCTGACCGGCGTCGGCGCGCTCCTGGAGCTCGCCCTGGTCAACGCGGCGATCGCCCAGGCCACGGCCGCGGGCTTCACCCCGATGCTGACCCCTGCGCTGGTCCGCCCCCAGTCGATGGCCGGCACCGGCTTCCTCGGCCAGGCCGCCCAGGACGTCTACCACCTCGACAAGGACGACCTGTACCTGGTCGGCACCTCCGAGGTCCCCCTCGCCGCGTACCACATGGACGAGATCCTCGACGCCGAGCGCCTGCCGCTGCGCTACGCCGGCTTCTCGCCCTGCTTCCGCCGCGAGGCGGGCTCGCACGGCAAGGACACCCGGGGCATCTTCCGCGTGCACCAGTTCGACAAGGTCGAGATGTTCTCCTACGTCCTCCCCGAGGACTCGCAGGCCGAGCACCAGCGCCTGCTGGAGTGGGAGAAGCAGTGGCTGACGTCGCTGGAGCTGCCGTTCCGCGTCATCGACGTCGCCTCGGCCGACCTGGGCTCCTCGGCGGCGCGCAAGTACGACTGCGAGGCGTGGATCCCGACCCAGGGCAAGTACCGCGAGCTGACCTCGACCTCGGACTGCACCGAGTTCCAGTCCCGCCGGCTGTCGATCCGGGTCCGCGAGGACAGGAAGGTGCGCCCGCTCGCCACGCTCAACGGCACGCTGTGCGCCGTCCCGCGCACGATCGTGGCGATCCTGGAGAACCACCAGCAGGCCGACGGCTCGGTGCGCGTGCCCGAGGTGCTGCGTCCGTACCTCGGTGGCCGGGAGGTCCTGGAGCCGGTGAAGAAGTGAGCGACACCGCTTCCGCCACCGGTGCCGCCGGGTCCTTCCCCTACCGGTTGATCGCGACCGATCTCGACGGCACGCTGCTGCGCGGCGACGACACGATCTCGGGGCGCACCCGGGACGCGCTCGCCGCCGCCACCTCGGCGGGCGCCGCCCACATCGTGGTGACCGGCCGCGCGGTCCCGTGGACCCGGCACATCCTCGACGACCTCGGCTACGACGGCCTCGCCGTCTGCGGCCAGGGCGCACAGGTCTACCACGCCGGGGAGCACCGGCTGCTGACCTCGGTCACGCTGGACCGCCAGCTGGCCGGGGTGGCGCTGGCCAAGATCGAGGCGGAGACCGGTCCGCTGTACCTGGCGGCGAGCCGCGACGGCCTGGACGGCGACGTCCTGGTCGGCCCGGGGTACGAGGTCGGCGGCGATCTCCCCGCGGTGCCCTTCACCGACGCCTCGGACCTGTGGTCGGCGCCGCTGAACAAGATCTACATCCAGCACCCGACCCTGTCGGACGACGAGCTGGCCGAGGCGGCCCGGCGCACCGCGGGCGGCTTCGTCACGGTGACCATGGCGGGCGCGGGCATCGTCGAACTGCTCCCCCTCGGTCTGTCCAAGGCGACCGGGCTGTCGCTGGCGGCCCGTCGGCTGGGTCTGAAGGCGGCGGACACGATCGCCTTCGGTGACATGCCCAACGACGTCCCGATGTTCGGCTGGGCCGCTCACGGCGTGGCGATGGCCAACGCCCACGAGGAGCTGAAGGCGGTGGCCGACGAGGTGACGTCCTCGAACGACGAGGACGGCATCGCGGTGGTCCTGGAGCGTCTGTCGGGCTGACCCTCCCAGCCCCGGAGCCCACGAGCCGGACGGCGCCGACGTCCCCGTCGGCCGGCCCACGCGGGGCATCCCGCGTGCTCGAAGCGGCCGCCCGATGCGCCGGCGCCGTCCGGCCTCGTGCATCCACCACAATGCCGCCGCGGAAAGCCGGGCGCCACCGAATAAAGGCGGACATACGCCGCGTCAGCTCCGGCGCCACCTGCGGCGTCTGCCCTTGCTGAAGAACCAGCCGGCGGGCGGCTCGTCGGAGCGCCACGGCTGCGGCTCCGGCTTCTCGCGGCGCCAGCGCGCGGCGAGCATCCGGGCACGGGCCGAGGGCTCGGAGGTGCCGGCCTCGCGCACGAACTCCTCGTCCAGGACGAGGCCGTCCCAGCCGTCGTCACCGGCGCTGTGCCCCGCTCCGCCCCTGGTGGCTTCCTCGCCGCCGTCCCGCGGCCGTCCGTTGCCGTCCTGCTGAGGTGTCTGGCCCGCCATCCCGGTCCTCCCAGCCCCGCCGTCCCCCGTGTGTTCCCCGTTCCCATCCCGGCCCAGTGTGCCCGGGCCGGGGTGAAGGCCCCGTCAGGTCGAGGCCGTCAGGTCGAGGCCCCGTCGGCCCGGGGCCGGCTCACTCCTCCCCGGCGAGCGTCAGCGACCTCAGCTTCTGGCCCGCGTACCAGGTGGCGAGGGCGGTCACGCCCACCAGCAGCGCGGTCGCGGTCGGCAGGCCGACGTCGGAGGTCACCAGGTTTCCGTCGGCGACCTTCTGGGCCACCGCCAGGGACCACTGCTGGACGCTCAGCGTGCGGGCGCCCGGCACCAGGGAGCCGAACAGGGCCTCCCACACGAGGGCGTAGACGAGCCCGAAGACCACCGCGTGCCGGGACACCGTGCCCAGCAGCAGGAAGAGCGCGGCGTAGGCGATGGAGGCGACCAGCGCGGCGATCGTGTAGGCGACGGCAATCTGCTGGCCGTTGCCGTTCAGGATCAGGCCGGCGAGGAACGTGGGTACGGCGGAGAAGACCATCGTCACCGCTATGGCGACGATCAGCTTGGTGAAGATGATCGTCGGCCGTTTGATCGGCTTGGACAGCAGGTACACCACCGAGCCGTCGTCGATCTCCGGACCGATCGCACCGGTGCCGGCGATGACGCCGATGATCGGCACCATGGTGGCCAGGGCGAACCCGCCCAGCACGTCCGCCGCGGTCTGGTCGTCGACTCCGGCGAGGGCGCGCACCGCGACGGCGATGACGAGCAGCAGCAGGGGCAGCACGCCGAGGATGAGGGCCCGGCGGCGGCCGAGCAGGGCTCGGTAGGTGAGCCGGGCGACTGTGGGGTCGTACATTCTTCGGCCTCCTACGCCGCGACGAGGTACGAGAAGACGGACTCGAGGGACTCGTCGGACGGCGAGACCGTGAGCAGCCTGATGCCGTGGTCGCGGGCGACCTTGGGCAGCAGGGCCGTGAACCGTCCGAAGTCGACGGCCTGGACGCGCAGCGCTCCCTCGGCGAGGTCGACCTCGATGCCGGACGTCGACGGGTCGGCGATCAGCGCGGCCGCGAGAGCGCGGTCGTCGCTGGAGCGCACCAGGTATCGGTGCGGCCGGTCGGTCATCAGGCGGCGGATCTTGCGGAAGTCGCCGCTGGCCGCGTGGCGTCCGGCGACGATCACCTCGATGTGCCAGGCGAGCTGTTCGACCTCTTCGAGGATGTGCGAGGAGAACAGCACGGTGCGGCCCTCGTCGCCCATGCGCCGCAGCAGGTCCATCAGCTGCATGCGCTGGCGCGGATCCATGCCGTTGAACGGCTCGTCGAGCAGCAGCAGCGACGGCTGGTGGACGAGGGCGGAGGCCATCTTCACGCGCTGCCGCATGCCCTTGGAGTACGTGGCGATCTTGCGGTCCTGCGCGTACTCCATCTCCACGGTGGAGAGCGCCTCCTGGGCGGCCTTGGCGCCCAGTCCGTGCAGTTCGGCGTTGGCAAGGACGAACTCGCGGCCGGTGAGGAAGTCGTACATCGCCTCCCGCTCGGGGACGATGCCGATGTGCTTGTAGATGGCCTCGTTGCGCCAGACCGGCCGGCCGTCGAGGGTGACGCTGCCGGTGGAGGGGGCGAGGAAGCCGCCCATCATGTTGATGAGGGTGGACTTTCCCGCGCCGTTGGGGCCGAGGAGGCCGGTGACGCCGGGGCCGATCGTCATGGTGATGTCGTTGACGGCGACCACGTTGCCGAACCAGCGGGAGACGTGGTCGATGCTGAGGGTGCTCACAGTCCCACCTTCTTGTAGCGGCGCATCAGCAGGCCGTAGGTGCCGACGATCAGGCCCAGGGTGACGAGGACGAAGACCAGGCCCTCGCCGTTGCTCGGGCCGACCCCGCCGGGGAAGGCCGAAGTGGCGCCGAGGAAGGCGGACTGCACCCCGTCGATGAGGGTGATGGGCGAGAACAGGCCGATCCAGGAGACGGCTCCGGAACTGCCCTGGACGTCGGCGATCGCCTGGAGCGTGGAGACCGCGCCGTAGGTGATGGTCAGGACGGCGATGACGGCCGCGATGCCGAAGCCGCGGCGCGGGGTGACCGAGGCGACGACCAGGCCGAGACCGGCGAAGAGCAGCGAGAGCAGTGCCACGGAGACGAGTCCCTGTGCGAACCCCTTGGTCTGGTCCGCGAAGTCGAGTTTGGCGAGCAGCGCGCCCACGTAGAGCACCAGCAGGGGTGCGGCGGTGAGGATGAACAGGGCCGAGGACAGCGCCGCGTACTTCGCGCGAACGTAGTCGGAGGTCTCGATCGGCCGGGAGAAGTACAGCGGCACGGTCTTGAAGCGCAGGTCGCGCGAGACGGACTGGGGGGCCTGCGAGGCGACGTACAGGCTGATGACGGCCTGGAGGACGATCGCGTAGCGCGTGTAGTCCACGGGCAGGTCGTTCGCCTTGGTCGCGACGGCGACGGCGACCATGATGGCCGCGGGCAGGCACATCACCACGAACAGCAGCATCGGCAGCACCTTGGACTTGGCCGAGCGGCCGAGGCCGTAGGCTCCGCGCAGGGACTGCGAGTACAGCGAACGGCGGGCGTAGGCGCGGCCGAGGCGGGGGCCGTCGTAGTTGCGGTAGCCGATGTTGTGGATGCGGGTCTGGTCACCCGGGACCGTGGCTGTGGGCTGTTCAGCTGCCATGGCCGACCGCCTCCTTCCGTGCTTCGTCGCTGTCCTTGAAGACCTCCGAGATGTGGTGCCGGCGCTGCTCCATCCGGACCAGGCCGAGGCCGAGGTCGGCGATGACGTCCCGGACCAGGTCGTAGGTCTCCTCGCCGGTAGCGGTGAGCAGCAGCACGTGGCCGGCGCCGGGCAGGCCGCTGCCGTCCTGGACGGTCACTCCGCGGGCGTCGAGCGCCTCGCGCACCGCGCGGGTGCCGTCGGGGTGCTCGTCGGTGTCGGTGACCTCGATGGCGAGGGTCGTCGTGTTCTGCGTGAAGTCCGTGGTGGAGCTGGAGCGCAACAGCTTGCCGCCGTCCACGACGACCACGTGGTCGCAGGTGCGTTCCAGCTCGCCCAGCAGGTGTGAGGTGACCAGGACGGAGATGCCGAAGTCGGTGTGGATGCGGCGGATGAGGCCGAGCATCTCGTCACGGCCGACCGGGTCGAGGCCGTTGGTCGGCTCGTCGAGGAAGACCAGCTGGGGGTCGTGCACCAGGGCCTGGGCGAGCTTCACGCGCTGCTTCATGCCGGTCGAGTAGCCGCCTATGGGCCGGTAGCGCTCCTCGTAGAGGCCGACGTGGCGCAGGGTGTCGGCCGTACGCTCGCGCGCGGCGGTGGGCGGCAGGCCGGACATGCGCGCCATGTGGACGACGAACTCGGTGGCCGAGACGTCGGGTGGCAGGCAGTCGTGTTCCGGCATGTAGCCCACCCGCTCGCGGATGGCGGCGCCCTTGGTGGCGACATCGAGTCCGAGCACTTCGGCCCGGCCCTCGGTGGCGGGAGACAGACCCAGAAGGATCTTGATCAGAGTGGACTTGCCGGCGCCGTTGGCACCGACGAGTCCGGTCACACCGGGTCCGACATCCACGGACAGCCGGTCGAGCGCGGTCACCCGGGGGAACCGCTTGCTCAGGCTTTCGGTCGCGATCACAGTCACATCCACGACAGTAGTGACGCGCGCCACTGAGGTCGTCAGACCGCAGAGCCGTCTTGGAGTCAGACTCGAGTATTACGGGCCCGTAGGGGATGCCGTACTTGAGAGCCACGGAGCGGGGCTCGGAGGGCCCGCCCCCCCCCCCGCCCTATTGACGTTGGGTCTAACAACTGGGAGATTCGGCGGCGTCACGTTACGAGCGAGTAGCACCGTCGGCGCGGACCGCGTCCGGACGGCTGGAACGGGGTGGCATGGCGACGGCAGTGGCGGCGGAACTCCGTGCGGAGCTGCGGGGATTCCGGGAAGTGCAGCGTCTCGCCTACGAGTGCGCCGAGGCGGTGGCGGCCCGGCTGACGCCGGGGGTGACCGAGCGCGAGGCGGCCCGGATGCAGCGCGAGTGGCTGCGGGAGCGGGGCGTGCGGGACTGGTTCCACCTGCCCTTCGCCTGGTTCGGCGACCGCACGGCGTTCACGGACTTCCGCGTTCCGCTCCAGTTCTTCCCCACCGGCCGCCGACTGGAGCCGGGGATGCCCTTCATCCTGGACATGGCCCCGGTGTACCGGGGCTTCACCGCCGACATCGGCTACTCCGGATCACTCGGCCCCAATCCGGTCCAGCACCGGCTGGCGGCCGACCTGGCGGCACACCGCGAGCTGATCCTGCGTGAGGTGCGCGAGCGCCGTTCGCTGCGGGAGATCTACGAGGACGTGGACCGGCTCATGGTCCGTCAGGGCTATGCCAACCGGCACCGCGCCTATCCCTTCGGCGTCATCGCCCACAAGGTGGACCGGGTGCGGGAGCGACGGCTGTCGCCACGCCTGTTCGGTTTCGGCACGCAGTCGCTCAAGGGCCTGGCGGGCGACGCGCTGCACGGCCACCGCGAGGGCTGGTCCCCGCTGTGGTCGCCGTACCGCTTCTCCGACCACCCGCCCCGCCCGGGGCTGTGGGCGGTCGAACCCCACCTCGGTTTCCGGGGTACCGGCGCGAAGTTCGAGGAGATCCTGGTCGTCACCGACTCCGCGGATCCCGAGGAGAGCGCCTTCTGGCTGGACGACGATCTGCCGCATGTGCGGCGCTGGGCGGAGGCGACATGACGGTGCTGGACGGAGCGCGGGAGCGCTGGGTGCGCACGGGCGGGGTCGAGCTGTGCGTGGCCGAGCTGGGCGACGAGCGGCAGCCCACGATCGTGCTGGTGCACGGCTACCCGGACAGCAAGGAGGTCTGGTCCGAGGTCGCCGGCCGCCTCGCCGACCGCTTCCACGTGGTGCTCTACGACGTGCGGGGCCACGGCCGGTCCTCGGCGCCTAGCCCGCTGCGCGGCGGGTTCACCCTGGAGAAGCTGACGGACGACTTCCTCGCGGTGGCGGACGCGGTCAGCCCGGACCGGCCCGTGCACCTGGTGGGCCACGACTGGGGCTCGGTGCAGTCCTGGGAGTTCGTCACGGCCGGCCGCACCGAGGGGCGCATCGCCTCCTTCACCTCGATGTCCGGGCCGTCCCTCGACCACTTCGGGCACTGGATCAACAAGCGCCTCAGGCGCCCCACCCCGCGCCGGGTCGGGCAGCTCCTGGGCCAGGGCGCCAAATCCTGGTACGTCTACCTGCTGCACACGCCCGTGCTGCCCGAACTGGCCTGGCGCGGCCCCCTCGGCAAGCGCTGGCCGCGCATCCTGGAGCGCGTCGAGCAGGTGCCCGGTGGCGACTACCCGACCGCGTCCCTGCCGACGGACGCGGCGCACGGGGCATGGCTCTACCGGGACAACGTCCGGCCCCGGCTGCGGCGACCGCGCGACGACGCCTACGCGCACGCGCCCGTGCAGCTCATCACGCCCCTCGGCGACGCGTTCCTGTCGGAGCGGCTCTACGACGGGCTGGAGGAGTGGGCGCCCCGGCTGACCCGCCGCACGCTGCCCGCCAGACACTGGGTGCCGCGCACCCGGCCGGACCGGCTGGCGGACTGGATCACGGAGTTCGTCACCTCCACCGAGGACGGACGGTCCGAGACGGCCCCGAAGGGCAGGCACGCCGACCGCTTCGGCGGACAGCTGGTGCTGGTCACCGGGGCGGGCAACGGCATCGGGCGGGCCACGGCGTTCGCGTTCGCCGAGGCCGGAGCGCGCGTGGTGGCCGTCGACCGGGACGCCGAGTCCGCCGCCCGCACCGCGGAGCTGTCCAGGCTGATCGGCGCGCCGGACGCCTGGGCCGAGACCGTCGACGTCTCCGACGAACAGGCGATGGAGAAGCTGGCGGCCAAGGTCGCCGCCGAGTACGGCGTGCTGGACGTGCTCGTGAACAACGCCGGGATCGGGCTGTCGGGCTCCTTCTTCGACACCACCGCGGAGGACTGGCGGAAGGTCCTCGACGTCAACCTGTGGGGCGTGATCCACGGCTGCCGTCTGTTCGGCCGGCAGATGGCCGAGCGCGGGCAGGGCGGCCACATCGTCAACACCGCGTCGGCGGCGGCCTTCCAGCCCTCGCGGGCCCTGCCCGCGTACAGCACGTCCAAGGCGGCCGTGCTGATGCTGAGCGAGTGCCTGCGGGCCGAACTGGCCGGGCAGGGCATCGGGGTCACGGCGATCTGCCCCGGCCTCGTCAACACCAACATCACCTCGACGGCGCGCTTCGCGGGGGTGGACGCCGACGAGGAGAGGCGGCGTCAGCAGCGCAGTGCGCGGTTGTACGGGATGCGCAACTACCCGCCGGAGAAGGTGGCCGACGCGGTGCTGGAAGCCGTCGTGCACAACAGTGCCGTCGTCCCCGTGACGCCGGAGGCGCGCGGAGCACACCTCATGTCCCGCTTCGCCCCGCGGGTGTTGAGGCGCCTCGCACGGGTGAAGCCACCGCTCTAGTTTCCACAGGAAAGCCCAACCGGTCTGTGGATAACTTGACTTGACTGTGGATCAAACCTCGGGGGCAAAATCGATCGCGTGAAGCGTGTCTCTCTCGGCAGGCTGGTTCCATGCAACACGAACACAGACCCGAACGCAGAAGTGAGCAGATCGACGACAGACGCACCGTGAAGGTGTCCAAGTACCTGTCGAAACATCTGCGCCACCAGCCGGAGCGCATCGGCCTCACCCTCGACGCGGCCGGCTGGACCGAGATCGAGACGCTGATCGCCGCGGCGTCCGCGCACGGCTTCCACTTCACCCGCGAAGAGCTCGACCACGTGGTGGCCACGAACGACAAGCGGCGGTTCGCCGTCGAGGGCACCCGGATCCGTGCCAGCCAGGGGCACAGCGTCGACGTGGATCTCGGACTGCCCGCGGCGACCCCGCCCCCGTACCTCTACCACGGGACCGTGGCCCGCCACCTGGACGCGATCCGGGCCGAGGGACTGCGGCCGATGAACCGGCACGACGTGCACCTCTCGCCGGACCGCGAGACCGCCACCCGGGTCGGCTCCCGCCGCGGCCGGCCGGTCGTACTCTCGGTGGACACCGTGGCCATGCACCGCGACGGCCACGTCTTCCACGTCAGCGCGAACGGCGTCTGGCTGACGCGGGCCGTTCCCCCGCAGTACCTGCGCTTCCCCTCCGGACACTGACCCCGCGTCGCATGCGGTGACAGCGGGTGATGTTTCACGTGAAACGGGGTCGGCCGCTTAGGCTCGGGGGCATGAGTCTGCGCCTGAGCACCGTGATCCTTCCGTACCGCCGCTGGCACGAAGGCGGACGTTCGTCCTGGACGGGTGCCGAGCAGCTCGGTTTCCACACCGCGTACACCTACGACCACCTGTCCTGGCGGAGCTTCCGGGACGGCCCGTGGTTCGGTGCCGTGCCGACACTCACCGCCGCCGCGGCGGTCACCGAGCGGCTGCGGCTGGGGACCCTGGTCACCTCCCCGAACTTCCGGCATCCGGTGACGCTCGCCAAGGAACTGATCTCCCTCGATGACATCTCCGGTGGCCGTATCACCCTGGGCATAGGAGCGGGCGGCACCGGCTTCGACGCCACCGCGCTCGGTCAGGAGCCGTGGACGCCGCGTGAGCGGGCCGACCGGTTCGGCGAGTTCCTTCCCCTGCTCGACCGGCTGCTGACGGAGGACGCCGTCTCGTACGAGGGCGACTTCTACTCCGCCCATGAGGCGCGCAACATCCCCGGCTGTGTGCAGCGGCCCCGGCTGCCGTTCGCGGTGGCGGCGACCGGTCCGCGCGGGCTGCGGCTCGCGGCACAGTACGGACAGGCGTGGGTGACCACCGGCGACCCGAAGCTCTATGAGAACGGCACCCCCGAGCAGTCCGACCGGGCGTTGCGGCAGCAGAGCGACAAGCTCGCCGACGCCTGTGCCGCGATCGGCCGCGACGTGGGCGAACTGGACCGGGTCCTGCTGACCGGTTTCACCCCGGACCGCAGCCGCCCGCTGGAGTCCGTCGACGCCTTCGTGGACTTCGCCGGCCGCCACCGCGATCTGGGCTTCACCGAGCTGGTCGTCCACTGGCCGATCGCCGACTCGGACTTCACCGCCGACGAGAAGATCTTCGAGCGGATCGCCATGGAGGCCCCGGCGCAGCTGAAGGTCTGAGAGCCGTAGCTCACAGATGTGCGGACCGCCGCACGGGCGTGCACGCATGTGCGTGACAATGGCCCGGTGACCTCAGCGACCCGACAGCCCGAGCCCCCGGCCGCCACCACCCGCCCGCGGCTCATCGCCACCGACCTCGACGGCACCCTGCTGCGCGACGACAAGTCGGTCTCCCCGCGCACGGTCGCCGCACTGGCCGCCGCGGAGAAGGCGGGTATCGAGGTCTTCTTCGTCACCGGCCGCCCCGCCCGCTGGATGGACGTCGTCAGCGCCCACGTCCACGGTCACGGGCTCGCCATCTGCGGCAACGGCGCCGCCGTGGTCGACCTGCACGGCGGCCCGGGCGCCCACCGCTTCGTGAAGGTGCGGGAGCTGGCCCGCGAGAACGCGCTGGACGCCGTACGTCTGCTGCGCGAGGCCGCGCCCGGCACGGTGTACGCGGTCGAGCAGACGTACGGCTTCCACCAGGAACCCGCGTACCCGAAGCTGCACATGGAGGTGCCCGACGACCTCCTGCCCGCCGAGGAGATCCTGGCCCCCGGCGGTCGCGCCGCCGACGAGCCGGTCCTCAAGATCCTGGCCTTCCACCCCGATCTGGACCCCGACGGCTTCCTCACCGTGGCGCGCCTCGCCATCGGCGACCGTGCCAACGTCACCCGCTCCAGCCCCAGCGCCCTGCTGGAGATCAGCGGGCCGGAGGTGTCCAAGGCCAGCACGCTCGCCCTGTGCTGTGCCGAACGCGGCATCTCGCACGAAGAGGTCGTCGCCTTCGGAGACATGCCGAACGACGTGGAGATGCTGACCTGGGCGGGACGGTCGTACGCGATGGGCAACGCGCACCCGGACGTGATCGCCGCCGCGTCGGGGCGGACGGTCGCCAACAACGAGGACGGCGTGGCGGTCGTCATCGAGCGGCTGCTCGCCGGCCTGGACTGACCCCCGCGCCCGCGTCAGATCAGAGGGAAACTCCTCGCTGCGACAGCCACGGCACCGGGTCCAGAGCGGAGCCCGTCTCCGGCGTCACCCGTACCTCGAAGTGCAGGTGCGGTCCGGTGGAGTTGCCGGTACTGCCCGACTGCCCGACCCACTGTCCCGGACTGACCCGGTCGCCCTGGTCGACGGAGACCGAGGCGAGATGGGCGTACTGCGTGTAGTAGCCGCCCGCGTGCTGGACGACGACCTGGATGCCGAAGGCGCCGCCGCAGGTCACCTGCACCACCCGCCCCGTACCGACCGACCCCACCGGCGTCCCGACCGGTACCGCGAAGTCCTGGCCGGTGTGCCGGTGCGCCCACCGCGAGCCGCCGCTGCCGAAGGATGCCGACAGCTCGTACGCCTCCACCGGCGCCACCCAGGGGCGGCCGAGGGGCAGGTCCCGCTGGTCGAGGCGGACCGCGCCGGGGCACGAGCCGGCCGCGACGGAGGCGTCCGCCCGTCCCTCCAGCCGCGCACGCGCCGCCTCCAGCTTCCCCTCGATCCTGGTCTTCAGCGCCGCCAGATCGGCGTTGCGCTTCTCCAGCGCCTGCCAGGCCGCCTGCGCCTTAGCCTCGTCGGCCGCGAGCCGGGCCTCGGCCCGTAGACTCTTGCCGATGGCCTTGTTGACCGCCAGGTCCGCGCGCGTGAACGCCCGCTGACCGCGCATCAGCTCGTCCGGGTCGTCCGCGAGGAACATCCGCGCCGTGAGAGGGAGCCCACCGCCGCCGCGGTACTGGGCGCGGGCGATCCGGCCCAGGTCCGCATGCATGGCGTCGATCCTCTGCCGCTGTTCGTCCAGCCGCTTCTCGTACGCCAGCGCCTTCGCCCGCTGTGCCTCGGCCTCGCGCCGCCCCTCCTCGTATCGCTGGGTCGCCTTGGCCGCGTCCTCGTACAGGCGTGCCACCTCCGGGCCCGGGTCGGCACCCGATCCGGCGTCCGTGCCGTCGGCGGGGCGGGCTGCGAGCACGGCGAGCGCGCACAGCAACACCGGAACGAGAAGCGGATGTCGGCGGGATGAGCGCATGTCAGCGATCGTGGACCGTGCCGGGCCGCCGGGCCTCCTTCACGTCGTACGAGTGGGGGAACCGTTGCTGCACACGGCTCAGCGCGACTGCTGCAACCGGGGCAACGGCGCCCCGGCGACGTTCAGTACGGCGCCTCCCACCACACCGTCGTACCGCCGCCGTCCGGCCCGATGCCCGGGCCGAGCCGGCTGGTGCCGCCCACCGTCTCGGCGCGGCGCTCCAGATTGTGCAGGCCGCTGCGCCGGCCGCCCTCGGGGATGCCGACCCCGTCGTCCGCGACGGTCAGCCGCACGCCGGGCCGCCCGTCAGGCAGGGTCGCCGTCGCGTCCACGGCCACCTCGATCCGCGTGGCGTGGGCGTGCCGGAAGGCGTTGGACAGGGTCTCGCGCAGCGCGGCGATGAGGTTCTTGCCGGTCAGCTCGCCGACGGCGGTGTCGACCGGGCCGACGAAGCGGTGCGCGGGCGTGAAGCCCAGCGGTACGGCGGCCATGGTGATCTCGCGCAGCATGCGGGTGCGCAGGCCCGCCGGTGCTTCGGCGGGCTGCTGCAGGGCGAAGATCGCCGAGCGGATCTCCTGGATGGTGACGTCGAGTTCGTCGACGGCGCCGCCGACGCCGTCGCGCACCTCGGGCGCCGTCGCCCTGCGCTGGGCGCTCTCCAGCATCATCCCCGTCGCGAACAGGCGCTGGATGACGAGGTCGTGCAGGTCCCGGGCGATGCGGTCCCGGTCCTCGTACACGGCGAGCCGTTCCCGGTCGCGCTGGGCGTCGGCCATCATCAGCGCCAGCGCGGCCTGCGCGGCGAACCGGTCGCCGAGCGCGCGCTCCGTCCGCGAGAACGGGCGCTCCCCCCGGGCGCGAGGCATGACGAGGCCGCCAAGAATTCTCCCGTCCCGGCACAGCGGCAGCAGCATGATCGGCCCGTAGGCGCGCACCGGTCCGGCGTCCAGACGCGGGTCGGTGGCGGCGTCGTCCACGAACACGGGACGGCCGGCGAGGAGTTCGGAGACGATGCCGTTCTCCGGGGGGATGATCTTGCCGAGGGCGTTGGTGCGGTGCGATGCGGCGACCGCCACGATCTCCAGGCCGCCCCCGTCGGCAGGCAGCAGCACGATGCCGGCGGCCGCTCCGGAGAGCCGACGGGCCTGCTCGGCAACGGTCTGGAGGGCGTCGTCGGTGTCACCGCCGGACAGCAGCGCCGTGGTGACGGCGACCGACCCGTCGATCCACCGCTCCCGCTGCTGTGCGGCCTCGTACAGTCGCGCGTTGCCGACGGCGATGCCGGCCTCGGTGGCGAGGACCCGGACCATGGCGAGGTCGTGGTCGTTGAACGGCTCGCCCGTGTGCTTGTCGGTCAGGTAGAGATTGCCGAAGACCTGCTCCTGCACCCGGATGGGGACCCCGAGGAAGCTCCGCATCGGAGGGTGGTTGTCGGGGAGGCCGCACGCGCGCGGATCCTCGGTCAGGTCGGCGAGCCGGACCGGCTCGGGGTCGACCATGAGGGCACCGAGCAGCCCTTTGCGGCCGCCGGGGAGGTGGCCGACGCGCCGGACGGTCGCCTCGTCGAGGCCGTGGTGCACGAAGTCGGCGAGTCCGTCCCCGTCCTCGTCGACGACTCCGATGGCCGCGTACCGGGCGTTCGCCAGCTCGGCGGCCGTCTCGCAGATCCGTTTCAGCGTCGAGTGCAGCTCCAGTCCACTGCCGACGGAACGCATCGCCTCCAGCAGTTTCGGCACCCGCGCCAGCAGCTCGGCGGAGGCACCCTCGCGGGGCGGCGGGGGGCCGGGGGGCGGCGCTGGGTGCATGACCCGAGCCTAATGAGACCCTTTTGTTCAGGAAAGTCGGATTACCGAAGATTTTCTGAACCGCGCTCGTGCTCGCGCCCACGCCCGTGCTCGTGCCCGCCGCCCGTGCCCGTGCCTGTGACCGCGCCTACGGCCGTGTCTGTGCCACCAGCAGCTCCGCCGCCGCCTCCCTCCCGGCCATCTCCCGCAGCGGGCCCGGCACGGCCGCCAGTTCCGCGTACGTCCCCCGCTGCACGACCCGGCCCCGGTCCAGCACGAGCACCTCGTCCACGGCCCGCAAGCCCGCCAGCCGGTGCGTGATCAGCAGAGTCGTCCGGCCCTCGGTGGCGGCCAGCAGATCGGCGGTGAGCGCGTCCGCGGTCGGCAGGTCGAGGTGTTCGGCGGGCTCGTCGAGCACCAGGACCGGGAAGTCGGCGAGCAGCGCCCGGGCCAGGGCCAGCCGCTGCCGCTGGCCGCCGGACAGCCTGGCCCCGTGCGCACCGACCAGGGTGTCCAGGCCGTCGGGCAGGCTGTCGGCCCACTCCAGCAGCCGGGCCCGGGCCAGCGCGTCCCGCAGTTCGCTCTCGGTGGCGTCCTTCCTGGCCAGCAGCAGGTTCTCGCGCACCGAGCTGTCGAAGAGGTGAGCGTCCTGGGCGCACAGCCCGACGAGGCGCCGCACGTCGTCACCGGCCAGGGCGTACGCGTCCACCCCGGCCAGCGTGTAGGAGCCGGCGTCCGCGTCGAGGAAGCGCAGCAGCGTCTGGGCGAGCGTGGTCTTGCCGGAGCCGGACGGCCCGACCACGGCGACGCGGCGTCCCTCGGCGAGCGTGAGGTCCAGGCCCGCCAGGGCGTCCCGGTCCTGCCCGGCGTGCCGTGCGGCCAGTCCCCTCAGGACCACCGGGAACGGCGAGGAGGGAGCCTGCCGGGGTGTCTCCGGTTCCCGTACCGGCTCGGGGGCGTCGAGGACCTCGTACACGCGCTCGGCGCTCCTGCTCACCCGCTGCCGGTACTGCACGGCCAGCGGCAGCCCGAGTACGGCCTCGAAGGCGGCCAGTGGCGTGAGGACGACGACGGCCATGGCCACGCCTGCGAGCCGGTCGGCGGCCACCGCCTGGGCGCCGACGAGGGCGGCACCCGCGACGGTCAGGCCGGTGATGAGCGCGGTGAGTCCGTCGCCCAGCGCGGTGGCGGTGGCGGCGCGGGAGGCGATCCGGGTGAGCGTGCCGTCGGCGCGCCGTGCCTCCGCGGCCCGGCCGGGCAGGGCTCCGGCGACGGTCAGCTCCGCGGTGCCGGTCAGCAGGTCGGCCACCCGGGTGGCGAGCACGCCCCGGGCGGGGGCGAGCCTGCGCTCGGCCCGCCGGGCCACCGCCCCGGTCACCAGCGGGACGCCGACGCCGGCCGCCAGCAGTCCGGCCGCGAGGACCGCACCGGCCTCCGGCAGCAGCCAGGCCGTGAACCCGATCGAAGCGGCGGAGACCACGACCGCGCCACCGGCGGGCAGCAGCCACCGCAGCCAGTAGTCCTGCAGGGCGTCGACATCGGCGACGAGCCGGGACAGCAGGTCGCCCCGGCGGGTGCGGCGCAGTCCCGCGGGCGCCAGGCGCTCCAGCCGCCGGTACACCGCGACCCGGGTGTCGGCCAGCATCCGCAGCACGGCGTCGTGCGTCACGAGCCGCTCCGCGTAGCGGAACACGGCCCGCCCGATCCCGAAGGCGCGCGTCGCCGTGACGGCCACCATCAGGTACAGCACCGGCGGCTGCTCGGAGGCCCGTGAGATGAGGTACCCGGAGGTGGCCATCAGGCCCACGGCACTGCCCAGCGCCAGGCTGCCGAGCAGCAGCCCGAGGCCGAGGCGTCCGCGCCGGGCGGCGGACATGGCACGGACCCGTGCAAGGACGCCGCCCCGGGCCTCCACCATGGGCGCTGGGACGTCCGGAGCGACGGAGACAGCGGATACGGCGGTCTCCTCGGCACCACGTGCGCCCGGTACGGGAAGGGTGCCGTCGGACAGGTCGGCGGGCGCCGGTTCCGCGAGCCGCACCACCCGGTCGGCCACCTCCAGCAGCGCCGGGCGGTGCACCACCAGCAGCACCGTCCGCCCCTCCGCGAGCCTGCGCACGGCGGCCACGACCTCGGCCTCGGTGGCCCCGTCCAGGGCCGCCGTCGGCTCGTCAAGCAGCAGCACCGGCCGGTCCGCGAGGAACGCCCGGGCCAGCGCGAGCCGCTGCCGCTGCCCGGCGGACAGCCCCGTCCCGTCCTCGCCGAGGACGGTCGCCGTGCCGTCGGGCAGCGCGTCCACGAACTCCAGCGCGCCCGCGTCCCGCAACGCACGGCACACGGCGAGGTCGTCGGCGTCGGGCCGGGCCAGGCGTACGTTCTCCGCGATGGTCCCGGCGTACAGGTGCGGGTGCTGCGGCACCCAGGCGACCTGGGCGTGCCACTGCGCAGGGTCGAGCGAGGAGAGGTCGGTCCCGCCGATCCGGATCCGCCCCGCGCTCGGGGTCACGAAACCGAGGAGGGCGTTGACCAGCGTCGACTTGCCCGCTCCGCTCGGGCCGACGAGTGCGACCGTCTCTCCGGGCTCGACGGTGAGGCTCACGTCCGTGACGGCGTCCACGGAGCGTCCGGGGTAGCGGACCGTGACGTCCTCGAAGGCGAGGGCGCCGTGGGCCGGAACCGGGGTGTTCCCGGATGCCGGTACGGGGCGTTCCAGGACCTCGAAGATCTCCTCGGCGGCGGCGAGCCCCTCGGCGGCCGCGTGGTACTGCGCCCCCACCTGCCGCAGCGGCAGGTAGGCCTCGGGCGCGAGGACGAGGACGACCAGGCCGTCGTACAGGGCCATGTCCCCGTGGACGAGCCGCATGCCGATGGTGACCGCCACCAGGGCCACGGACAGGGTGGCGAGCAGTTCCAGCGCGAAGGACGACAGGAAGGCGATCCGCAGCGTGCGCATGGTCGCCTGCCGGTACTCACCAGTGATGCGCTTGATCGACTCGGCCTGGGCCTTGGCCCGTCCGAAGACCTTCAGCGTCGGCAGTCCCGCGACCACGTCCAGGAAGTGCCCGGACAGCCGGGACAGCAGTCGCCACTGACGGTCCATCCGGGACTGGGTGGCCCAGCCGATCAGCACCATGAAGACCGGGATGAGCGGCAGGGTCCCGACGATGATGGCCGCCGAGACCCAGTCCTCGGTGACGATGCGGGCCAGCACCGCCACGGGTACGACCACCGCGAGGCCCAACTGCGGCAGATAGCGCGCGAAGTAGTCGTCGAGGACGTCGACGCCGCGGGTGGCCAGGGCGACCAGCGAGCCGGTCCGCTGTCCGCTCAGCCGGCCGAGCGCCGTGGCCCGCTCCAGCAGCCGGCCCCGCAGCTCCGACTTCACCGCCGCGCTCGCCCGGTGGGCGGCCAGTTCGGTGAGCCAGCCGACCAGCGCGCGCCCACAGGCCACGGCGACCAGCAGGAGCAGAGGGGTGCGGAGTTCGGCGGCGGTCATGGAGTGCTGGAAGGCGCCCACCACCACCTCGGCGATGAGCATCGCCTGCGCGACGAGCAGTCCCGCCCCGACGGCTCCGAGGACGACGACGGCCGTGAGGAAGAGCCGGGTGGCGCGGGCGTACCGCAGAAGGCGTGGATCGATGGGTTTCACGTGAAACAGACCTCCCCGGCACTCAGTGCTTGGCGTCGGCGAGGTGCTGGGTGCCGATGCGCTTGCGGAACACCCAGTACGTCCAGCCCTGGTAGAGCAGGACGACCGGTGTGGCGATCACGGCCAGCCAGGTCATGATCTTCAGCGTGTAGGCGCTCGAGGACGCGTTGGTGACGGTGAGGCTCCAGTCCGGGTTGAGCGTGGACGGCATGACATTCGGGAAGAGCGTCAGGAAGAGCATCGCCACGGCGGCGACGATGGTGCCGCCGGAGAGCGCGAACGACCAGCCCTCACGCCCGGCCTGGTTCGCCACCAGGGCCGCGACCAGAGCGGCGACGGCCACCACGAGGGCGACCAGGCTCTTGCCGTTCCCGCTGTGGGTCTGCGTCCAGACCAGGAAGACCAGGGCCAGCACGGCCGTGACCAGCCCGACCCGCAGCGCCAGGACCCGTGCGCGCTCTCGGATCTCACCGACGGTCTTGAGGGCGGTGAACACCGTTCCGTGGAAGGTGAACAGGGTCAGCGTGACCAGTCCGCCCAGCAGCGCGTACGGGTTGAGCAGCTCCCAGACGGTGCCGACGTACTCCAGGTCCCGGTCGATCTTCACGCCGTGGACGATGTTGCCGAAGGCCACGCCCCACAGGAACGCCGGGATCAGCGAGGTCCAGAAGATCGCGGTCTCCCAGTTGCGCTGCCAGCTCTCCTCGGGGCGCTTCACCCGGTACTCGAAGGCGACACCCCGGACGATCAGGCAGACCAGGATGACCAGCAGCGGCAGGTAGAAGCCGGAGAAGAGCGTGGCGTACCACTCGGGAAAGGCGGCGAAGGTGGCGCCGCCGGCCGTCAGCAGCCACACCTCGTTGCCGTCCCACACGGGGCCGATGGTGTTGATCAGCACCCGCTTCTCGGGCCGGTTCCGGGCGAGCAGCTTGGTGAGCACGCCGACCCCGAAGTCGAAGCCCTCCAGGAAGAAGTAGCCGGTCCACAGGACGGCGATCAGTACGAACCAGACGTCGTGCAGTTCCATGACTGTGCAGCTCCCTCGGCCTAGTACGAGAAGGCCATCGGCTTGTCGGCGTCACGGAGGTCGCCGCCGATCTTCTTGGGCGGGTTGAGGTCGGCCTCGGACAGCTCGGGCGGGCCGGCCTTGACGTACTTCACCAGCAGCTTGACCTCGATCACGGCCAGGACGGCGTAGAGCAGGGTGAAGACGGTCATCGAGGTGATGACCTCGGCCGTCGAGACACCGGGGGAGACCGCGTCCCGGGTCTGCATCACGCCGTAGACCACCCAGGGCTGGCGGCCCATCTCGGTGAAGATCCAGCCCCACGAGTTGGCGATCAGCGGGAAGGCCATCGTCCATACCGCCAGCAGCCAGTACCACCGGGTGAGCCTCGCCCCGAGCGGCTTCCTCAGCAGGACCAGATGCGGCACTTCGTCCTCGCCGGTGCGCAGCGGGGCCGGCAGCAGGAACCTCTTACGGGTCAGCCACAGGCCCAGCAGGCCGAGGGAGAAGGACGCCATGCCGAAGCCGATCATCCACCGGAAGCCCCAGTAGGCGACGGGGACGATGGGCTTGTAGTCACCGGGGCCGTACTTCTCCTGGAGGGCCTTGTTGGTGTCGTTGATGCCGGGCACGTAGGACTCGAAGTCGCTGTGCGCCAGGAAGGACAGCAGTCCGGGGATCTCCAGGGCGACCTTGTTGTGCCCCTTGTCGACGTCCCCGTAGGCGAACACCGAGAAGGGCGCCGGCTTCTCGCCGTCCCACAGGGCCTCGGCGGCGGCCATCTTCATCGGCTGCTGCTCGTACATGACCTTGCCGAGGGTGTCGCCGCTGACCGCGGTGAGCACGCCGCCGACCGCCAGGGTGACCAGGCCGAGCCGCAGCGAGGTCCGCATCACCGGGATGTGCTTCTTGCGCATCAGGTGGAAGGCGGCGATGCCGACCATGAAGGCACCGCCCGTCAGGAAGGCCGCCGAGAAGCTGTGGAAGACCTGGTTGAGGGTGGTGTTCTGGGTGAGGACCTGCCAGAAGTCGGTGAGTTCGGCGCGGCCCTTCTCCTCGTTGATCCGGTAGCCGACGGGGTGCTGCATCCAGGAGTTGGCCGCGAGGATGAAGTACGCCGACAGCAGGGTGCCGATCGAGACCATCCAGATGCAGGCCAGGTGGATCTTCTTGGGCAGCTTGTCCCACCCGAAGATCCACAGGCCGATGAAGGTGGACTCGAAGAAGAAGGCGATCAGCGCCTCGAAGGCGAGCGGGGCGCCGAAGACGTCACCGACGAAGCGCGAGTAGTCGGACCAGTTCATGCCGAACTGGAACTCCTGCACGATGCCGGTGACGACACCCATGGCGATGTTGATCAGGAAGAGCTTGCCCCAGAACTTGGTCGCCCTGAGGTACTTCTCCTTCTCCGTGCGGACCCATGCGGTCTGCAGCCCGGCCGTCAGGGCGGCCAGTGAGATCGTCAGCGGGACGAACAGGAAGTGGTAGACGGTCGTGATGCCGAACTGCCACCGCGCCAGGGTCTCCGGCGCCAGAGCCATGTCCACGTCGTCACTCTCCTTACCTCGCCACATCGCCGTGGTCAGCGGCGTTTTGAACGTGTTTGCCACACCCAACGCGGGCGTTACCGGGACACGCTTGTGAACGCGTTCACATTCACAAGCAATTATGACCTACTGCTTTTCGGCATCGGAAGGGGGGTCCCCTGTGACGTCAACCCCTTGGCAGGGGCTTCAACATATTGTTGAATCCGCCGCATGCAGATTCGGATCTCATGGCCGGCGGGACACCTCACCGCGGCACTCGACGACACACCCACCACGCAGGCGCTTCTCAAGGCCCTGCCGCTCACCGCCTCCGCCCACACCTGGGGCGAGGAGGTGTACTTCGACACAGGTGTGTCGGTTTCACGTGAAACGGACGCCCGGGAGGTCGTCGAGCCGGGCACGGTCGCCTTCTGGACCGACGGGGACGCCCTGGCCCTCCCCTACGGACCGACGCCGATCTCGCGAGGCGACGAGTGCCGCCTCGCGAGTCCGTGCAATGTCATGGGCCGTCTCGACGGAGATCCGCGCCTGCTGGCGACGGTGCGCGACGGCGACCCGGTACGCGTCGAGCGCGTCGACACCTGACGGTCGTGTCCCGGTCCGCCGCCTGACAGGGGCGCCCCGGCCCGCCGCCTGACCTGCGGCTCCCTCCGGCCTACAGCTCCTTGCGGAACGCTTCCGACACCTTCAGGAAGATGTCGTTCGCCTCGCTCTCTCCGACCGTGACCCGCACACCCTCGCCCGGGAACGGTCGGACGACCGCGCCGGCCTGCTCGCACGCGCTCGCGAAGGCGACCGTGCTCTCCCCCAGCCGCAGCCACACGAAGTTGGCCTGGGTCTCCGGCACCGTCCAGCCCTGTGAGCGCAGCCCGTCGACCACGCGCGTGCGCTCGCACACCAGCGACCCGACCCGTCCGATCAGCTCGTCCTCGGCCCGTAGCGAGGCGATCGCCGCCTCCTGCGCGATCTGGCTGACCCCGAAGGGCACCGCCGTCTTGCGCAGCGCCGCCGCCACCGGCTCGTGCGCGATCGCGAAACCGACCCGCAGCCCCGCGAGGCCGTACGCCTTGGAGAAGGTGCGCAGGACGCAGACGTTGGGCCGCTTCCGGTAGATCTCGACGCCGTCCGGCACCTCGGGGTCGCGGATGAACTCGCGGTACGCCTCGTCCAGGACCACCAGCACATCGCTCGGCGCCCGGTCGAGGAAGCGCTCCAGCTCGGCCCGCCGGACCACCGTGCCGGTCGGGTTGTTGGGGTTGCAGACGAAGATCAGCCGGGTCCGGTCGGTGATCGCGTCCGCCATCGCGTCCAGGTCGTGCACGTCGCCCGGGGTCAGCGGGACCTTCACGGACGTCGCGCCGCTGATCTGGGTGATGATCGGGTACGCCTCGAAGGATCGCCAGGCGTAGATCACCTCGTCGCCCGGGCCCGAGGTCGCCTGGATCAGCTGCTGCGCCACGCCGACGGACCCGGTGCCGGTGGCCAGGTGGGTGAGGGGCACGCCGAAGCGGTCCGACAGCTCGCTCATCAGGGACGTACAGGCCATGTCCGGGTACCGGTTGAAGGACGCGGCGGCGGCCGTCACCGACTCCATGACACCCGGCAGGGGCGGATAGGGGTTCTCGTTGGAGGACAGCTTGTAGGCCACCGGGCCGTCGGCCGCGGCGGGCTTGCCCGGCTTGTAGGTGGGAATTCCCTCCAGCTCGGCGCGCAGCTTGGGGCTCGTCTCGCTCACCGCAGTCCTCCTCGTGACCACCACCGGCATCGAATACTTCTCACCTTATGAGGATTCGCCGCCGCTGCGTATAGGTGAGGCCAGACCTCCTCCGTCACACTGGCAACAGGGGCATCAGGGCACGAAGGCGCACGTTTCGGGGGGCGCGCCACACATATATCTACGCGCCGGTGGCTTGCGCCGTGGCGCGCATCCCCCGTGCAGGTGAGTTGAGACCTCTTCGCAACATCCGCCCCATGGCAGGCCCTCAGTGGTCGGCACACCAGGTACTGGCATGACCGGGTCCAACTAGCTTGCTTTCCAAGGCTGTTCCGCGTTAATGATCATGCAGAAACGTGACTGTCAACGCGTGCATATGCGTCCGCCCTACCCCACCCCATGAGCCCTACTATCGGCTCGCCATGACAGCAGCAGGGAAGCACCAGGTGAGCCGCGCGGAAACCTCACGTCGAGGCAGCCGGCCGGGCCGGGCGGGCATCAGGGACGTGGCCGCCGCCGCCGGAGTATCCATCACTACCGTCTCCGACGCACTCAACGGCAAGGGCAGACTCCCGGATGCCACCCGGCGCCATGTGCGCGAGGTCGCCGACCGTCTGGGCTACCGGCCCTCGGCCGCCGCCCGCACGCTCCGCACCGGAAAGTCCGGACTCATCGGCCTGACCGTGACGACGTACGGGGATGAACCTTTCACCTTCACCGAGTTCGCGTACTTCGCGGAGATGGCGCGCGCCGCCACCTCCGCCGCGCTCGCCCGCGGCTACGCCCTCGTGATCCTCCCCGCGACCTCCCGCCACGACGTGTGGTCCAACGTCGCACTCGACGGGACGGTCGTCATCGACCCCTCGGACCACGACCCGGTCGTCACCGAGCTGGTCCGCCAGGGCTTACCAGTCGTCTCCGACGGCCGCCCGGCCGGCACGCTCCCCGTCACGGCGTGGGTGGACAACGACCACGAGGCGGCCGTCCTCGGCATCCTCGACCACCTCGCCGACGCCGGCGCCCGCAGGATCGGCCTGCTCACCGGCACCACGACGGACACGTACACCCATCTGTCCACCACCGCCTACCTGCGCTGGTGCGAGCGCGTCGGGCAGGACCCGGTCTACGAGGCCTACCCCGCCCACGACCCGTGCGCCGGCGCGGTCGCCGCCGACCGGCTGCTGGCCCGCCCCGACCGGCCCGACGCGGTCTACGGCCTGTTCGACCCGAACGGGACCGACCTCCTCGCCGCCGCCCGCCGCTACGGACTGCGCGTCCCCGAGGACCTGCTGCTGGTCTGCTGCAGCGAGTCCACCGTGTACGCCAGCACCGAGCCGCCCATCACCACCCTCTCGCTCAAACCCCGCCGCATCGGTACGGCCGTGATCCAGGTGCTGATCGACGCGATCGAGGGGCTGCACTCGGACCAGCCGGTCGAGCAGGTCATACCGACCGAACTGATCGTGCGCACGTCCTCGCAGCGCCGCCCGCCCCGGACGACGGTCAGCCCGCCGCGATCACCGGAGAGCGACTAGGAGCGCGCCGGTCCACGCGCTCGGCGCGTGCGGCGGCGCGCCCCGGTCCGAAACGGGGCGCAAAGGGGCGGCGCACGGGGCGCGCGAAAGGCGGCGAACGCCACACCCGGCACGCCCGCACCACGGCCGGACGGCATTCACGGACGGGCGAAGACCGGCCCAATCGGGGCGAAAGCCGCGGTGAACCGGAGTCCTGTTCTGATTCACCACCCCTGGGTCATCACACAGCGCGATCCGCATTCCTATGATGGGCCCACACACCGCGGGCCGCTGCGACCAGGCAGTCCGAAGCGGTGCAGATGCGGCGCGATGGTGGAGGGGTCAATGACTCAGGGGGCCGGTCAGGGACCCGAGGTGGAGCGGACCGCGACGGTGCGCGACTTCCGGGTGCCCGCTTACGTCCACGAGACCGCTCCGTATGCCGGCCCCGGCACACAGGCGGGCGAGTCCGCGCCGCCCTCCGAGGAGGGGTCCGAGGAGCCCTACCCGGAGGGGTACACGCCCACGCAGCGGGATCTGCCCGTCATCCGCCGGGGTGACACGGTTCAGGTGCCCGTCGACCCCGAGCCGATCCAGGTGGGGCAGCCCGTCACCGGTCAGGGGCCGCTGTTCGTCGTGGGCGACGTGCACGGCTACCTCGACGAGCTGCTCGCCGCGCTGCGCGAGAAGGGCCTCGTCGACGCCGACGGCCAGTGGTGCGCGGGCACCTCACGTCTGTGGTTCCTCGGCGACTTCACGGACCGCGGCCCGGACGGCATCGGCGTCATCGACCTGGTGATGCGGCTGTCCGCCGAGGCCGCCGCGGCCGGCGGCTACTGCAAGGCGCTGATGGGCAACCACGAGCTGCTGCTGCTCGGCGCCAAGCGGTTCGGCGACACGCCGGTCAACTCCGGTGCCGGCACCGCCACCTTCCAGGCGGCCTGGCTGCTGAACGGTGGCCAGAAGACCGACATGGACCGCCTCCAGGACCACCACCTGCAGTGGATGGCCCGCCTCGACGCCCTCGAAGAGGTCGACGACCACCTCCTGGTCCACTCCGACACCACCACCTACCTCGACTACGGCCGCTCCATCGAAGAGGTCAACGACACCGTCCGCGAGACCCTCACCCGTAACGACGCGGAAGAGGTCTGGGACCTGTTCCGCAAGTTCACCAAGCGCTTCTCCTTCCGCGACGAGGGCGGCGCCGAGGCCGTGCGCTCACTGCTGGATACGTACGGCGGCACCCGGATCGTTCACGGACACAGCCCCATCCCCTACCTGCTGGGCGAGGTCGGCTCCGAGGACGGCGAGGACGACACCCGTACGGCGGTCGAGGGACCCCACGTCTACGCGGACGGGCTGGCCATCGCGATGGACGGCGGCGTGACCATGGCCGGAAAGCTGCTGGTCCAGCAACTTCCGCTGGACGTCTGACCGTTCAGCGGACGAGCGTTTCGACGGCGGGACCCGTACGGGACGGCACCCAATTTCTGGAAACCCCCTGTCACCCTCCACCGTCACCGCTCTACCATCGGCTTATCCGTAGCAGGCTCCCCTCCGTTTCTGCCCGACGGCTCGTTGGCATGCGAGCCCCAAGCCCTACGGAGCATCGGGGGATGCACATGAACAGCGTTCCGCAGCACCTGTCCAACGAGGACCGCCAAGAGTACGAGCGGATCCTCGACGAGGCGCTGCGCTCCGCACCACACCGCCCGGAACTGGCCGCTGTCGGACAGCGGCTCAACTCCGAACAACTGCGCACCATGGCACTCAACGCGACCGCCCTCATCACGGCGGCGGCCACCACCGAGTACCAGCACTACGTGAAGGCCCGCGAGGAACTGCGCCACCCCGCGCCGTCCGCCACGGCGCCCGCCACGCGCGAGTCCGGCTCCGAGGAGCAGGGCAGCAACGCGGTGGGACTCGCCGCCACCATGGGGGAGGTGGCCGAGGCGACCGGTGCGGGGGCCGTCGCCGTCGTCGCCGTCCTGGCACCCGTCCTGGCCGGCACCGCCGCGGCGATCTTCCTGCTCGTCGGCTACATCCTGAAGATGCTGGATCCGGAGCAGGCCTTCGCGCAGACCATGCTCACCACGGGTTGGATGTTCGGCGCCGTGACCGCGGTGGCGATCCTCGTCGCCGCGGTGGGACTGCTGATCACCGCGCTGCGCAACCGGCCGTCCGCCGAGTCCGGCTCCTACGGCGTACTCGACGAGGAAGTGGCCCGGGCCAGGGACGCCTGGCACGACGCCCTGCTGGAACGCGGCATCCTGCCCTTCCTGCAGGAGGCGCTCGGCAACCCGGGCACGGCGGCACTGCACCGCACGGGACCCAAGGCCCCGAGCAGCCGCATGCCGCACCTCGGATACGGCCGGCCCGGGTTCACCAGTCCCGACGGCGGCCCCGAGACCGGTCACCGTCCGAGCTACTCCAGCCCGGACTACAGCAGCCCCGACTTCGGGGGTCCGGAACACCGGCCCGAGTAGCCACCGGTCCGGGCGGGCGGCGCGTCAGAGGATGCCCGCCCGGCCGGCGGCTGTGATCCAGGACGGAAACTCGGACAGCAGGCGGTCGTAGAGCTCCGGGTCCGGCACGGTGGCGATGTCGTCCACGGCGAAGAAGCCGACGTTGTCGACGCAGCGGCCCGTCAGGGTGTCGAAACGCTCCAGCACGCCGTACTTGGCCCGGCCGAGCCCCACGAACTGCCAGAAGACCGGCTCCTCCACCGCCTCTCGCAGCTCCCGCTCGATCTCGGCGTCGCGGTAGACACCGCCGTCGGAGAAGAACAGGACCAGGGTCGGAACCGTTGCCGGATTCTCCCGGACGAAGGCACGGACCTGGGCGATCACCTTCTGCTCCTCGTTCTGGATCCCGACCGCCCGCATGTCGACCTGCCGGGGGTCCAGGCCCTTCTTCCGGCCGCGGCGGAAGAGGCTGATCTCCCCCACGCGTACGTGCAGCCGCAGCCACTCGGGCAGTTCGCCCAGGCGCAGGTCGGGAAGGCGCGCCGGGTTCGAGGCGAAGGTCCATGCCTGCATCTCGCCGTCGTCGTCCAACTGCGCGGCGACGGCGGCCATCCGCTCCACGACGTCCGCCACGACGCCCTTGGAGTAGAGGAACGACATGGAACCGGAGGCGTCCAGTACGAGGATGACGCGCGCGGTGACGTTGTCCGCGCCGTGCTTGCGCAGGCTGACGGCGACCTGCTCCTTGCGGAGGGACAGCCGCTTGCGCATGTCCACGGGCAGCTGCTCCTCGCCCTTGGTGAGGCGGCTCCGCCCCGCGGATGCGGTCACCGGTGGGGACAGGGGCTGAGGGGGCGGCGTCGGCGTCGGCGTCGGCGTCGGCGTCGGCGTCGGCGTCGGCGTCGGCGTCGGGGGAGTGTCGTCGTCCACGGTGATGCCGAAGTCGGTGGCGAGCCCCGCGAGTCCGGCGGCGTATCCCTGCCCGACCGCGCGGAACTTCCACTTCCCCTGCCGCCGGTACAGCTCGCCGCCGACCAGGGCGGTCTCCGTCCCGGCGGTCATGTCGAACCGGGCCAGCTCGGTGCCGGAAGCGGCGTCCAGCAACCGCATCGACAGCCCCGGTACCCGGCCGAACGTCCCGCCGTCCGCCGAGGCGCACAGCACGATGCGTTCGACGGCCGGCTCCACCGAGACCAGGTCCACCTCGACCGAGTCGGTGGTGACACCCGCGGGCGCGCCGGATCCGCCCCGCTTGCCCAGGTGCCCCACCGCGCCGGACGCGTGCCGGGGCTGGTTGTAGAAGACGAAGTCACCGTCGTCCCGCACCCGTCCGGCCGAGGTGAGCAGCAGCGCGGAGGCGTCGATCTCGGGAACCCCGGGCCCTGCGGCCCAGGCGAGTTCGATCCGCACCGCGGGGGAGTCGACGGCGAGGTTGGCGCCCTTGCTCAGGGAGGTGGCTGTCATGCCCCCAGTCTGCCGAGACGGACCCCTCGGCGGGGAGAGGACGGACCCACGGTCTGCCCCCTCCCCACCGCACTACGCGGCACGGAGCGGCATGCGGGGACGTCAGTCCGCGATCGGCAGATACACGCGATTGCCGGCGGCCGCGAACTCCTTCGACTTCTGGACCATGCCCTCCTCGATCTCGGCCTGGCTCCCTCCGTGCTCGCGTCGGATGTCGTGCGAGATCTTCATGGAGCAGAACTTCGGCCCGCACATCGAGCAGAAGTGGGCCGTCTTGGCGGGCTCGGCCGGCAGGGTCTCGTCGTGGAACTCCCGTGCCGTGTCCGGGTCGAGGGCCAGGTTGAACTGGTCCTCCCACCGGAACTCGAAACGCGCGTCGGACAGCGCGTCGTCCCACTCCTGCGCACCTGGGTGACCCTTGGCGAGGTCGGCGGCATGGGCGGCGATCTTGTAGGTGATGACGCCGGTCTTGACGTCGTCACGGTTGGGCAGGCCCAGGTGCTCCTTGGGCGTGACGTAGCAGAGCATTGCCGTGCCC
This sequence comes from Streptomyces sp. NPDC048171, assembly GCF_043202655.1. NCBI lineage: Bacteria > Bacillati > Actinomycetota > Actinomycetes > Kitasatosporales > Streptomycetaceae > Streptomyces > Streptomyces sp. NPDC048171. The sequence continues at coordinate 135,853 of NZ_JBIDAU010000005.1, forward strand.
CACCAGGCGATCATCGCGGCACCGATGCCGGAGGTGATGTGGTCGTACGCCGGCGCGACGTCCGTGGTCAGCGGGCCGAGCGTATAGAACGGAGCTTCATCGCAGATCTCCTGCTGAAGGTCGATGTTGTCCTTGATCTTGTGCATCGGGACGTGTCCCGGGCCCTCGATCATGGTCTGAACGTTCAAACGCTTGGCGGTCCGGTTGAGTTCCCCGAGGGTGCGCAACTCGGCGAACTGCGCCTCGTCGTTGGCGTCCGCGATGGAGCCCGGCCGCAGTCCGTCGCCGAGGGAGTACGTGACGTCGTACGCGGCGAGGATCTCGCAGAGTTCCTCGAAGTTCTCGTACAGGAACGACTCCCGGTGGTGCGCCAGGCACCACGCCGCCATGATCGAGCCGCCGCGCGAGACGATGCCGGTCTTGCGGTTGGCGGTCAGCGGCACGTACGCCAGGCGAACGCCCGCGTGGACCGTCATGTAGTCCACGCCCTGCTCGGCCTGTTCGATCACGGTGTCCTTGTAGACCTCCCAGGTCAGCTCCTCGGCCCGGCCGTCGACCTTCTCCAGGGCTTGGTAGAGCGGCACGGTCCCGATGGGGACGGGGGAGTTGCGCAGAACCCACTCGCGGGTGGTGTGGATGTTGCGGCCGGTGGAGAGGTCCATGACCGTGTCGGCGCCCCACCGGGTCGCCCAGGTCATCTTGTCGACCTCCTCCTCGATGGAGGATGTCACCGCCGAGTTGCCGATGTTGGCGTTGACCTTCACCAGGAACCGCTTACCGATGATCATCGGCTCGATCTCGGGGTGGTTGACGTTGGCCGGCAGTACGGCACGGCCTGCCGCGATCTCCTCGCGGACGACCTCCGGCGCGACGTTCTCCCGGACGGCCACGTACTCCATCTCGGGCGTGATCTCGCCCCGGCGGGCATACGCGAGCTGTGTCACCGCGGTGCCGCCCCGGCCCCGGCGGGGCTGGCGCGGCCTTCCGGGGAAGACGGCGTCGAGGTTGCGCAGCCCGCCGCGCGGCGAGGTGTGCTTGATGCCGTCGTCCTCGGGACGGACGGGACGGCCCGCGTACTCCTCGGTGTCACCGCGGGCGATGATCCAGTTCTCCCGAAGCGGCGCCAGTCCCCTGCGGACGTCGGTGTCGACGAGCGGATCGGTGTACGGGCCGGAGGTGTCGTACAGCGTGACCGACTGTCCGTTGGTGAGGTGCACCTGACGGACCGGCACCCGCAGATCGGGGCGCGAGCCCTCGACGTACGCCTTGTGCCAGCCGATGGACTTCCCGGCCTCCGCGGTCTCCTCCTGGGAGGAGTTCTGCGTGGAGGCAGGCGTGCGTGCGTCCTTGATGGTCATGAGACCTACTCCCTACGCCGGCATTACCCGGTAACAGGTTCGGCGGTCGACGCAGCGGATTCCGTCCGCCGATGCTTCGTGGGATACATCACTCGACTTCGGTGATGTTTCCCGTGAAACATCGCTGGGACGGAGGTCAGCGCCCTCTCAGCCCGGTGCTCCGAGCTCCCGCGTGTACAAAGGTGGCTCCACGCTAACGCCCATTCGGGCGCGGTGAACAGAGGGCCCCCCTTGTTCTTGCGATGATCGGTCGGTGACCACACCGCAGCATCCCCCCTTTCCGCCGCACGATCCCCGCCGCGGACCGCACGCCGATGAGGGCGTCGACCGTGGAGCCGCCGACCACGGACGCGGTCCCGGTGGCGGCGGCCACGGGCACGGAGCGGGCGGGGGCCACGGGCACGGAGCGGGCGGGGGTCACGGGCACGGGGAGGGAGGAGGCCACGGGCACTCTCACAGTCATGGTCCCGCGGCACCCGTCTCCCGGCATCTGCGGAAGGTCATCGCCGCGATCCTGATCCCGTTCGCCGCGGCAGTCCTGGTCGGGCTCGCCGTCCTGTGGCCGGGCGGCGCGCCGGCGCACGAGCGCACCGGCGTCGGCTTCGACCGCCAGACGCAGCAGGCCACCGTGACCAAGGTGGTGGAACTGAGCTGCCAGTCCGTCAACGCCTCGGGCTCCACCCCCACCGGCGACACCTCCACCGCCGAGGGCTCCTCCGCGTTGCAGCAGGCGAACGGCGAGTGCAAGCGGGCGACGATCCGCGTGGACAGCGGCAAGGACAAGGGCCGCACGTTCGAGGAGGTCGTGCAGCCGGACCAGTCGCGGCAGTTGCACGAGGGCCAGGAGGTCGTGGTCGCCTACGAGCCCTCCGCACCGCGGGACCTGCAGTACTCGGTGACCGACATCAACCGCCGGCTCCCCCTCACCCTGCTCGCCGGCATCTTCGCGCTGGCCGTGGTGGTCGTCGGAAGGCTGCGGGGCCTGATGGCGCTGATCTCCCTGGCCATCAGTTTCCTGCTGCTGAACTTCTTCATCCTCCCCGCGATCCTCCAGGGTTCGAACCCGCTGCTCGTCGCGGTGATCGGGTCCAGCGCCATCATGCTGATCGCGCTGTATCTGTGTCATGGCCTCTCCGCACGCACGTCCGTGGCGGTGCTCGGCACGCTGATCTCCCTGTTGCTGATCGGCGTTCTCGGGTCGCTGTTCATCGGCTGGGCGGCGCTGACCGGGAACACGGACGACAACACCGGCCTCATCCACGGCCTGTATCCGTCGATCGACATGAGCGGTCTGCTGCTCGCCGGCGTCATCATCGGTTCGCTCGGTGTCCTCGACGACGTGACGGTCACCCAGACGTCAGCGGTCTGGGAACTGCACGAGGCCAACCCGACGATGGGCTGGCGCGGGCTGTACCGCGCGGGCATCCGCATCGGCCGCGACCACATCGCCTCGGTCGTCAACACGCTCGTGCTCGCCTACGCGGGCGCCGCGCTGCCCCTGCTCCTGCTGTTCTCGATCGCGCAGAGCGGGGTGGGGACGGTCGCCAACAGTGAGTTGGTCGCCGAGGAGATCGTGCGCACGTTGGTCGGCTCGATCGGCCTGGTGGCGTCCGTGCCGGTCACCACGGCCCTCGCCGCGCTTGTCGTCTCGGCCGACCGGACGGCCGAGCGGTCCGCCGGGGCGACGCCGGGCGGGGACACGGCCCCCGTACGCGGCGGACGCGGCCGTCGCCGCAAGCGCTGACGCGCCCGAGGGCGAAGCATTACGCCCGCTCCGCGCCTGCCGTAACGGTTCAGCCCGCGCTCTGCTCCTCCGCCAGGATGCGGTCCAGCGCCTCGTCGAGGTGGGTGTCGAAGTCCGCGAGCGCGCCCTCCTGACCCAGGGGCACCAGCTTGTCGGTGCGGTCGAGGAACGCCACCAGGGGCGCCGCCGAGGAACGGAACAGTGCCTGGTCGGCGCCGACCTGGAGGCGGATCAGCACCTCGGCCAGCGGCTCCGGCTCGACCGGTGCGATGCGCACGTCCCCGTCACCGCACGGCCGGCCCACACCGTCGACCAGTAGCTCCCGGCCGAAGGCCCAGGTCACCGGGGCGTCCCCGGGAAGGTGGAAGGTCAACCGCACGGCATAGGGATCACAGGTCGCGTAGCGCAGCTCCACCGGGATGCGGAACGAGAGCTCCTCGGACACGAGAAAGCTCATCATGACCTCTGCCTGTACGGACTCGCCCATCGCACACCCGTCATTCGCCGTCGACTGTCCGGGAATCAAACCTCTAACACTGATGGCATCTTGCTCAACGTACACACCAGATCACAAGGAGTGAGTTTTCAGATACTGATAGAGATCGCGAGTGACCCCAGGAGCCGACCCACTTCGTCCTGCAGCCGCTCGGCGGCCGACAGCAGCCGGTCGGCCTGGTGAAGGGGCAGGGAGACGGCCATCGTGGCCACCGTGGTGCCGACGGTGATGGGGATCGCGGCGCACACCGTCCCCAGGGCGTACGCCTGGCGTTCGGTCACCGGAGACGTCCGCCGGATGCGTTCCAGGCGTCTCAGCAGGGCATTGCCATCACGGACCGTGTACGGCGTGAGCGACTGCACCGAGTAGCGGTTCAGGTGGTCCCGACGGGCGTCCTCGTCCAGTTGCGACAGCAGACACTGCCCGAGGGCGTGCGCGTGCCCGGTCTCGCGGAAGTCCGCCCACTCCTCGACGGCCGGGTTGCCCGGGGTGTCGGAGACGCACATGACCTCGATCTCGCCGTCGCGGTACATGGCGTAGTACACGGGGGCGCCGATCGCGTCGCGCACCTGCGCGAGCGCGTCGACCACGGTGCTGCGACGTTTCTGCGCGGCCCCGCTGCTGCCCAGCCGCTCGGCGGCGTCGCCGAGGAAGAACAGCCCCTTCTCCCGGCGCAGGTAGCCCTCGTGCACCAGGGTGCGCAGCAGGTGGTAGGCGGTGGGGAGCGCCAGCCGGGTCTCCCGGGCCAGCTGCTTGGCGGGGGCTCCGTACTCGTGTTCCGCGACGCATTCCAGGAGACGCATCGCCCGCTGCACGGAGCCGATGAGCGTCGCCGTGGGCGGGTCGGCGGGCGGGGGCGGGGGTGGGGGTGGGGGTGGGGGCGTCGAGTAGGGCTGCACGGGCAGGGCATGCAGCGGTGCGAATGCGGTGTCAGCCGTGGCCAAGGTTCACTCCCGGGAACGCGAGGAGGCCGTCCGTGCGGGGAACACGGGTGGGGGTGGGCGCCGTTCGCGAGGTCGCCCCCGCGTGGAGTTCCGGACTCTAATCGCCGGTCACCGCCCACCGACGGCCCGTCCGGGAAACTTCCCTCGCCCGAGGGAACCGGTGGTTCCCGTTACCGCCACCCGTGTCCCACGGCTCTCACCAGTCGCTGCGCGAGGACGAACTCGACATGAACTTGCGCACGACGTAGATCAGTCCACCGACGAGCGCGACGAAGACCAGCAGCTTGAACAGCAGTCCGATCACGAACCCGACCACGCTGGCGATGAGCCCGCCGAACACGACCAGGGCGATGACCGGCACCGCGATCCACTTCACCCACCACGGCAGTCCCGTGAAGATCTCTCGCATGGCCCTCGTCCTTACCTTCCACCCTTTCGAGGACCGGGCCCTGTGTGGGCCCGGTCTCCCGCTGGGAATGCTCTGATGTCCTGCACCCGATGCTAGGGCCGCGAAGGTCCCCGCAGGGCGCACGCATCCCTTGTCTCCCCCTGACCGTTCCCCTAGGGAACCCCGGGGTGGGACGTCAGCTCTCCGGCGGAGAGAACACCACGAGAACCCGCAGATCCTCGCTGATGTGGTGGAACTTGTGGGCGACCCCGGCCGGGACGTAGACCACACTGCCGCGGGCGACCTGGGTGGTCTCCATGCCCACGGTGATCGCCGCCCGCCCGCTCACCACGAAGTACACCTCGTCCTGCGCGTGCGGGTTCTGTGGATCGGACGTGCCCGCGTCGAGGGCGTACAAGCCGACCGACATGTTCCGCTCACGCAGGAACTGCAGGTAGGCACCGTCGTTGGCGGCGCGCTCCGCCTCCAGTTCGTCCAGCCGGAATGCCTTCATCGCCTCGTCCGCCCCTACCTCACCGTTCGTTTCCGATCGCGTCTGCCACGATCAGACACATGAAGAATTTCCTAGTCAAGACGATCGCCAACGCCGGCGCCCTCGCGGTCGCCGTATGGCTGCTCGACAAGATCACCCTGACTGGGGGCAGCACGGGTGAGAAGGCCGTCACGCTGATCGTGGTGGCGCTGGTGTTCGGCCTGGTGAACATGCTGGTGAAGCCGATCGTGCAGGTGCTCACCTTCCCCCTGTTCATCCTGACCCTCGGTCTGTTCACGCTGGTCGTCAACGCGCTCATGCTGCTGCTCACCTCGTGGGTGGCCGACAAGCTCGACGTGAGTTTCCACGTCGACGGCTTCTGGACCGCCGTCCTGGGCGGACTGATCATCTCGATCGTCTCGTGGGCCCTCAACGCGTTCCTGCCCGACGGGGACCGGTCGCGATGACCTATCGCGTCTGCTTCGTGTGCACGGGCAACATCTGCCGTTCCCCGATGGCCGAGGCCGTCTTCCACGCGCGCGTGGCGGACGCCGGGCTCGACGACCTGGTGACGGTCGACAGCGCCGGCACCGGCGGCTGGCACGAGGGTGACGGGGCCGACCCGCGCACCGTGGCCGTCCTCGCGGAGCACGGGTACGACCTCGGCCACACCGCCCGGCAGTTCCAGCAGTCCTGGTTCTCCCGCCTCGATCTCGTGATCGCCCTCGACGCCGGTCATCTGCGGGCCCTGCGCCGGCTGGCGCCCACGGAGGAGGACGCGGCCAAGGTGCGCCTGCTGCGCTCCTACGATCCCGCCGCCGACGACGGTGACCTGGATGTTCCGGATCCGTACTACGGGGGCACGGACGGCTTCGAGGAGTGCCTTGAGATGGTGGAGGCGGCGAGCGGAGGACTGCTCGCCGCGGTACGCGAGCAAGTGGAGGGACGGGCGGCATGAGTGATTCCGCTACGAACGACGAGCGCGGCGGGCACCGGCCGGGAACGCCCATCGGTACCGGCGACGGCACGCGCGCGGTGCGGGCCGGGCTGCCCGAGCCCGTCAAGCACGAGCCGACCCTGCCCGGGCCGGTGTTCGCGGCCCACTTCCATCTGCCCGGCGAGCCGACCGGCCCGTACACCTACGGCCGCGACGAGAACCCGACCTGGACGCACCTGGAACGGGCCATCGGCGAGCTGGAGTCTCCCGGGCGGGCTGGCGTCGAGACGCTCGTGTTCGCCTCCGGCATGGCCGCGATCTCGTCCGTGCTCTTCTCGCAGCTGCGCGCCGGGGACGTGGTCGTCCTGCCCGGCGACGGCTACCAGGTGCTGCCGCTGGTCCGCGCCCAGCTGGAGGCGTACGGCATCGAGGTGCGTACCGCGCCGACCGGCGGGGACGCCCAGCTCGACGTCCTGGACGGGGCGAAGCTGCTGTGGATCGAGACGCCGTCCAACCCCGGTCTCGACGTGTGCGACGTACGGCGGCTGGCCGAGGCGGCCCACGCGCGCGGCGCCCTGGTCGCCGTCGACAACACCCTCGCCACACCGCTCGGACAGCGCCCGCTGGAGCTCGGCGCCGACTTCTCCGTCGCCAGCGGCACCAAGCAGCTCACCGGCCACGGAGACGTCCTCCTCGGATACGTGGCGGGCCGCGACGCCGAGGCGATGGCCGCCGTACGGCGCTGGCGCAAGATCGTCGGCGCGATCCCCGGACCCATGGAGGCCTGGCTGGCGCACCGTTCGATCGCCACCCTCCAGTTGCGGGTCGACCGGCAGAACGCCACCGCGCTCAGGGTCGCCGAGGCGCTCCGGGCGCGGCCCGAGGTCACCGGTCTGCGGTACCCGGGGCTGGCCGACGACCCCTCGCACAAGACCGCCTCGCAGCAGATGCTGCGCTACGGGTGCGTCGTCTCCTTCACGCTGGCCACGCGGGCGCGTGCCGATCGTTTTCTCGACGCGCTGCGGCTGGTGGAGGGTGCGACGAGCTTCGGCGGGGTGCGGTCCACGGCCGAGCGGCGGGGACGCTGGGGCGGCGACGCGGTGCCGGAGGGCTTCGTGCGGCTCTCGGTCGGCGCGGAGGACCCCGAGGACCTGGTGGCCGATCTGCTGCGCGCGCTGGACGAAACGGCGGACTGAACCGCCGTACGACGGCCGTACGACGGACGGTCCGAGCCTCCCCCCTCGTGGCTCGGACCGTCCTCCGGTTCCGCGCGCGAAGAACCGCGCGACCAAGGCTAGTTGACTCTGTGTCAGTGTCCAATCACAGTAGCGACAGCGACCTATCGACATATTTATAGTTGGCCACGCCGGGGGCCGGAGACGTTCGCAAGAGGGGGCATGCCGTGGATCTGGCCTTGCTGCGCACCTTCGTCACCGTGCACCGGGCCGGTTCCTTCACGCGTGCGGCAGCCCTGCTCGGCCTCTCACAGCCCGCCGTGACCTCGCAGATCCGCACGCTGGAGCGCCAGCTCGGCCGTCCACTGTTCCTCCGCCAGGCCCGCGGCGTGACCCCGACGACCATCGGCGACGAACTCGCGCACAAGGCCGCACCTCATCTCGACGCCCTCGTGGAGATCGCCGAGACCGGCGTCCAGGACGACTCCGCCCTGCGGACCCTGCATCTCGCCGGGCCGCCCGAGTTCACCGCCGAGCGGGCGCTGCCCGCACTCACCGAGCTCACCGGTGAGGACGGACAGGGGTTCGCGCTGCGCGCCTCGTTCGGGAACGCGGAGGAGACCCTGGAGGGGCTGTCCGCCGGACATCATGATCTGGCCATCGGCACGGCGCGTCCCCGGGGCGTGCTGCTCACGGCGACTCCGCTCTGCGACGAGGAACACGTCCTGGTCGCCGCGCCTGGCTGGGCGGAGCGAGCGGGCGTCGACAAGCCCCACAGCACCGACGCGCCCGCGCTGGAGCGCGTACCCGTGGTCGAGGTGCACGAGTCGCTGCCCTTCGTCGCCCGCTACTGGGCGTCCGTCTTCGACGCCCGCCCGGCAGCCCCCGGCACGGTCGTCGCCCCCGACCTGCGGGCAGTTCTCGCCTGCACGGTCGCCGGTGCGGGTCTCGCCGTACTTCCCCGCTATCTGTGCGCACCGGCGCTGGAGCGCGGCGACGTGGTCGCACTGCACGACCCGGCGGTGCCGCCGCTGCGGACGTACTTCCTGGTGGTGCGGACCGGCACGTTGGCGATGCCGCACATCGCCCGGGCCCATGAGTGGCTGCTGCGCGCGGCGGCCGACTGGAGCTGAGCCGTCGGGCTCGCGAGCTGTGGGTGCGCGGCAATGTTTCACGTGGAACCAACCGGGCCACATTTCTCCCATGACCGTCCGACCCGTGGTCAAGCGCACCGCTCGCGCCGTTCTCCTGGACCGCGAGCACTTGATCCTGATCAAGCGCACCAAGCCCGGCGTCGATCCCTATTGGGTCACGCCCGGGGGCGGGGTCGAGCCCGAGGACGCCACCGTGGTGGACGCGCTGCACCGCGAGGTGTACGAGGAACTCGGCGCCAAGATCACCGATGTCGTCCCCTGCTTCGTGGACACGGTGGAGCACATCGGCGAGGACGGCGGCGCGACCGGCGTGAAGGTGCAGCACTTCTTCGTCTGCCATCTGGGGTCCATGGACCCGGCCCTGCGGCACGGCCCGGAGGTCGACGAGCCCGCCGGCGAGTACGAGATCGTCCGGGTGCCGTTCACCCGGGTCGGGATCGCCTCGGTCCACCTGGTGCCGCTGTCGCTGCGGCACTACCTGGACGGCAACATCGAAGGGGTGCGGGCTCTGCACGCCCCGGATCTCGGCTGAGCCGCTCAGGCACGACATGGCCAAAAGCTTGCACGTTCCCCCGGAAACGGGTGGACGCGGGCGGCCACTGTCAGACAGCCTGACCTGCGTGCCGACACCTTCCCCCGCCTCCGCTCCGATCCGCCGTCTGACGCTCCGCGATCTCACCGCCTGCGCCGACCTGTCCGAGGACCGGGGGTGGCCGCGCGAGGAGCACAAGTGGGGGTTCCTCCTCACCGCCGGGACGGGGTACGGCATCGACGATCCCGGCGGCGGCCTCGTCGCCGCCTGCACCGTCACGCAGTACGGCCCGCACGGCCGGCCCTCCCTGGCCGCCATCGGCATGGTGCTGGTGGCCGAGCGCCACGCCCGCCGGGGCGTCGGCCGCAGGCTGATGCGCCATGTCCTCTCCGAACTGGGCACCACCCCGCTGACCCTGCACGCGACCCCGAACGGCCGGCCGCTCTACGAGGAGCTCGGTTTCAAGGTCACCGGCCGGGCCGAGATGGTCCGCGGGCGCTTCACCCCGGTGGGGCCCGAGCCCGGGATCGCCACTCGGGCGGCCACCGCCGAGGACCTCACCACGATCGTCCGGCTCGACGAGGAGGTGTTCGGCGCCGACCGCACCCCTGTCATCACGCGCCTGCCCGCCTTCGCGGACCAGCTGCGGGTCGCCGAGGAGGACGGCCGGATCATCGGATACGCCGCGGCCTGGCCGAACATGGACACCCACGTCGTGGGCCCGCTGATCGCCCGGGACACCGAGACGGCGAAGGCGCTGATCGGTTCCCTGGCCGCCCGCACCGACCGGCCGCTGCGCACGGACATCGATGCGCGCCACGAGGAGCTGCTTGCCTGGGTGCAGGAGCGCGGCCTTGCGGTGGTCGCCCCGAACGCCGTGATGACGTACGGCATCACCGAGCTGCCCGGCGACTGGAACCGGCGGTTCGCGCCGCTGACGGTGGCGGCGGGCTGACCGGGGCGACCTGACCGCCTGCCGTCAGGCGAGGGCCTGCACGGCGGCGGAGGCGAAGCCGTGATCCTGGTCGGGTGCGCCACCGCCCACTCCGATCGCGCCGATCAGCCGGCCCTCGCGGTGCACGGGCACGCCGCCCGCGATGAACAGCAGGGGCCGGTCGAGTGCCGTGGGCAGGGTGTGGAAGAGCCCTCCGGGCTGAACGGCGTCGACGAGGTCGGCGGTGGGGGCGTTCAGCTGGAGCGCGGTGTAGGCCTTGCGGGTGCTGGTCTCACCGGAGATCAGGACCGCACGGTCGTCGCGCCGGAAGGCGAGCAGGTGACCGCCCGCGTCGAGGACGGTGACGCTGACGGTCACACCGGCGGCCTCGGCGGCACGGTGGGCGGCGGTCACGAGGGATTCGGCGTCCTCGATCGTCAGCGGGGCGACAGCGGTGGTGCTCATGGGGTTTCTCCTTGATCGGTGCCCGGTGGGGGCGGTGGTGGGTGGCGCGGTGCTGGTTCGGAAGTGCGCCGACGGTGCGGCGCGTGGTGCGGTGTGGCGCCGGGACCGGTGCTTCGGGGAGCGCCGGGGCGGAGTGAGCCGCGGGGTGCGGGGACGGCCCTGGCCCCGCACCCCGCGGCCCGGGTCGGTCAGTGGTGAACGGCTGCGGTGCGCTGCTCAGCGGGCGCGGAGCCCGCGACGACCGCAGCAGGCGCGTCCTCGCGCCGTTCGAGCGCGGCCGAGAGGACGGCGAGGAGCAGGGCGGCGGCGGCCAGTACGGCACCGACCCAGTTCGGGGCGGTGTAGCCGAAGCCGGCGCCGATGACCACGCCCCCGAGCCAGGCGGAGAGCGCGTTGCCGAGGTTGAAGGCGCCGATGTTCACGGCCGAGGCCAGCGTCGGGGCGCCGTGCGCGTGGTCCAGGACGCGCTTCTGCAGCGGCGGCACGGTGGCGAAGCCCAGGGCGCCGATGAGGAAGACGGTCACGGCCGACGCGATCTTGTCGTGTGCGGTGAGGGTGAAGAGGGCCAGTACGACGGCCAGGGCGCCCAGGGAGATGTACAGCATCGGCATCAGGGCGCGGTCGGCGAACTTGCCGCCGACGAGGTTGCCGCCGACCATGCCGAGGCCGAAGAGGACCAGCAGCCAGGTGACGGAGCCGTCCGCGAACCCCGCGACGTGGGTCATCATCGGCGCGATGTAGGTGATGGCCGCGAAGACGCCGCCGAAACCGAGGACGGTCATGGCCATCGCCAGCAGGACCTGGACGTTCTTGAACGCGGCCAGTTCGTGCCGCAGCCGCACCCCCTCGGGCTTGGGCACGTCGGGGACCAGCTTGGCGACACCGGCCAGACCCACGACGCCGAGCGCGGCGACGACGGCGAAGGTGACACGCCAGCCGGCGGACTGCCCGATGAGCGTGCCCAGTGGGACGCCGACGACGTTGGCGACGGTCAGACCGGTGAACATCATCGCGATGGCACCGGCCTTCTTGTGCGGGGCGACCAGGTCGGCCGCGACGACCGAGCCGATGCCGAAGAAGGCACCGTGGGCGAGGGACGCGACCACGCGGCCGATCAGCATGACGGAGAAGGCGGGGGCGAGGGCGGAGAGCAGGTTGCCGATGATGAACAGGCCCATCAGCAGCATCAGCATCCGCTTGCGCGGCACCTTGGTGCCGAGGACGGTCATCAGCGGGGCGCCAAACATCACGCCGAGCGCGTATCCGGTCACCAGGAAGCCGGCGGTGGGGATGGAGACCCCGTAGTCGCTCGCGACCTCGGGCAGCAAGCCCATGATCACGAATTCGGTGGTTCCGATACCGAAGGCCCCGATCGCGAGGGCCAGAAGCGCGAGAGGCATGGAGGGGTACACCTTCCCAGAAGATTGCAGGAGCGCTTTGCGTGCGTTCACAATAGTTGCAGACGCGGGCTATATGCAAACGCAGACTATTGCACGCTTGGTCTACCCTGGTCTCAGCCGCTCCGGGACGGAGGAATCACATGACAGCGACGGACCCCGCGCTCACCGCCCTCTCCCAGGGCTGGTGCGCACTCTCCCTGCTGCACGGGAGGATCGAGGCCCACATCGAGCGCGCACTGCAGGACGGACACGACCTGAGCGTGCGCGAGTACTCCCTGCTCGACGTGCTCAGCCGGCAGCACGACGGCGACGGAGGGCACCTGCAGATGAAGCAGGTCGCCGACGCCGTGGTGCTCAGCCAGAGCGCGACGACCCGCCTGGTCACCCGGCTCGAGGACCGCGCGCTGCTCGAGCGCTACCTGTGCCCCACGGACCGGCGCGGCATCTACACCAACGTCACCGCGGCGGGCCTCAAGCTGCTGGACGAGGCCCGGCCCACCAACGACGCCGCGCTGCGCGAGGCCCTCGACGAGGCGGCCGCCAACCCCGACCTGGCCCCGCTGGTCCGTGCCGTGGAAACCCTCAAGGCGCCGGTGCCCGCCTAGCCCGACTCGGCGCGCGGCCCACGGACATAGGGTGCGGTCATGGCAGATCTTGAAATACGCCGGACCACCGCAGCGGACATCCCGGCGGTCGTCGCGATGCTCGCCGACGACCCCTTGGGCGCCCAGCGGGAGTCACCGGACGACCTGGACCCGTATCTGGCCGCGCTCGAACGGCTCGACGCCGACCCGAACCAGCATGTGGTCGTCGCCGTCCGGGACAGCCGTGTCGTCGGCACCCTCCAGCTGACGATCGTCCCCGGCCTGTCCCGGCGCGGCGCCACCCGGTCGATCATCGAGGGGGTACGCGTCCACGCCGACGAGCGCGGCAGCGGCCTGGGCACGCAGCTCATCGAGTGGGCGATCGACGAGTCCCGGCGGCAGGGATGCCAACTGGTGCAGCTCACGTCCGACAAGACCCGCACCGACGCCCACCGTTTCTATGAGCGTCTGGGCTTCTCGTCCTCGCACGCGGGATTCAAGCTCCAGCTGTGAGCAGGCGCTCCCCTCCGGAGCGCCAACGGCAGTGGGGTCCTGTTTCACGTGAAACAGGACCCCACTGCCGTTGGACAACGCCTAGCCGATGCCTCGCCAGCCCTCCGGATCCACCCCGCCCGGCACGGGGGAACCCGCGTCGTACGGCTGACGCGTGAAAACGAACGATCCCAGGTCCAGATGGCTCACACGTCCGTCCGGACGCCGTACCGCCTGCAGCAGCTCCCCGGCGTAGTAGCCCTCCAGGCCCGTCCAGGTCCCGTCACCGTTGGCCCGGAAGCGCGACCGTCGGCCCTGACCCGACAGGGGTTCCAGCGACACTCCCCCGTCGGAGGTCAGCCGCAGGGCGAAGGCGTGCGTCCCCCAGTACCACTGACCGGCCAACTCCAGTACGGAGGTGTCCGCCTGCGGCAGCGGACGCCACGGTTCGGGGATCCGGGGTTCCGCCTCGGCGACGAGGCGCACGAGGTCGGCACCCACGCCGCCGAGCAGCGGTCCGGAGGTGCAGTTGGTCAGCACCACTGCGGCGACGTCGTCCTCCACAGCGATGGTGAGGTTGGCCAGGAAGCCCGGCAGGGAGCCGGAGTGCCCCACGAGCAGCCGCCCGTCCCGGTGCTGGATCTGCAGCCCCAGGCCGTACGCCGCGCCGTCGGCGACGTCCGCGGCCTCCACCGCTGCGGCGGGGGCCCGCATCTCCCGGACGGTGTCCGCGCTCAGGACCCGGTCGTCCCCCGAAGCCAGAAAGACGGCGAACCGCGCCAGATCCCCAGTGGTGGACCAGAGTTGACCGGCGGGGGCCATCCTGCCGAGATCCTCGGCCGGCTCGGGCAGCATCACGTCGGCCCAGGGATGCACCGCCCAGCCACCCGCGTGCGGAGCGCTCGGGCGCGTGGCCGTGCGCTCCAGGCCCAGCGGTTCCAGCACCTCCCGCCGCAGCACGTCCTCCCACGAGGCACCGCGGAGCTGCTCCACCAGCGCACCGAGCAGGGTGTAGCCGGGGTTGGAATAGTGGTGCCGGCGGCCCACCGGGTGCAGCAGTGGCCGCTTTCCCAGCACGTCGGCGAGCTCGGGCCGCAGCGATCCCGGCGTCCGCTCCCACCACGGCGCGGGCGACTCGGCGGCCAGTCCGCCCGAATGGGCCAGCAGTTCGGCGATCGTGGCCTCGCCCGCACCGGTACCCGGCAGATGCTTCTCCAGCGGGTCACCGAGGTCGAGCAGACCCTCGTCACGCAGCCGCAGGACGAGAACAGCGGTGAACGTCTTGGTGATCGAGCCGATGCGGTACTGCACGTTCTCGTCGGGGCCGTGCCCGTCGACCGAGGTCCGCGCACCGTGCCACACGGTCCGCCCGCCCCGGACGACCGCCGCCACGAGCGAGGGCGTGCGCCCCTCGGCCTGTGCCACGGCGATCCGGTGCAGCAACTGCCGACGGGTGGCGGGAAGCAGCTCATCCTGAGGTGTCGTCATACCCCCAGTCCACCCTCCCGGGCGGCCCACGTCGAGCCGATTACGTCGCGGCCCGGGCCCGTGACCTGCTCGGGCGCCCGCGCCACCTCGAGATGCGCACTTCGGTGCCGTCGAGCAGGACGTCCGAGCCCATCCGGAAGGCGTCGAGGACTGGTTCGCCCCCAGCGGGATCTCGCTCGAGGACGCGCCCGCCGCCCGGACGACCGCCGGCATCCACGCACTGCTGACCTGGACGCCATCCAGAAGATGCTCGCGTTCTTCCAGCTTGGCCGGCAGATCCGCGCTCAGGTCTGCGCCATGTCCACGAACCGCGAGTAGTGGCCCTGGAAGGCGACCGTGATCGTCGCCGTCGGGCCGTTACGGTGCTTGGCCACGATCAGGTCGGCCTCGCCCGCGCGCGGGGACTCCTTCTCGTAGGCGTCCTCGCGGTGCAGCAGGATGACCATGTCGGCGTCCTGCTCGATCGAACCGGACTCACGCAGGTCGGAGACCATCGGCTTCTTGTCGGTTCGCTGCTCGGGACCACGGTTCAGCTGGGAGAGCGCGATGACCGGGACCTCCAGCTCCTTGGCCAGGAGCTTGAGGTTGCGGGACATGTCCGAGACCTCCTGCTGACGGCTCTCGGCGCGCTTGGAGCCACCGGACTGCATCAGCTGGAGATAGTCGATGACCACGAGCCTGATGTCGTTGCGCTGCTTGAGACGGCGGCACTTGGCTCGGATCTCCATCATCGACAGGTTCGGGGAGTCGTCGATGTAGAGCGGGGCTGCCGAGACGTCCGGCATCCGGCGAGCCAGGCGGGTCCAGTCGTCGTCCGTCATCGTGCCGGACCGCATGTGGTGCAGCGCCACGCGGGCCTCGGCGGACAGCAGACGCATCGCGATCTCGTTGCGCCCCATTTCGAGCGAGAAGATGACGCTCGGGAGATTGTTCTTGATCGACGCCGCGCGGGCGAAGTCCAGCGCGAGCGTCGACTTGCCCATGGCGGGGCGGGCGGCGATGACGATCATCTGACCGGGGTGGAGGCCGTTGGTCAGCGAGTCGAAGTCCGTGAACCCCGTGGGCACACCGGTCATCTCGCCGCTGCGCGAACCGATCGCCTCGATCTCGTCGAGCGCGCCCTCCATGATGTCGCCGAGCGGCAGGTAGTCCTCGCTGGTGCGCTGCTCGGTGACGGCGTAGATCTCGGCCTGGGCGCGGTTGACGATCTCGTCGACGTCGTCGTCGGCCGCGTACCCCATCTGCGTGATCCGGGTGCCGGCCTCCACCAGGCGGCGCAGGACGGCCCGCTCGTGCACGATCTCCGCGTAGTAGGCGGCGTTCGCGGCCGTCGGCACGGTCTGGACGAGGGTGTGCAGATACGAGGCGCCGCCGACCTTGTTGATCTCACCGCGCTTGGTGAGTTCGGCCGCGATCGTGATGGGGTCGGCCGGCTCGCCCTTGGCGTAGACGTCGAGGATGGCCTGGTAGACCGTCTCGTGGGCGGGCTTGTAGAAGTCCTGGCCCTTGAGGATCTCGACGACGTCGGCGATGGCGTCCTTGGACAGGAGCATGCCGCCGAGGACGGACTGCTCGGCGTCCAGATCCTGCGGGGGGACTCGCTCGAACGACGGTCCGCCGCCGTCCCACGAGCCGTTGTCCGAGCCGCGCTCGTGCTGCTCGTCGCGGCTCCGGCCCCCGTCACCGCGCCGACGGGAAGCAGGCAGACGATCACTGGGACCGCTGTCGGCCCACGGGTCGTCCAAGGGCTCGGAAATGCTCACCGAGCCACCTCCTCCCGTCCGCCGAGCGGACCTCGCCGTGCCCCTCATTTCTACGGCACGGCACTGACAAATAAGACGCCCAACTCCGGTTCTGGCGCGTCGGTTTTGTGATGGTTCACAGGGCGACGGACGGAGCGGGCGCCGGACTACCGTAGGCCCGTCGGCACCGTCAGCCAATCTGGTTATCCACAGGCCATGTGGACGACGGGCCAGATGCTGTGGAGAACTCCGCCAAACCTGTGCACGACCCGGTGGACAGCCCTGTGAACAAGCCCGCACCCCGATCACAGAAGCCACCCTGACCTGCGACTTCACCGTCCACGGCCTGTGCAGAAGAAAAACTTGCCCGGTCAGCTCAAGATCACTTCGAACGGTGCCCAGAAGTGCACGGGGTGAGACGACCCGTAAGGGTCTCAAAAGCTTTGCATCTCTTACCTGTGGACGATTAGATTGGTGCTCATGACACAGGCCCCCGCGCGTCCCCGAACCGTCCGGCGCCGGCACGACCGAGAGATCGTCGCGCTGGCCGTTCCGGCCTTCGGCGCGCTCGTCGCCGAGCCCCTTTTCGTGATGGCCGACAGTGCGATCGTCGGCCATCTCGGCACCGCGCAACTAGCCGGACTCGGGATCGCCTCGGCCCTGCTCACCACAGCCGTCAGCGTGTTCGTCTTCCTCGCCTACGCCACCACGGCGGGCGTGTCCCGACGCGTGGGCGCGGGCGACCTCCAAGCCGCGATCCGCCAAGGCATGGACGGCATCTGGCTGGCGCTGCTGCTGGGAGCCGCCGTCATCGCCGTCGTACTGCCCCTGGCCCCGTCACTTGTGGAACTCTTCGGAGCCTCCGACACGGCGGCCCCGTACGCCATCACCTATCTGCGCATCTCCTCTCTCGGCATCCCCGCCATGCTCGTCGTGCTCGCCGCGACCGGTGTCCTGCGCGGACTGCAGAACACACGGACCCCGCTCTACGTGGCCATAGGCGGCTTCGTCGCCAACGCCGTCCTCAATGTCCTGCTCGTCTACGGCGCCGGCCTCGGCATCGCGGGATCCGCCTGGGGCACCGTCATCGCTCAGTACGGCATGGCCGCGGTGTACCTGTGGGTCGTGGTGCGAGGGGCGCGACGCCACGGGGCGTCCCTGCGTCCGGACGCCGCCGGCATCCGGGCATCCGCTCAGGCCGGTATGCCGCTGCTCGTGCGCACACTCTCGCTGCGGGCGATTCTCATGATCGCGACGGCCGTGGCGGCCCGCCTCGGTGACGCCGACATAGCAGCCCACCAGATCATCCTGTCCCTGTGGAGCCTGATGGCCTTCGCCCTCGATGCCATCGCCATCGCCGGTCAGGCCATCATCGGACGGTACCTGGGCGCCGGGGACGCCAAGGGGGCCCGCGAAGCCTGCCGCAGGATGGTGGAGTGGGGTGTCGCGGTCGGCGTCGTACTCGGACTGCTCGTGGTGCTCTCCCGCCCAGCGTTCCTGCCCTTGTTCACCGGTGACTCCGCGGTCAAGGACGCCGCGCTACCGGCGCTGGTGATCGTGGCCGTCGCGCAGCCCATCTGCGGAGTGGTCTACGTCCTGGACGGTGTCCTGATGGGTGCGGGTGACGGCCCGTACCTGGCCTGGGCGATGCTGCTGACCCTGGCGGTCTTCACTCCCGCGGCCCTGCTCGTCCCTGCCGTCGGCGGAGGGCTCACCGTGCTGTGGGCGGCCATGACGCTGATGATGGCGATGCGGCTGGTAACGCTGTGGCTGCGTACCAGGTCGGGTCGCTGGATCGTCACCGGCGCGACGCGGTGACCGTTTCACGTGAAACACCATGAAGAGGGGGCCGTATCTCCCGGCCGGGAGATACGGCCCCCTCTCACATCGCTTCAGCGAGAGCAGAGCGCTCAGGCAGCGACGACCTCGACGCTGACCTTGGCGTCAACCTCGGGGTGCAGACGCACGGACGTCTCGTGAGCGCCCAGGGTCTTGATCGGCGAGCCCAGCTCGATGCGGCGCTTGTCGACCTCGGGGCCACCGGCAGCCTTGATCGCCGAAGCGACGTCGGCCGGGGTAACGGAACCGAAGAGACGACCGGCGTCGCCGGAGCGGACGGCCAGACGGACCTTCACACCCTCGAGCTGGGCCTTCACCTGGTTGGCCTGCTCGATGGTCTGGATCTCGTGGATCTTGCGAGCGCGACGAATCTGCTCGACGTCCTTCTCGCCACCCTTGGTCCAGCGGATCGCGAACTTCCGCGGGATCAGGTAGTTGCGAGCGTAACCGTCCTTGACGTCGACGACGTCGCCCGCGGCACCGAGGCCGGAGACCTCGTGGGTGAGGATGATCTTCATTGTTCGGTCACCCTTCCCTTATCGCGCGGTGGAGGTGTAGGGCAGCAGCGCCATCTCACGGCTGTTCTTCACGGCCGTGGCGACGTCACGCTGGTGCTGGGTGCAGTTGCCGGTCACGCGGCGGGCACGGATCTTGCCGCGGTCGGAAATGAACTTCCGCAGCATGTTCGTGTCCTTGTAGTCCACGTACGTGACCTTGTCCTTGCAGAACGCGCAGACCTTCTTCTTCGGCTTGCGCACAGGCGGCTTAGCCATGATGTTTCTCCTGTGTGATCAAGAAGTGTGGGGTGGAGCCCGCCCTAGAAGGGGGGCTCGTCCGAGTAGCCGCCACCGCCGCCGGAGCCGCTGGAGCCACCGCCCCAGCCGCCGCCCTGACCGCCGCCGCCCTGCTGGCCACCGGCGGGAGCGCCGGTCGCCCAGGGGTCGTCGGCCGGAGCGCCGCCGCCCTGCTGGCCACCACCGGGGCCGCCGCCCCAGCCGCCGCCACCCTGGCCGCCACCGCCGCCGTAACCGCCCTGGCCGCCGCGGCCCTGGCCCGAGGTCTTGGTGACCTTGGCCGTGGCACTGCGCAGGCTGGCGCCGACCTCGTCGACGTCCAGCTCGTAGACCGTGCGCTTGACGCCCTCACGGTCCTCGTAGGACCGCTGCTTCAGCCGGCCCTGCACGATGACGCGCATGCCTCGCTGGAGCGACTCGGCGACGTTCTCCGCCGCCTGACGCCAGACCGAGCAGGTGAGGAAGAGGCTCTCGCCGTCCTTCCACTCGTTGGTCTGGCGGTCGAAGGTGCGGGGGGTCGACGCGACACGGAACTTCGCGACGGCCGCACCGGACGGGGTGAAGCGCAGCTCGGGGTCGTCGACAAGATTGCCGACGACCGTGATGACGGTCTCGCCTGCCATGGGGGTACCTCTCGGCGGGTTTGCTGCTCTGGCTGCTTGGTTGCTGCTACTCGGATCCCGGGATCAGCTGAGCGGAAGCTCAGTGCATCTCGGGACGGAGGACCTTGGTCCGGAGGACCGACTCGTTCAGGTTCATCTGGCGGTCGAGCTCCTTGACGACCGCAGGCTCGGCCTGCAGGTCGATGACCGAGTAGATGCCCTCGGGCTTCTTCTTGATCTCGTACGAGAGACGACGACGGCCCCAGGTGTCGACCTTCTCGACCTTTCCGCCGCCGTCACGGACGACAGAGAGGAAGTTCTCGATCAGCGGGGAGACAGAACGCTCCTCGAGATCGGGGTCGAGGATGACCATCACCTCGTAGTGACGCATGTGGAACCCACCTCCTTTGGACTCAGCGGCCACGGTCGTTCCGTGGCAGGAGGGTTGCGATGCGTTGGCACCGGCATCAGCGAGTAAACCAGGACCCACTGACAATCGGGCCTCCTCCAGGAAGGCGGCCCGGCCGTGGGAGGCAGCAGACACCAGTGCAGAAGGTACAGAGTACCCGGCCGCGCGCTTGCGGTTGAAATCCGCCCCTGAGGGGACACAATCGATACCCAGCGGATGTGATAGGGCGACGACGCACTGCCTTCGGCAGGAGGTTCCCCATGGCACAGATCATGCGACCGGCAAGGCCCCGGACCGGGCTGCTGGCCACCGACGGCAAACCGCACCCCCTCCAGCACGCGCTGCTCGCCGCGACCGTGGTGCTCGGCGTGCTCGCCCTCGCCACGGCGAGCTTCCGGGGTCTGCACGTCCTGACCTCCTGGGCGGGACTGCTCGGTGTCCTGACCGGCGGATACGGCCAGTACGTCTCCGAGA
Source organism: Streptomyces sp. NPDC048171 (assembly GCF_043202655.1). NCBI lineage: Bacteria > Bacillati > Actinomycetota > Actinomycetes > Kitasatosporales > Streptomycetaceae > Streptomyces > Streptomyces sp. NPDC048171. The sequence goes on from NZ_JBIDAU010000005.1 coordinate 156,297, forward strand.
CGACGCGGGAGCGCTTCGGTCTGATCCTGGGCCTGGGAGCCTCCGCGGCCGGACTCTTCTTCGGCATCTACCACGGCGGACTCATCGGCTGAGCCGGTCGTCGCCCGACCGCCGGACCACGGCTTCCAGCCGTACGCCGGACGGGGCGCTCACAGGGCGCAGTAGGCTTCGCGCGAGAGCCGGAGCCCCTGTACCCATGGGGACACACCAGCCCGAGGAGCGCCCCGAATGAGCCTGACCCTGAGGACCATCAGCCGCGAGCAGCATCTGGCCTACATCCAGAGCCTGCCGGCGGCTAGTCACATGCAGGTCCCCGCATGGGCAGACGTCAAGGCCGAATGGCGCTCGGAGAACCTCGGCTGGTTCGACGACCGGACCGGTGAGCTGGTCGGCGCGGGTCTGGTGCTGTACCGGCAGCTGCCCAAGATCAAGCGCTACCTCGCGTACCTCCCCGAGGGCCCGGTCATCAACTGGTTCGCGCCCAACCTCCAGGAGTGGATGGAGCCGATGCTGGCGCACCTCAAGCAGCAGGGCGCCTTCTCGGTGAAGATGGGCCCGCCGGTGATCATCCGGCGCTGGGACGCCACGTCCATCAAGAAGGGCATCCAGGACCCCGACGTCAAGCGCCTGCGGGACATAGAGGCCGACCACATCGAGCCGCGCGCCTTCGAGGTGGCCGACAAGCTGCGCCGCATGGGCTGGCAGCAGGGCGAGGACGGCGGCGCCGGCTTCGGCGACGTACAGCCCCGCTACGTCTTCCAGGTGCCGCTGGCCAACCGGTCCCTGGAAGAGGTCCACAAGAACTTCAACCAGCTCTGGCGCCGCAACATCAAGAAGGCCGAGAAGGCCGGCGTCGAGGTCGTCCAGGGCGGCTACCACGACCTGGAGGAGTGGCAGCGCCTGTACGAGATCACGGCCGTGCGCGACCACTTCCGGCCGCGTCCACTGTCGTACTTCCAGCGCATGTGGGCGGCGCTCAACAACGAGGACCCCAACCGCATGCGGCTGTACTTCGCCCGGCACAACGGGGTGAACCTGTCGGCGGCGACGATGCTGGTGGTCGGCGGGCACGTCTGGTACTCCTACGGCGCCTCCGACAACATCGGCCGCGAGGTCCGGCCGTCGAACGCCATGCAGTGGGCGATGCTCCGCGACGCCTACGCCCTCGGTGCGACCGTCTACGACCTGCGCGGCATCTCCGACTCCCTGGACGAGAGCGACCACCTCTTCGGTCTGATCCAGTTCAAGGTGGGTACGGGCGGTCAGGCGGCCGAGTACCTCGGCGAGTGGGACTTCCCGCTGAACAAGCTGCTCCACAAGGCGCTCGACATGTACATGTCGCGCCGCTGACCCCGCACCCACCCCTCATCCCGCACCTCTGACAGCCACCAGAAAGGTTCCAGGTCCGGCCATGGCGCTCACGCTCTACGTCGACACCGCGCGCTGGCGGGCGCATCACAAGCACGTGCAGGAGCAGTTCCCCGGGCTGGTCCCGGTCTGCAAGGGCAACGGCTACGGCTTCGGGCACGAGCGGCTGGCGGAGGAGGCGACCCGGCTCGGCTCGGACGTACTGGCCGTGGGCACCACCTACGAGGCCGCCCGGATCAAGGACTTCTTCGGTGGTGACCTGCTGGTCCTGACGCCCTACCGGCGCGGCGAGGAGCCCGTTCCGCTGCCCGACCGCGTCGTGCGCTCGGTGTCGTCCATCGACGGCGTGTACGGCCTCGTCGGCGCCCGTGTGGTCATCGAGGTGATGTCCTCGATGAAGCGGCACGGCATCAGCGAGCAGGACCTGCCCCAGCTGCACGCCGCCATAGAGAACGTCCGGCTGGAGGGCTTCGCCATCCACCTGCCGCTCGACCGTACCGACGGCTCGGACGCCGTCGAGGAGGTCATCGGCTGGATGGACCGGCTGCGCGCGGCCCGGCTGCCGCTGCACACCATGTTCGTCAGCCACCTCAAGGCCGACGAACTGGCCCGGCTCCAGCAGCAGTTCCCGCAGACCCGCTTCCGCGCCCGGATCGGCACGCGGCTGTGGCTCGGCGATCACGAGGCGACCGAGTACCGCGGTGCGGTCCTGGACGTCACGCGGGTCGCCAAGGGCGAGCGCTTCGGCTACCGGCAGCAGAAGGCCGCCTCGGACGGCTTCCTGGTGGTCGTGGCGGGCGGTACGTCGCACGGTGTGGGCCTGGAGGCTCCGAAGGCGCTGCACGGCGTCATGCCGCGTGCCAAGGGCGTCGCCCGGGCCGGCCTCGCCACGGTCAACCGCAATCTCTCGCCGTTCGTCTGGAGCGGCAAGCAGCGCTGGTTCGCGGAGCCGCCGCACATGCAGGTGTCGATCCTGTTCGTGCCCTCGGACGCGGCGGAGCCCACGGTGGGCGACGAGCTGGTGGCCCATCTGCGGCACACCACCACGCAGTTCGACCGCATCCTCGACCGCTAGCCGGCACGTCGGCCGAGAAAGGGCCGTACACGGGGTTTCCGTGTACGGCCCTTCTCCATCTACGGTCCCGCACGCGTTCGCTCAGAGCGAACTGCCGGTCGGCCGTCGCGTGCCCCACTTCACCCGTGGGCCCTCGAAACGGGCCGTGTGCTGATCGGTCTGAGCGGCGGGGCCCAGGACGAAGACGTCCTCCGCACCGTCGAGGACGCCGCCCGACGGGTCGTCGTCGCCCGTCCGCCGGACCGGGTCCCGGTCCGGCATCAGGATGTCGCGCACCACCATCACGCAGAGGAACAGCGTTCCCAGCAGGTGCACGGCGATGGCCCAGTGGTAGCCGTCCGTGGGCAGACCCTTGTGGGCGTCGCCGCTGGTCGTGTACGCGAGGTACATCCAGATGCCGAGGAAGTAGACCACCTCGCACGCCTGCCAGATCAGGAAGTCCCGCCACTTCGGCCGGGCGAGCGCGGCCAGCGGCACCAGCCAGAGCACGTACTGCGGTGAGTAGACCTTGTTGGTGAGGATGAAGGCCGCCACGATCAGGAAGGCGAGCTGGGCGAAGCGCGGACGCCGGGGTGCGGTCAGTGTGAGCGCCGCGACGGCGCCGCAGCACAGCAGCATCAGCAGCGTGGCGAGGGTGTTGACGGTCTCGGTGCTGGGCGGGCTGTCGGTGTTCTGGACCAGGATCAGCCAGAAGGAACCGAAGTCCACGCCGCGTTCCTGGCTGAACGTGTAGAACTTCGACCAGCCGTCGAAGGCGAACAGCATCACCGGCAGGTTGACCACGAGCCAGGCGCCGGCCGCGCCGCCCAGGGCCTTTCCGAACTCCCGCCATCTACCCGCGCGCCAGCACAGGACGAGCAGGGGGCCGAGAATCAGGAAGGGGTAGAGCTTGGCGGCCGTAGCGAGGCCCAGCAGCACGCCGAAGGCCACGGGGCGCTCCCGTGACCACATCAGCATCGCGGCGGCCGTCAGGGCGACTGCCAGCAGGTCCCAGTTGACGGTGGCGGTCAGCGCGAAGGCGGGCGCCAGGGCGACCAGCAGCCCGTCCCAGGGGCGCCGGGTGTGCGTGCGGGTGACACAGACCGCGATGACGGCCGCGCACACCATGAGCATCCCGGCGTTGACCATCCAGTACCACTGCTCCTGGTCCTGGATGGTGCCGCTGCCCGGCGTGAGCCAGGTCGCCACCTCCATGAACACACCGGTCAGCACGGGGTACTCCAGGTACTCCATGTCGCCGGGGAGCTTGTCGAAGTACGGCACGAGTCCGTCGACGAAGCCACGCCCCTGGTAGAGGTGCGGAATGTCCGAGTAGCACGCGTGCGTGTACTGGGAACTGGCGCCGAAGAACCAGGCCCCGTTGTAGCAGGGTGCCTTCTGGACCAGACCGAGGGCGAACATGCCGATCGCCACGAGTGCGATCACACGCACAGGGGTCCACCAGGATCTGCCGAGCAGGGCGCGTCGGCCCATGGGACCGCCGATCAGCTCACTGCCGGCCGCGGCGACCGTGTCCTCCCTGGTCGGCCGCACCGGGTCCGGCTCGTGCACGCTGGCTGGCGTCGATTCTGCACTGGGCATGGGGCACATCCTGCCGTACGCACCTGGGAACACGCGGGGGCCGCCGCACCCTGATGGATGCGGCGGCCCCTGTTTCACGTGAAACTTGCGACTGTTCCCCGTGTTTCACGTGAAACAGTCAAGCCGGACGTTTTGGCGGCTAGCCGTTCGGGCCCCGGATGAATCCGCCGCCGTCCTCTTCGCCGCCCGTTTCACTGGGTGATGTCGAGGGCGATGGACTGTTCCCTGTCCCCCCTGCGTCGTTGCCGCCGTTGTCGTTGCCGCCGTTGTTCCCGTCGTCGCAGTTGAAGTCGAAGGGACCGCAGGACTCGGTCGGCGTGGGGGAGGGGGTGACCTCCGTCTTGCTGGGCGACGGCGTCGGGGACGGACTCGGCTTCTCCTCCGTCACGGAGGGCGAGGGAGTCGGGGTCGGCGACGGGGCGTCGTTGATGACCTCGCCGATGGGCTCGGGCTTCGGGAACTTCTCGACCTTCTCGCCCTTCATCGCGTCTTCCATGTAGTCCTGCCAGATCACGGACGGGAAGGACGCACCGTGGATCTTCTCCTCGCCACCCGTTCCGTACATCTCCAGGAACGAACGGTTCTTGATGGTCTCGTCGTCCGGGTACCGGAACATGCTGATCGCGGTCGACAGTTGCGGGGTGTAGCCGACGAACCAGGCCGACTTGTTGCCGTCCGTCGTACCGGTCTTGCCCGCCACCTCACGGCCCTGGAGCTGGGCGTTGGTGCCCGTGCCGTCCTCGACGACGGTCTTGAGGACGTCCGTGACGTTGTCCGCGACCTTCGCGGTGAACGCCTGCTTGGTCTCCACCTTGTGCGAGAAGAGCGTGCCGTCCTTGTTCGTCACCTTGGTGACCGAGAACGGATCACGCTGCTTGCCGCTGTCCGCGAAGGTGGCGTACGAGCCCGCCATACGGATGGCACTCGGGTCCGAGACACCGATGGAGAACGAGGGGTAACCCGCTCCCGCCAGGCTGTCCTCAAGGAGTCCCGCGTCGACCGCGGACTCCTTGACCTTGTCCAGTCCGACGTCCATGCCGAGCTGGACGAACGCGGAGTTGACCGACTCCCGCATGGCCTCACGAAGGTCGATCTTGTAGTCGGGCGCCTCACCGACGGAATCCTTGCCGTCGTTCTCCTGGCGCCACTGCTCGCCCTTCTCGTTCTGCCAGATCGACCCGTCGTAGTTCTTGATCTTGAGGTTGTTCTTGCCGCTGTACAGGCTCTTCGGGGAGACGACCGTGCGCTCGTCCTGGGCCTGCGTCTCACCGAGGTCGGGATCACGCACGCCCCACTTCATCGCCGCCGCGAGCACGTACGGCTTGAAGGTCGAACCGACCTGGGCGCCGGTGACGTCGGCGTTGTTGGTGAAGTGCTTGGTGGCGTCCTCGCCGCCGTAGATGGCCTCGATGGCACCCGTCTCGGGGTTCACCGAAGCCCCGCCGAACTGGACGTGGGTGTCCTTCTCGGGGCGCTTCTTGGGGTCGATGTTCTTCTTGTAGACCTTCTGGACGGCCTTCTCGAGCTCGTCGACCTTCTTCTTGTCGAAGGTCGTGTAGATCGAGTAGCCACCCTTCTCCAGTTGCTGCTCCGACACGTCGGTGTTCTTGATCACGGAGGACTTCGCGAGCCTGACGAGGTAGCCGATCTGGCCGCCCAGCTGCGCGTTCGACTCCGGGTTCTTCCACTTGGGGAGATCGGTGTACTTCGCCCGGTCCGCCTGGCTCAGATGCCCGTACTCCACCATCTTGTCGAGGGTGTCCTGCATCTGATTCCTGGCGCGATCCTGGTTGGCCTTCGGGGTTGCACCCGTCGGGTCGATCGAGGTCGACCCCGCCGGGTCGTAGTACGTGGCGCCCTTGAGAACCGCCGACAGGAAGGCACACTGTCCGGGGTTCAGGTCGACGGCGTCCACGTTGAAGTACGCCCGTGAGGCGGCCTGGATGCCATAGGCGCCGCGGCCGTAGTACGCGGAGTTGAGGTAGCCCTCGAGGATGTCGTCCTTGGACACATCGGTGCCGACCTTGATCGAGACGAAGATCTCCTTCACCTTGCGGGAGATCGTCTGCGACTGGTCGTTCAGCATCGCGTTCTTGACGTACTGCTGGGTGATGGTGGAGCCACCCTGCGTGTCACCGCCCTTGGCCATGTTGAACACGGCGCGGGCGATGCCCTTGGGGTCGATGCCGCTGTCGGAGTAGAACGTCTTGTTCTCCTGGGAGATGATCGCGTTGCGCATCTCCTTGGGGATCTGGGAGAGGTCGACGCTCTGCCGGTTGCGCTCACCACCCGTGGCGACCATCCGGCTGCCGTCGGCCCAGTAGTAGACGTTGTTCTGCGCCGTGGCGGAGTCATCGACGACAGGGACGCCCACCATGGCGTAGGCGATGCCCGCGGCGGCCACCATGGTGCCGAAGAAGCCGATGCACAGCCCGGAGACGAGCTTCCAGGAGGGCACCCAGCGGCGCCACCCGTCCCGGTCGTAGCGCGGATAGTCGATCATCCGCTTCTTACCGGCCACGGCGGCGGCACGCCGGCCACCGCGGCCCGGCTCGGCCGCTCTGCGGCGGCCACCGCCCCGCTGTGCCGCGCGCCGGGCTTCGGCGCGACTGCCGTACTGACGTTCCTCGCTCTCCGGACCGTACGAGCCGGACGGAGACCCTGTGGCGCCTCGCGGCGCCGCACGGCGGCCGGAGGACGAGCCGGACTGACCGCGTCGGGCCGCGGCACGTCCGCCTCCCTGCGGCTGCGGCGCTTTGCGACGGTGCTCGCTCATCGAACGACTACTCCTCGGGCAGGCGCACCTTTGCGCACCTGGAAAAGGCGGCTGGTTTCCGGTCCCCCCGAAGTACGGATGCGGCCCCTCCCGCATTCACCCGTACTGCACCAGGGACAGGGACGCCCCCGGGCGTCACGCGGTTCCCGGTGGTTTGCATGGCGCACAGACTACGCACCGTCAAAACCCCCGAGTCCCGAAGTTCACCTCAAATCAGGCAACTTGCTCACGATGAAACCCTGATGTGATCCCGTTCACCACGCCCGCTCTTGTCGCACGCGCAACCTCGTTCTATCGTGCTGATGTATCGAGTCGATACATCAGAGCGGCATAAGGGCGAGAGGAGCGACGATGAGCCGGCGATCCGGCATCCTCGAGTTCGCCGTACTCGGCCTGCTCCGCGAGTCCCCCATGCACGGCTATGAGCTGCGTAAACGGCTCAATACATCACTGGGTGTGTTCCGGGCGTTCAGCTACGGGACGCTCTATCCCTGCCTCAAGACGCTGGTCGCCAACGGCTGGTTGATCGAGGAACCCGGGAACATCGGCGAGGCCGCGGCCTCCCTCACGGGACGTCGCGCCAAGATCGTCTACCGGTTGACGGCCGACGGTAAGGAACATTTCGAGCAGCTCCTTTCGCAGACGGGCCCGGACGCGTACGACGACGAGACGTTCGCCGCTCGCTTCGCGTTCTTCGGGCAGACGTCGCGTGACGTGCGCATGCGCGTGCTCGAGGGCCGGCGCAGCCGGCTGGAGGAGCGCCTGGAGAAGATGCGGGCCTCCCTGGCCCGCACCCGGGAGCGGCTCGACGACTACACGCTTGAGCTGCAGCGCCACGGCATGGAGTCCGTGGAGCGCGAGGTGCGCTGGCTGAACGAGCTCATCGAGAGCGAGCGGGCGGGGCGGGATCTGCGAGGTCCCGTCGCCGAGGGGACCGCACATCAGGACACGACATCTGGAGCGACGGGCAGCCTGCCCCGGCCGGGGGACGACCCCCGGCCGGACACGCCCGGCGACACCGCCACGTGAGCGCCCAGTCAGGGCCTCACTCGTACACACAGGGAGCAACCGGAATGGGTTCGGTTCGCGTAGCCATCGTCGGTGTGGGCAACTGCGCCGCATCGCTGGTTCAGGGCGTCGAGTACTACAAGGACGCCGATGCGGAGTCCAAGGTCCCGGGCCTGATGCACGTCCAGTTCGGCGACTACCACGTCCGTGACATCGAGTTCGTCGCCGCCTTCGACGTGGACGCCAAGAAGGTCGGCCTGGACCTCGCGGACGCCATCGGCGCCTCCGAGAACAACACCATCAAGATCTGCGACGTGCCGAACAGCGGCGTCCAGGTCCAGCGCGGCCACACGCTCGATGGTCTCGGCAAGTACTACCGCGAGACCATCGAGGAGTCCGCCGAGGAGCCGGCCGACATCGTCAAGGTCCTCAAGGACAAGCAGGTCGACGTCCTGGTCTGCTACCTGCCCGTCGGTTCCGAGGACGCGGCGAAGTACTACGCCCAGTGCGCGATCGACGCCAAGGTCGCCTTCGTCAACGCCCTCCCAGTCTTCATCGCCGGCACCAAGGAGTGGGCGGACAAGTTCACCGAGGCCGGTGTCCCGATCGTCGGTGACGACATCAAGTCGCAGGTCGGCGCCACCATCACGCACCGCGTCATGGCGAAGCTGTTCGAGGACCGGGGCGTCGTCCTGGACCGCACGATGCAGCTGAACGTCGGCGGCAACATGGACTTCAAGAACATGCTCGAGCGCGACCGCCTCGAGTCGAAGAAGATCTCCAAGACGCAGGCCGTCACCTCGCAGATCCCCGACCGGGACCTCGGCGAGAAGAACGTGCACATCGGCCCGTCCGACTACGTCGCGTGGCTGGACGACCGCAAGTGGGCCTACGTCCGCCTGGAGGGCCGCGCGTTCGGCGACGTCCCGCTGAACCTTGAGTACAAGCTCGAGGTCTGGGACTCCCCGAACTCCGCGGGTGTCATCATCGACGCCCTGCGCGCCGCGAAGATCGCCAAGGACCGCGGCATCGGCGGCCCGATCCTGTCGGCGTCGAGCTACTTCATGAAGTCCCCGCCGGTCCAGTACTTCGACGACGAGGCCCGCGCCAACGTCGAGAAGTTCATCGCGGGCGAGGTCGAGCGCTGACGCGCGAGGGCTCAGCTCCGCAGACGGTCCCCGGGTCGCGTGACCCGGGGACCGTTCCCGTATGTGAGGCTGTGCCCCATGGCCGTCGTCCGTGACCTGCGCGTCCTGCTGCGCCTGAAGGGCTTTCGGCGCCTGCTCGCCGTGCGCCTGCTCTCCCAGGGCGCCGACGGCGTCTACCAGGTCGCGCTCGCCACCTACGTCGTCTTCTCGCCCGAGAAGCAGACTTCGCCCGCCGCGGTCGCCTCCGCGATGGCGGTCCTGCTGCTCCCCTACTCCCTGGTGGGCCCCTTCGCCGGCGCCCTGCTGGACCGCTGGCGCCGCCGCCAGGTCTTCCTGTACGGCAATCTGCTGCGCGCCGTGCTGGCCTCGGTGACGGCGCTACTGATGATCGCCTCCGTCCCGGACTGGCTCTTCTACGTCTCCGCGCTCTGCGTCACCGCCGTCAACCGCTTCGTTCTCGCGGGGCTGTCCGCCTCGCTGCCCCGGGTGGTCGACGCCGAGCGCCTGGTGATCGCCAACTCACTCTCCCCGACGGCCGGCACGCTGGCCGCGACGGCGGGCGGTGGCCTGGCCTTCGTCGTACGCCTGGTGATCGCGGACTCCGACGCAGCCGTGGTGCTGCTCGGCGCGGCCCTGTACCTGTGCGGGGCGCTCGCCTCGCTGCGCATCGCCGTCGATCTGCTGGGCCCCGACCCCGGGCGCATCCCGCCGCGGGTCGCCTCCGCGCTCGCCGGCACCGCCCGCGACCTGGTGGCAGGGGTGCGCCACCTCGCCGCACCCGCTCGCCGGGAGGCGGCCTGGGCGCTCACGGGCATGACACTCATGCGGTTCTGCTACGGCGCCCTGCTGGTCATGCTGCTGATGCTGTGCCGGTACTCCCTGACCTCGGACACGGAGGAGGGGCTCGCCCTGCTGGGGCTGGCTCTCGGTGTCTCCGGAGCGGGCTTCTTCGCGGCCGCGGTCGTCACTCCCTGGGCGGCGGGGCGGCTGGGGCCGGGCCGCTGGATGGCCGTGTGCGCGGCCACGGCCACGGTGCTGGTGCCGGTCCTCGGCCTGCCGTTCGCCACGGTGCCGCTGCTCGCGGCGGCGTTCGTGCTGGGCCTGACGACGCAGGGGGCGAAGATCGCGACCGACACGGTCGTGCAGTTCTCGGTCGACGACTCCTTCCGCGGCCGGATCTTCTCCGTCTACGACGTGCTGTTCAACGTCGCCTTCGTCGGAGCCGCCGGGGTCGCCGCGTTGATGCTGCCGCCGGACGGCCGGTCGGTGCCGCTGGTGTTGACGGTGGCCGTGATTTACGGAGCGGTTGCTGTGGCTATGGCCCGCTTTGAGAGCCAGTAAGTGTCACATCAGTGACACAGAGCCCTACCGGAGTACGGACTTGTCAGTGGGACCCGATAACTTACGTGCGTCTTATCTCGCGGCATGTCCGCGACACGTGCCTATTTTCCAGGGGGACCCCCAGTGACCACTCAGCCGCCGCCGCAGGGCAACCCGTTCGCCCAGGGCCAGCCGCAGGCTCCGCAGCAGCCCCAGGGACAGAACCCCTACGCGCAGGGGCAGCAGGGCTTCCCGCAGCAGCCCGGTCAGCCCGGCGTCCCCCCGCAGGGTGCGCCGTACGCGCCGGTCCCGCCGCAGCCGGCCCGGCGCAAGCCGAGCTTCAAGATGATCAAGAACATTGTCATCGCCGTGGTCGTCGTGGGTGTCGCGGTGGGCGGGTACATCGCCAGCCGTGACGACGCCGACCAGGCAGGCGTGGGCGACTGCCTGAAGTCCGCGTCGTCGTCCTCCGACCGCATGGAGGTCGTGGACTGCTCCTCCTCGGAGGCCGAGGGCAAGGTCCTCGAGAAGGTCAAGGGGCACTTCACCTCGATCAGCGCCGAGACCGAGTGCCGGAAGGTCGAGGGAGCCACTGGCTTCTACGCCGAGACCGGCGACGGAGAAGAGTTCCTGCTCTGCCTCGGCGAGGCCTGAGAAACCCAGGGCTAGGCCCGACTACTGCTTCGGGGTCATGTTTCACGTGAAACATGACCCCGAAGCAGTACGGCGGCGGCACAGCGGCAGTGCGTCGGAGAGGGCGCTACGTTTCACGTGAAACGTAGCGCCCTCTCCTCATGCGGATTCCGCGCGCTGCGCCCACCAGTCCTTGAGCGCGGCCACCGCCGCGTCGTGTTCCATCGGGCCGTTCTCCAGACGGAGTTCCAGCAGGTGCTTGTAGGCCTGGCCGACGGCCGGGCCGGGGGGAACTCCGAGGGTCTCCATGATCTGGTTGCCGTCCAGGTCGGGGCGGATCGCGTCCAGTTCCTCCTGCTCCTGGAGCTGGGCGATCCGGTCCTCCAGGCCGTCATACGCGCGTGCAAGAGCCGAAGCCTTGCGCTTGTTGCGGGTCGTGCAGTCGGACCGGGTCAGCTTGTGGAGCCGGTCGAGCAGCGGGCCGGCGTCGCGGACGTACCGGCGGACCGCGGAATCCGTCCACTCGCCCGTGCCGTAGCCGTGGAAGCGCAGGTGCAGCTCGACCAGGCGGGAGACGTCCTTCACCAGGTCGTTGGAGTACTTGAGCGCCGTCATGCGCTTCTTGGTCATCTTCGCTCCGACCACCTCGTGGTGGTGGAACGAGACCCGGCCGTCGCCCTCGAAACGGCGCGTGCGGGGCTTGCCGATGTCGTGCAGCAGGGCGGCCAGGCGGAGCGTCAGGTCGGGGCCCTCCGTCTCCAGGGCCATCGCCTGCTCCAGGACGATGAGCGTGTGGTCGTAGACGTCCTTGTGCCGGTGGTGCTCGTCACGCTCGAGACGCAGTGCCGGCAGCTCGGGCAGAACCCGGTCGGCGAGGCCGCTCTCCACCAGAAGGGTCAGCCCCTTGCGGGGATGTGCGGAGAGGATGAGCTTGTTCAGCTCGTCCCGGACCCGCTCGGCGGAGACGATGTCGATCCTGCCTGCCATGTCCTTCATGGCGGCCACCACCTCGGGGGCCACCTCGAAGTCGAGCTGCGCCGCGAAGCGCGCGGCCCGCATCATCCGCAAGGGATCGTCCGAGAAGGACTCCTCCGGAGTGCCAGGAGTACGGAGCACCCGGGCCGCGAGGTCGTCGAGCCCACCGTGCGGATCGATGAACGTCTTCTCCGGGAGGGCTACCGCCATCGCGTTCACCGTGAAGTCACGCCGGACCAGATCCTGCTCGATGGAGTCGCCGTACGACACCTCGGGCTTGCGCGAGGTGCGGTCGTACGCCTCGGAGCGGTAGGTGGTCACCTCGATCTGGTAGCCGTCCTTCTGTGCCCCGACCGTGCCGAAGGCGATCCCGACCTCCCAGACGGCGTCCGCCCACGGGCGCACGATCTTCAGTACGTCCTGCGGTCGGGCGTCCGTAGTGAAGTCCAGATCGTTGCCGAGCCGGCCGAGCAACGCGTCCCGCACCGAGCCACCGACCAGGGCGAGAGAGAACCCGGCCTCCTGGAAACGGCGAGCAAGATCGTCGGCGACGGGGGCGACCCGCAGCGGTTCGCGCACCGCGGGGGACGGCTCCGGGCTCAGGGCGCTGGGGCTGACTTCGTTGACGTTCGGCACAACAGAACAGGGTACGTGGCCCGGGCGGAGCCAGGCGCCTTCATTGATCGCGGCCCGAAACCCCCAGTTCGCCCCTGCTCCCTCTATAGGCGCACATACGGGGCGGCCCGCCCCCGCGGGCGATCTTGTGGCGTACGCCGCGGCACTTCCACTCAGCGCACATCGTTACCATGCGTGGACGCACATTCCGACGACCACTGATCACGACGAGGGACGGGCGAGCGCGTGGCCGAGGCGGCAGACTTCCAGGGGACCAGTCCCTCACCTGCCCGCCGGTGGATCCGGCGCACCGCGGCACTGCTCGCCGGGGCGCCGCTGCTGGCCGGCCTGGTCCAGCTGCCCGCCGCCGGCACGGCACACGCCGACGGCAAGCCGCCCGCCCGGGCCGACGCCGATTCGGGCCCGGTGGCCGTCGCCGTCGACTCGCTCACCCCATCGGCGCCCACGGACGGGGACACGGTGACCGTGTCCGGCACCGTCACCAACAACGGCAAGCAGGCCGTCACCGACGCCCACGTGGGCCTGCGTGTGGGCCCCGAGGTGGACACCCGCTCGTCCGTCGACTCGATCGCCAAGGACAGCGACGACCTCCAGGGGTCCATCGCCCCGGAGATCGAGAACAAGTACACCGAGAAGTTCTCCAAGCTGGTCCCGGGCGTGGCCGAGCACTTCAACATCTCCGTGCCCGCCGACGACCTGAACCTCGGCGAGGACGGCGTCTACGAATTCGCCGTCTCGCTCTCCGGTCAGACCTCCGCGCAGCCGTGGGAGCAGATCCTCGGCATCCAGCGGACCTTCCTGCCGTGGCAGCCCGGCGGGGCCGACACCAAGACGAAGACCACGGCCCTGTGGCCGCTGATCTCCACCACGCACATGGCCGCCGAGACGGGGCCGAACGAGGAGCAGACGCCGGTCCTCCTCAATGACGACCTGGCCAAGGAGATCTCCCCCGGCGGCCGGCTGAACCAGATGCTCGCGCTGGGCAAGGATCTCGACGTCACCTGGGTGGTCGACCCGGACCTGCTGGCCTCCGTCGACGCGATGACCGGCAGCTACCGCGTCCGGGACGGCGAGAACACCGTCGCCGGAACCCATCAGGACGTCGCCAAGCAGTGGCTCGCGGACCTGCAGGACGCGGTGGCCGACAAGGAGGTCGTCGCCCTCCCCTTCGCCGACCCCGACCTGGCGTCCCTGGCCCACAACGGCACGAACGTCACCGGCTCGCTGAGCCAGCTGAAGAGCGCCACGGACGTCATCGAGGACACGGTCGGGACGATCCTCCACGTGAAGCCGAGCACCGAGTTCGCCTGGCCCGTGGACGGCGCCGTCGACCGGTCGATCGTCAAGGTCGCGACCTCCGCCGGCGCCGACAAGGTGATCGCCCGCAGCGACAGCCTCCAGGAGAGCAACGGTCTGTCGTACACGCCCTCCGCCGCCCGGCCCGTCGGCGGCGGCACCACGGCCGTCGTCGCGGACGCACGGCTGTCCACGGCGTTCGAGGGCGACCTGACGAAGGCGTCCTCGTCCACGCTGGCGGTGCAGCGGTTCCTCGCCCAGAGCCTGGGCCTGGGCCTCCAGACCGGAAAGCAGCGCAGCGTGGTCATCGCACCGCAGCGCATGCCGTCCGGGAGCCAGGCACGCGCGATGGCCGAGGCGCTGCGCGCCCTGCAGGGGAGCACCTGGTCCGACTCCCAGAAACTGGGCGCCGCCGCCGCGGCCAAGCCGGACCCGGACGCCACCACGAAGATCCCGGGATCCTCGTCGTACCCCTCGGAACTCCGCAAGAACGAGCTGCCGCGGTCGGCGTTCGAGGAGATCGCCCGGACCCAGGGCACGCTCGACAACTTCCAGGTCGTCCTGTCGAACCCGTCCCGCGTGGTGACCCCCTTCGGACGCGCCCTCAACCGGGAGATGTCCGTGTCCTGGCGGGGCCGGGCCACCGAGGCGGAGTCGTTCCGCGACGGCGTGAAGGGTTACCTCAACGGGCTCACCGGCCGGGTCAGACTGATCGACAAGTCCGAGACCAAGCTCTCCGGACGCAGCGCCACCATCCCCGTGACGGTGCAGAACAATCTCGTGCAGGACGTCGGGCCCCTGGTCCTGCGGCTCACCTCGACCAACCCGACGCGCCTGGAGATCGACGGCGACCGGTACCAGGAGCAGCCGATCCAGGTCTCCGGCGGCCACAGCCAGTCGGTGAAGTTCACCACGTCCGCCAATGCCAACGGCCGGGCGACGGTGATCGCCCAGCTGTACACGATGGACGGACGCAAGTACGGCGAGCCCGTCACCTTCGACGTGAAGGTCACCGAGATCACGGCCACCGTGATGCTCGTCATCGGCGGCGGTGTCCTGCTGCTCGTCCTGGCCGGTTTCCGGATGTACACGCAGCGCAAGCGCGCCGCGGCCCGGGACGCCGAGAAGGGCGGGGCCGACGGGTCGGAGACGTCGGAGGACCCCGAGGACGGACCGGAGAACCCGGACGGCGCCGAGGGGCGTCTCAAGAAGGAGTCCGAGGCAACGGCCCGGGCAGGCGACCCCGAGCAGCCGAGTGACCCGACACCAAACACCGCAACGGAAAGCACGGACCCGTCCGGCACGGGTGAGAGAGTGGACCGTTGAGGATGTCGTGGCCGGTCGGCCCGGGACGATGAGGTGGGGTAGCGATGAACGCGCCGTACGACGGTGACCGCGGTCGGTCCGCGGACGGCTCGGGCCACCCCGAGGGCCCACCGCAGGACCCCCGTCAGACGCCGCCGCAGCCGCCCGCGGACACGTACCTCCAGGACGCCTACGACCAGGACCCCTACCGGGCACAGGACCTCTCCGCCCAGGACCCGGTCTCCGAGGCGCTCTACGACCGGGCCGCGCACCCCCCGCCGCCTCCGGCCGCGTACCCGCCGCAGCAGCCGCTGTACTCCCAGCCCGCCCAGTCGCCGCACGCCCCCGACCCGCGCGTCTGGGGGCAGACCCCGGCCCCCGAACCGGAGGGCCCGACGCAGTACCTGCCGTACGGCGACGACCCGCGGACCACCCAGTTCGTCGGCGTGGACGACCTGGTCACCCAGGCCGGTGACCAGCGCCACGAGCCGGACGCCTTCGCGCACCTCTTCCGCGACCAGCAGCAGGGCGGCGGCCACCCCTCGTACGACGACCACGGCGGCGTACCCGCGCCCGCCCAGGCACCGGGGCCGTACGGCGCTCCCCAGGGACCGGCCCAGTACGGCGGCCCCCAGGGACCCGCTCAGTACGGCGCCCCCGGGGGCCCCGCTCAGTACGGCGGCCCGCAGGGACCGGCCCAGTACGGTGCCCCGCAAGGGCCCGCCCCCTACGGCAACCCTCCGGCGCCCGGCCAGTACGGCGGCCCGGCACCGGGGCATGAGCAGCACGCGCCCCCCGCTCCCGGCCAGTACGCGGTCGCCCCGACCCCGGAAGCTGCCGAGGCCCCTCTCGTGGAGCCCGAGCCGGCTCCCGCGGCCGCTCCGGCCGGCGCGGCCAAGAAGGGCGGGCGCGCGGGTGGCCTGCTGAAGTCGAGCGCCGTGATGGCCGCGGGCACGATGGTGTCGCGGCTGACGGGATTCATCCGATCGGCGATGATCGTTTCGGCGCTGGGGCTCGCCCTGCTGGGCGAGTCCTTCCAGATCGCCTACCAGCTACCGACGATGATCTACATCCTGACCGTCGGTGGCGGCCTCAACTCGGTGTTCGTGCCGCAGCTCGTCCGTGCCATGAAGGAGGACGACGACGGTGGCGAGGCATACGCCAACCGCCTGCTGACCCTCGTCATGGTGGCGCTCGGCGTGCTAACCGCGCTCGCGATGCTCGCCGCGCCGCTGCTGGTGCGAGCGCTCTCGAACCCGGTCGCCACGAACCCCGCGGCCAACGAGACCGCCGTCACCTTCACCCGCTACTTCCTGCCGTCCATCTTCTTCATGGGCGTCCATGTGGTGATGGGACAGATCCTCAACGCGCGCGGCAGGTTCGGCGCGATGATGTGGACTCCGGTCCTGAACAACATCGTCATCATCGTCACGCTCGGCACGTTCATCTGGGTCTACGGCACCGCGGGGAACTCCGGGATGACGGTGGAGAACATCCCGCCGGAGGGCGAGCGACTGCTCGGCGTCGGCGTTCTCCTCGGCCTCGTGGTCCAGGCCCTGGCGATGATCCCGTATCTGCGCGAGACCGGGTTCCGGCTCCGGCTCCGGTTCGACTGGAAGGGTCACGGCCTGGGCAAGGCCGCGATGCTCGCCAAGTGGACGATCCTGTTCGTCCTCGCCAACCAGGCGGGCGCCCTCGTCGTCACCCAGCTGGCCACGGCGTCGGTCACGGACACGGACATCCCCGGCACCGGTTTCAGCGCCTACGCCAACGCCCAGCTCATCTGGGGTCTGCCGCAGGCGATCATCACCGTCTCCCTGATGGCCGCCCTGCTGCCCCGCATCTCCCGCTCGGCGTCCGAGGAGGACGGCGGCGCGGTGCGCGACGACATCTCCCAGGGCCTGCGCACGACGGCCGTGGCCATCGTGCCGGTCTCCTTCGGTTTCCTGGCCCTGGGCGTGCCGATGTGCACCCTGATCTTCGGCTCCTCGGGCACCGGCGCGGCCACCAACATGGGTTACATGCTGATGGCCTTCGGCCTCGGCCTCATCCCGTACTCCGTCCAGTACGTCGTCCTGCGCGCCTTCTACGCCTACGAGGACACCCGGACGCCCTTCTACAACACGGTCATCGTGGCCGTGGTCAACGCCGCCGCCTCGGGACTCTGTTTCCTCCTGCTGCCGGCCCGCTGGGCCGTGGTCGGCATGGCTGCCTCCTACGGCCTGGCCTACGTGATCGGCGTGGGCATCGCCTGGCGCAGGCTGCGCAAGCGGCTCGGCGGCGACCTTGACGGCGCCCGGGTGCTGCGGACGTACGCCCGGCTGTGCATCGCGTCCGTCCCGGCCGTCCTGCTCAGTGGCGCGGCCTGCTACGCCATCACCAAGTCGCTCGGTCAGGGTGTCGTGGGATCGTTCGCCGCGCTGCTGGCCGGCGGGCTGCTGCTGTTCGGTGTCTTCTTCGTCGCTGCCCGCCGGATGCGCATCGAGGAGGTCAACTCTCTGGTCGGCATGGTGCGCGGACGCCTGGGACGCTGAGACCCGGGGTAGGCGCACAACCATCGTCCGCCGCCGTGTGTCGTGCATAGCGCCGGACTGTGGGCACAATTGGGTTCGGCGTCGGACGCGCACATCGGGAGTCGGCCGACGCGCATCGAATGGGGAGGCAGGAACGACGGTGGCGGAACGGAGCACAGCTGCCGTCGACGTGGCAGACAACAGCGGTGATGAGCCGCTGACCGCACAGGCGGACCAGTCCACGGCCGACGGGGTGGCCAACAACCGGGAGCGGGACACGGACAGCGACGAGGCACAGGGGACCCCCACGAGCGAGGAAACCGGCAAGGCCTCGCCTCCCGAACTGCACAGCGGACACAAGCTCGCCAGACGGTACCGCCTCGAGGAGTGCGTCACCCGTCTGGACGGCTTCAGCAGTTGGCGCGCCGTCGACGAGAAGCTCCGCCGCGCCGTCGGAGTCCACATCCTGCCGACCGACCACACGCGGGCCCGCTCCGTGCTGGCCGCGGCACGTTCCTCCGCGCTGCTCGGCGACCCCCGATTCGTCCAGGTGCTGGACGCCGTCGAGGACAACGACCTCGTCTACGTCGTCCACGAATGGCTCCCCGACGCCACGGAGCTGACCGCGCTCCTCGCCTCGGGCCCGCTGGAGGTGTACGACGCCTACCAGATGGTCAGTCAGGTGTCCTCCGCCATGGCGGCCGCCCACCGTGAGGGTCTCGCGCATCTGCGGCTGAGCCCCAACGCGGTGCTGCGTACATCGTCGGGCCAGTGGCGGATCCGCGGACTCGCCGTCAACGCCGCACTGCGCGGCATCAGTTCAGCGTCCCCCCAGCGCACCGACACGGAGGCCATCGGCGCCCTGCTGTACGCCACGCTCACCCAGCGCTGGCCGTACGAGAGCGACGCCCACGGTCTGGCCGGTCTGCCCAAGGACATCGGGCTGATCCCGCCGGACCAGGTCCGCGCGGGTGTCCACCGCGGTCTGTCCGAACTGGCCATGCGGGCGCTCGCCAACGACGGCGCGACCGCTTCCCGGCACGAGGCCCCGTGCACCACGCCGGAGGAGCTGGTGAAGGCGATCGGCGAGATGCCCCGCATCCGCCCGCCGGAGCCGTCGTACACCGCACCGCCCGACTACCAGCGCACCGCCTACCAGCAGGGCGCGTACGGCCGTCCGGCACCGCGTCCCGGCGCCACCCAGGAGGTGCAGGCGCCGCCGCCCCCGCTGCAGAGCCGTACCGGCAAGGCACTGAAGTGGAGCGTCTCCGCTCTGCTGATCGCCGCCCTCGGCCTGGGCAGCTGGCAGCTGGCGGACGCGCTCATGGAGCGCGGCGGCAAGTCCGACGACCAGAACCAGACGCAGACGACGGACGGCGACGACGACAAGAGCCCGAAGAAGCCGGCCGCCGGCGGGCAGCCCGTCGCCATCACGGGCGCGCGCGACTTCGACCCCCTCGGTGACGGCTCCGAGAAACCGTCGGACATCGGCAATGTCTACGACGGCGCTCCCGGTACCTACTGGCAGACCGACTACTACAAGAGCGCCGACTTCGGGCGCCTGAAGTCGGGGCTCGGTGTCGTCCTCGACCTCGGGAAGGTCCAGCAGGTGGGCGAGGTGACCGTATCGTTCGTCGGAAACACCTCCGTCGAGCTGCGGTCCGCCGGAACGGACACCACCGAGCCGCAGAGCATCGACGGGTACACGAAGGCCGCTGAGGGCACCGGCACCACGGTGACGCTCAAGCCCGGAGAGCCACTCCAGGCGCGCTACCTGCTGGTCTGGCTGACCCAGTTGCCGCCAACCGACGACGGCAATTTCCGCGGGAGAGTAGTGGACGTCAAGGTGACCAGCTGACGCGTTCGTGAGTCGCCCGCGGAGGGAGGGGAGTCGTGCAGGAAGAGCCTTCGCTCGGCGACATGAGCGATCAGGACCTCTTGGCCAGCCATGTCGACGGCCATCCCGACGCCTTCGGTGAGCTCGTGCGCCGTCACCGCGACCGGCTCTGGGCCGTGGCTCTGCGGACGCTGGGGGACCGGGAGGAGGCGGCTGACGCCGTTCAGGACGCGCTCGTCTCCGCCTACCGGGCCGCCCACACCTTCCGCGGACAGGCGGCCGTCACGACGTGGCTGCACCGGATCACCGTGAACGCCTGTCTGGACCGGGCACGCAAGGCCGCTTCCCGGAAGACCGCTCCGGTCGACGACACCGAGCGCCTGGAGCAGCTGCTGGAGCCGCACGAGTCGGCCTCCGCCCCCGCCGAACGCAACGACCTGCACCGCCAGCTGCTGAAGGCCCTGGGCACCCTGCCGGCCGACCAGCGGGCGGCCCTCGTCCTGGTGGACATGCAGGGTTACCCCGTCGCCGAGGCCGCCCGGATCCTCGACGTGCCGACCGGCACGATCAAGAGCAGGTGCGCCCGGGGCAGAGCCAGACTCCTGCCGCAGCTCTCCCATCTACGCCCGGAGGGCAGTGGCGGGAGCGGCGAGGACAGGAAGTCGGGAGCCGAGCGGAACCGGACGCCGGGGACATCCGTCCCACCGGCAGCGGGACCGCACCGTGCGGGTCCGCCGGAGATCGGGCCGAGCGATTCAGCCGCAGTGAAGGGCGGAGGTGGACGAGCGTGACGTCGTCGACGACAGACAGGGCCGGGCACCCGGACGTCGCCGAGATCGCCGACCTCGCCGAGGGCCTCCTCCCGACCGCCCGGACGACCGACATACGGCGGCATCTGGAGGAGTGCGACCCCTGCGCGGACGTCTATGCCTCGCTGGAGGAGATCCAGGGACTGCTCGGCGCCCTGCCGGAGCCGGAACGGATGCCGGACGACGTGGCCGAGCGCATCGACGCCGCCCTGGCGGCCGAGGCGTCGCTAAAGGCCCCCGCAGGGGAAGCCGCGTCCAGCGACGACAGCGCGCGTGTTTCACGTGAAACATCGGCATCACCCTCGGCATCGGCGGCAGCCGACCGTCCCGCCGGGCATGCCCGTCCCTCCTCCACCGGCCCGGGACGCAAGGACCGCCGGCGTGGTGGCAGGCGCAGGATCGCCGTACTCGGCGCCGTGGCCGCCGCAGCCGCCATCGGCCTCGGTTCGGTCGTCGTGTCCTCCCTGACCGGCGGGAGCCCGTCGGACGACACTGCCCACGGACAGCAGTCGGCACCGGCGGACACCTTCTCCGAGGGCAAGCTCCAGGACAAGGTCACCGGCCTCCTCGTGGAGGGGCAGGGCAACGAGAGCGGACCGCGTACCCCCCGCACCTTCGGCACGGAGTCCGAGAACGGCAACGAGACCGGTGCAGAGAACCATGTCTTCAAGCAGCCGACGATCCCGGAGTGCGTCGAGAAGGGCATCGGCCGCGACGATGCGGTGATCGCCACGGAGAAGGGCGTCTACCAGGGCAAGGACGTCCTGCTCGTGGTCCTGCCCGACGCTTCCAACGACTCGCGGGTCACCGCTTACATCGTCGACTCGTCGTGCGTGCGGGAGCCCGCCGTCAGCAAGGCCGAGATCCTCCTGAAGCACTCCTACGCACGCTCGTAGCGATCAGGTTCTTCCATCCCGTCCCGCGCCCGGAGCCGTTCCCGTGTGCCCGGGCACGGCGGGAATGCGCGCCCCGTAGGATCCGTTAGGTGGGGTGAGAGTTCCGAGTGCAGCTTCACCCGGCCCCGAAGAAGCTAGTCCAGAGACGAGGAATGCAGCCGTGAGCGACGTCCGAAACGTGATCATCATCGGCTCCGGGCCCGCCGGCTACACGGCGGCCCTGTACACCGCGCGCGCTTCGCTGAAGCCGCTGGTGTTCGAAGGAGCCGTCACCGCGGGCGGAGCACTGATGAACACCACCGAGGTGGAGAACTTCCCCGGCTTCCAGGACGGCATCATGGGCCCTGAGCTCATGGACAACATGCGCGCCCAGGCCGAGCGCTTCGGCGCCGAGCTGATCCCGGACGATGTCGTCGCCGTGGACCTGTCCGGCGAGATCAAGACCGTCACCGACACCGCGGGCACGGTGCACCGGGCCAAGGCCGTCATCATCACCACCGGCTCGCAGCACCGCAAGCTCGGCCTGCCGAACGAGGACGCCCTCTCCGGACGCGGCGTCTCCTGGTGCGCGACCTGTGACGGATTCTTCTTCAAGGACCAGGACATCGCGGTGATCGGCGGTGGTGACACCGCGATGGAGGAGGCCACGTTCCTCTCCCGCTTCGCCAAGTCCGTGACGATCGTCCACCGCCGGGACACGCTGCGCGCCTCCAAGGCGATGCAGGAGCGCGCCTTCGCTGACCCGAAGATCACGTTCGTCTGGGACAGCGAGATCGCGGAGGTCCAGGGCGACCAGAAGCTGTCCGGCCTGAAGCTGCGCAATGTGAAGACCGGCGAACTCTCGGACCTGCCGGTGACGGGCCTGTTCATCGCGATCGGGCACGACCCGCGGACCGAGCTCTTCAAGGGCCAGCTCGACCTGGACGCGGAGGGCTACCTCAAGGTCGAGGCTCCGTCGACGCGGACCAACCTGACCGGTGTCTTCGGCGCCGGTGACGTGGTCGACCACACCTACCGCCAGGCGATCACCGCGGCCGGCACCGGCTGCTCCGCCGCTCTCGACGCCGAGCGCTTCCTCGCCGCGCTCAGCGACGAGGACAAGGCGGAGCCCGAGAAGACCGCTGTCTGACCCCCATCCCCCGTACCAACCATTTAAGGAGCCCGCCGTGGCCGGCACCCTGAAGCAAGTGACCGACGACTCCTTCGAGCAGGACGTCCTCAAGAGCGACAAGCCCGTCCTGGTGGACTTCTGGGCCGCCTGGTGCGGTCCCTGCCGCCAGATCGCGCCGTCTCTGGAGGCGATCGCCGCCGAGTACGGCGACAAGATCGAGATCGTCAAGCTGAACATCGACGAGAACCCGGGTACGGCCGCCAAGTACGGCGTCATGTCCATCCCGACCCTGAACGTCTACCAGGGTGGCGAGGTGGCCAAGACCATCGTCGGCGCCAAGCCGAAGGCCGCGATCGTTCGCGACCTCGAGGACTTCATCGCCGACTGACGTTTCACGTGAAACACGAAGGGGCCGACCCGGATGGGTCGGCCCCTTCGTTTGCGGCAGCTTCCTCGCCCCGGCTCGTTGTTAGAGCGGACGCAGCGCGGGTTCCTTCTGGACAGCTCCGAGCAGACGGTCCAGCGCCAACTCCACGTCTTCCTTCCAGGACAGCGTGGACCGCAGATCCAGCCGCAGCCGCGGATGGCGGGGGTGGGGCCGGACCGTCTTGAAGCCCACCGCCAGCAGATGCTCCGCGGGAAGGACACAGGCCGGTTCCTTCCAGCGTGCGTCCCCGAAGGCCTCGATCGCCTTGAAGCCCCGGCGCAGCAGATCCTTGGCAACCGTCTGGACCATCACGCGCCCGAGGCCTTGGCCCTGGTAGCCCGGCATCACGAACCCTGTGATCAGCTGGACCGCGTCGGACGAGACGGGGCTGGTGGGGAACGCTGTCGAGCGGGGCACGTAGGCCGGCGGAGCGTAGAGGACGAAGCCCACCGGAACATCGTCGACATAGACCACCCGGCCGCACGATCCCCAGTCCAGCAGCACCGCGGAGATCCAGGACTCCTTCTCCAGGCCGGGCGTCCCGGCCTTTACCGCGGCTTCGCCGCTGACGGGATCCAGTTCCCAGAAGACACACGAGCGACAGCCCTGGGGAAGGTCCTGAAGGTTGTCCAGCGTGAGCGGTACGAGCCGGCGCCCCATGAAGGCTGTTCCTCGCTTCCTTCGCCTGCCGCGTCACGAGCGGCTGTCAGAGCGCTCCGTTCCCTGAGCAGGCTGCCGATGAAGCCACCGACGGCGCCCAGTCCCAAGCCCGCGCTCACCAGTCCGGTGCGGCCCATCGTGCGCATGGCCCCTGCCTTCCTCTCAGAGGTACTGCCAGGTGATGACGCATCCCGATCGCATCGTATCCACGATGCGCCGGCCCCGACACCGACGCAAAGCAAAGGGCGGGCCGTGTTCCGGTATGCACCGGACACGGCCCGCCCTGGCGGCCTGCGTTTCAGGAGTCGAGGCCCTCGTCCTCGTCGTCCAGGAGGCCCTTCTGCAGCACGGGCCCTTCACCGGGGGCGAGGCTTCCCAGGATCCGCTCAAGGTCGTCCATGGAGGCGAACTCCACGGTGATCTTGCCCTTCTTCTGTCCCAGGTCGACCTTCACTCGGGTCTCGAAGCGGTCGGACAGCCGCGTCGCCAGGTCGGAGAGCGCCGGGGAGACCAGAGAACCGGCACGCGGGCCCTTGGCACGCTGCGGCTTCTGGGGCCGGGAACCCATCAGGGTCACGATCTCCTCGACCGACCGCACGGAGAGCCCTTCGGCCACGATGCGGTGCGCGAGGCGGTCCTGCTCCTCCGGGTCGTCGACGGAGAGCAGCGCCCGGGCATGCCCTGCGGAGAGCACACCCGCGGCCACCCGGTTCTGCACCTTCGGCGAGAGCTTCAGCAGACGCAGCGTGTTGGAGACCTGAGGCCGGGAGCGCCCGATCCGGTCGGCCAACTGGTCGTGCGTGCAGTTGAAGTCCTTCAGCAGCTGGTCATAGGCGAAGGCCTCTTCCAGCGGGTTCAGCTGGGCACGGTGCAGGTTCTCCAGGAGGGCGTCCAGGAGAAGCTTCTCGTCCTCGGTGGCCCGGACGATGGCCGGAATGGCCTCCAGCTCCAGCTCGCGGCAAGCCCGGAAACGACGCTCGCCCATGATCAGCTCATAGCGACCCTGGCCGATCGGCCGGACGACGACCGGCTGGAGGAGCCCGACCTCCCTGATGGAGGTGACCAGCTCGGCCAGCGCGTCGTCGTCGAAGTCCTTTCGCGGCTGCTTCGGGTTCGGCGTGATGGCGTCGAGAGGAACCTCGGCGAAGTGCGCCCCCATGGGTGCCCGGAGACCCTCCGCGCCACCGGATGCCGCCGTCGGCTCCTCCGTTTCACGTGAAACAGGGGGCAGCGTGGCCACCTTCGCCGCGGCCACCCCTCGCTCGTTCGGCAGCAGCGGCATCGTCCCCGGAGAAGCGGAGACCGCGTTCCCCAGCGCTGCCGAAGCCACCGACTTCTCCGTCGGGGCGTTGGGGATCAGTGCGCCCAGACCACGGCCCAGCCCCCTCCGTCGCTCACTCACTGGATCCCCTCCACCATGTTCGGGTCATTCTGTGCGCCGAGGTGAGCGTGCGTCGCCTCGTATTGGACGCCCACACCCTTCAGGGCCATCTCACGTGCCGCCTCCAGGTAGGAGAGGGCTCCACTCGATCCTGGATCGTAGGTCAGTACCGTCTGCCCGTAGCTAGGGGCCTCGGAGATACGGACCGAGCGGGGAATGCTCGTCCGCAGCACCTCTGCGCCGAAGTGGCTGCGTACCTCGTCCGCGACCTGGGACGCGAGCCGCGTCCGGCCGTCGTACATGGTGAGCAGGATGGTCGACACATGCAGCGTCGGGTTGAGGTGCCCTCGCACCAGGTCGACGTTGCGGAGCAGCTGTCCCAGACCTTCCAGCGCGTAGTACTCGCACTGGATCGGGATCAGCACTTCCTGGCCCGCGACAAGCGCGTTGACCGTCAGCAGACCGAGGGAGGGCGGGCAGTCGATGAGGATGTAGTCCAGCGGCTGCTCGTACGAGGCGATCGCCCTCTGGAGTCGGCTCTCCCGGGCGACCAGAGAGACCAGTTCGATCTCGGCGCCGGCGAGGTCGATCGTGGCGGGCGCGCAGAACAGACCCTCGACATCCGGGACCGGCTGGACCACTTCCGAGAGTGGCCGGCTCTCGACGAGTACGTCGTAGATGGAGGGGACGTCGGCGTGGTGATCGATGCCCAGGGCGGTGGACGCGTTGCCCTGCGGGTCCAGGTCGACGACCAGGACTCTGGCACCGTGGAGGGCGAGTGAGGCGGCAAGGTTGACGGTCGTCGTCGTCTTGCCCACACCGCCCTTCTGGTTGGCCACCACCATGACCCGGGTCTGCTCGGGTCGCGGCAGCCCTTCGCCGGCGCGCCCCAGAGCCTCCACCGCCAGTTGGGCAGCGCGACCGATCGGAGTGTCGTCCATCGGAGGCGGTGTTTCACGTGAAACATCCGCTCCCATCGACTCGGTACGGGGACCGGGGACCGGATCGGTCATCGGTCCCGCGATATTGGCGTCGGACCGCAAGGATTCACTCTCCTCGACTTCAGGCTCGCAATGAACAGAGCCTCCCATGCCTTCGGGGTCATGAACCAGTGAGGCCTGGTGTTCTGTGGAGAAATCCACCTCTGTGGACAACTCCACCCCCTCTCCGAGCGACCCGAGAGGCTTTCGGTCGCGGGGGTCGGCCGCAGCGCGGCCGCGACTGATGATGCCGTGCAGCAGTGAGCGACGTTTCACGTGAAACACGATGCACAGCGCGCGATGCCGAACTCCCGCGACACTCCGGCATGCGTAGGTTTGGCAGCTTGTGTGGAGTACCGCCGGACGCCAGGACGGGTCAGCCGCGACGCCGACGCGTCCGCCCCGTCCGAGCCGCCTTGGCCCGCTTGGCGGCGAAGCGCACACCACCAGGGCTCTCACCGACCTCGACCCGCACCACGGTGGACAGAGGATCCACGACGCCCTCGCCCACCTGAAGGACGGAAGTCTTCTCGGCACCCAGCTTGCTCAGCGCGGTGGCCGCCGCCTTCAGCTCCTCCTCCGCCGTGTCGCCCTTGAGCGCGAGCATCTCGCCGTACGGGCGCAGCAGGGGAATCCCCCAGGTGGCCAGCCGGTCGAGCGGTGCGACAGCACGAGCCGTCACCACGTGCACCGGCGGCATCTTGCCCATGACCTCCTCGGCCCGGCCGCGCACGACGGTCACATGGTCCAGGCCCAGCAGCTCCACGACCTCGGTCAGGAAGTTCGTGCGCCGCAACAGCGGCTCCAGCAGAGTGATCTTCAGGTCGTCCCGGACCAGCGCCAGCGGGATCCCGGGCAGACCCGCGCCCGACCCGACGTCGCACACCGTCACTCCCTCGGGCACGACCTCCGAGAGCACCGCACAGTTCAGCAGATGCCGCTCCCACAGACGGGGAACCTCACGCGGGCCGATCAGACCGCGCTTCACCCCCGCCTCGGCAAGCAGCTCCGCATAGCGGACCGCGTCCGCGTAGCGATCGCCGAACACGGCACGTGCCTGCTCGGGTACAGGGGGAAGCTCCGCTGCCTCCGTCACGGGGACCGTCCTTCCGTACGGCGCCCGGCGCACCAGGCGCCGGTGCCAGAACCACCAGAACTATCAGGCTGACAAAACTCGGCCCCGCCTGCGCAACAGACGGGGCCGGAGAACGAGAGAACCGATCAGGCGGGAAGCACGACGACGAAGCGCTCGGGCTCCTCGCCCTCGGACTCGCTGCGCAGCCCTGCGGCCTTGACCGCGTCGTGCACGACCTTGCGCTCGAACGGGGTCATCGGCTTCATCCGCACGGACTCGCCGCTGCTCTTGACCTCGGCCGCGGCCTTGGCGCCCAGCTCGGACAGCTCGGCGCGCTTCTGGGCGCGGTAGCCGGCGATGTCGAGCATCAGTCGGCTGCGGTCACCGGTGTCCCGGTGCACGGCCAGGCGCGTCAGCTCCTGCAGAGCCTCCAGCACCTCACCGTCCCGGCCGACCAGCTTCTGGATGTCGCGGCTGTTCGAGTCGCTGATGATCGAGACAGAGGCACGGTCTGCCTCGACGTCCATGTCGATGTCGCCGTCGAGGTCGGCGATGTCGAGCAGGCCCTCCAGGTAGTCCGCGGCGATCTCGCCCTCCTGCTCGAGGCGGGAGAGGGTGTCTGCGCCCTCGGCAGCGGCGGCGGTGGTGCCTTCCGTCACGGGATGGACTCCTTCTTACTTCTTCGACGGGGACTTGGGCCGCTGCGGGCCCTTGCGCTGCCCGGACTGGGCCTTGCTGCGGGTGCCGCCGCCCTTCTGCTGGGCGGGCTTCTGCTGTCCGGACTTCTTGGCGGTATCGGCGGGCTTGGCGGCCTGCTTGCCGTCCTCCGGCTCGTCGGACTTGGTGAGCGAGGTCTTCGTCTCCGCCTCACCGGCCGGCTTGGTGGACTGGTGGCGCTGCGACTTGCTCTGGCGCTTGGGCTGCTGACGCTTGGGCGTGCCGGTGGCGACGGCCGTGCCGTCCTCGCTCTGAGCGGCCGCGGAGGCATCGCTCTTGATCACGTTGCCGTCGGGCTGGGCGGCGAGACCCGCCTTGTTCAGGCCGTTGATGAACTTGCGCTCGAACTCGTTGCGGTCCCGGCCCTTGGCGACGATGGCCTTCACGACGGCCCTCTCGCCCCGGCCGCGCGTCTTGCCGTGCTCGGTGACGCTCTTGTGCAGCCGCTCCAGGTAGGAGGCCTGGGCCTTGGAACCCGGCGTCGGGTTGTTGCGGATGACGTACATCTGCTGGCCCATGGTCCACACGTTGGTGGTCAGCCAGTAGACGAGGACACCGACGGGGAAGTTCACGCCGAAAACGGCGAACATGACCGGGAAGACGTACATCAGCATCTTCTGCTGCTGCATGAACGGAGTCTTCACCGTGGTGTCGACGTTCTTCGTCATCAGCTGGCGCTGGGTGAAGAACTGCGACGCGGACATCAGCACGATCATGATCGCGGTGACGACCCGCACGTCGGTCAGCGAGGCGTTGAGGGCGGCGACGTCGCTCTCGCTGCTGAAGAACTTGGAGGCCAGCGGGGCACCGAAGATGTGGGCCTGCTGCGCGCTCTCCAGGAGCTTCTGGTTGACCGCACCGACGGTGTCACCGGACGCGATGCCGTTGAGCACGTGGTACAGGGCGAAGAAGAACGGGGACTGCGCCAGGATGGGAAGGCACGAGGAGAGCGGGTTGGTGCCCGTCTCCTTGTACAGCTTCATCATCTCTTCGGACTGACGCTGCTTGTCGTTCTTGTAGCGCTCCTGGATCTTCTTCATCTCCGGCTGGAGCGTCTGCATACCGCGCGTCGCCTTGATCTGCTTCACGAAGAGCGGGATCAGGCAGATGCGGATGAGGACCACCAGGGACACGATGGACAGGCCCCAGGCCCATCCGGTGTCAGGTCCGAAGATCGCCCCGTACACCGTGTGGAACTGGACGATGACCCAGGAGACGGGCCAGGTGATAAAGCTGAACAGGCTGGCAATCGTGTCCACTAATCATGCTCCTTGGGCATGGGGCGAGGTCTCTGCGGCCGGGCCCGAGGGGCCGGAGGGGCTCGTGGGAGCCGTCCGTCCTTCGGTGGCCGGTTCGGCGGCGGAGGGCCCGCCCTTACGTGCACGCCAGGCGTCACGCAGCATTTCGTGCCACCGCGGACGCTTGCGCGGCGGGACATGGTCCACGCCGCCCAGCGACCACGGATTGCATCGCAGGATGCGCCATGCCGTGAGCGCCGTGCCCTTGACGGCTCCGTGCCGGTCGATGGCCGTGTAGCCGTAGTGGGAGCACGACGGGTAGTACTTGCACACCGGCCCCAGCAGCGGACTGATCGTCCACTGGTAGAGCTTGATCAGAGCCAGTAGCGGGTACTTCATCGCGCGCCCCCTCCCAGTAGCCGCTCCAGGGCGGCGTCCAGGTCTCGGGCCAGCTGTGCATGGTCGGCGTCACCCGCACCGGGCAGCGCTCGTACGACTACCAGGCTACCGGGGGGAAACAGGTGGATCCGGTCGCGCACCAGATGGCGAAGCCTGCGCTTCACCTTGGTGCGCACCACCGCGCCTCCTACGGCTTTGCTCACGACGAAACCCGCACGTGTCGGGGGAGCGCTCTCCCCAGGCGCGTGCGGGTCCGTGGCACCGCTTCGAAGGTGGACGACGAGGGCCGGGCGGCCGGCCCGGCGTCCTCGTCGTACCGCGGTCGCGAAGTCCTCGCGCCGCCTCAGCCGGTTCTCGGTGGGCAGCACGATGTCATGACCTGACCGGGATCAGGCGGACAGGCGGGCGCGACCCTTGCTGCGGCGAGTCGCGAGAATCGCGCGGCCGGCACGGGTACGCATCCGCAGCCGGAAGCCGTGGGTCTTGGCGCGACGGCGGTTGTTCGGCTGGAAGGTGCGCTTGCTCACTCGGGGGCTCCAGAAAGAATCGGGTGTTGGCGGGGTGCCGTCCTGGCTGTCACCGTGCGCCCACGAGTAGCTCGCGTTACGCCCGAGTGCACCGCTTTTCGATCACCTTGAACGTGACTTGTGCCCATCGGAGGCAGGCGGCAGCAGCCATCGACAACTCGACCTGGTTACGGTACGTGCGACTGCGCCATTCGGTCAAACCAGCGAGGACCGGGAGACACTTGTCCACAGGCTGGGGACAACAACTTGAACCCTACCGGCCGCGCTGACTACCGTGGCTGAACTCCGATTCGTTCCCTTATCCCTGCCCCATCCGAGTTTCATCCCGACCCGTCCCCGAATCACACCTTCGAGGGACTCGTGAGAGAGCGTGCCCTGTGGCTGACGTACCTGCCGATCTTGCCGCAGTGTGGCCACGCGTACTGGAACAACTTCTCGGGGAAGGCCGCGGGCAGGGCGTCGAGTCGAAGGACGAGCACTGGATCCGGCGCTGTCAGCCGCTGGCGCTGGTCGCCGACACCGCCCTGCTCGCCGTACCGAACGAATTTGCGAAAGGCGTACTGGAGGGCCGTCTCGCCCCCGTCGTGAGCGAGACCCTCAGCCGCGAGTGCGGCCGCCCGATCCGCATCGCGATCACCGTCGACGACACCGCGGGCGAGCCCGCCGGCCCCGCCCCGCAGGCGCCGCCGAGCCGTCCCCAGCCCCACTACGAGGAGCCCGAGCTCCCCGCTCCCGGCCAGGGCCGCGACGAGTACGAGGGATACGGCCGCCACCGCGCCGACCAGCTGCCCACCGCCCGGCCCGCCTACCCGCAGGAGTACCAGCGCCCCGAGCCCGGCTCCTGGCCGCGCCAGACGCAGCAGGACGACTACGGCTGGCAGCAGCAGCGCCTCGGCTTCCCGGAGCGGGACCCCTACGCCTCACCGCAGCAGGAGCCGTACGGCCAGGACCCGGCGCCGTACCCCCACGACGCGTACCAGCAGGGCTACCGGCCGCAGTCGCCGGAGCGCCCGCCGTACGACCCCCCGCGCGGCGACTACGACAAGCAGCGCGGGGAGTACGACCAACCGCGCGGGGAGTACGACAAGCCCCGCGGCGACTACGAGTCCCCCCGTGGTGACTACGAGCAGTCCCGGGGCGAGTACGAGAGCTCGCGCGGCGAATACGACTCCCCGCGCGGTGAATACGACCAGCGCGGCCCCCGCCGGGACCTGCCCGAGCCCCCGTCCGGCTCCGGGCGCGTGCACCGCGGCGGCCCCGTCGGCCCCGGCCCCGCCACCGGCGCCCCCGGTCCGCTCGCCGCGCAGCCGGCACCGGCGACCGGACCGGGCGAGCCGACCGCGCGCCTGAACCCGAAGTACCTCTTCGACACCTTCGTCATCGGCGCCTCCAACCGCTTCGCCCACGCGGCGGCCGTCGCCGTCGCCGAGGCGCCCGCGAAGGCGTACAACCCGCTCTTCATCTACGGGGAGTCGGGGCTGGGCAAGACCCACCTGCTGCATGCCATCGGGCACTACGCACGCAGCCTCTACCCGGGCACCCGCGTGCGCTACGTGAGCTCCGAGGAGTTCACCAACGAGTTCATCAACTCCATCCGCGACGGCAAGGGCGACAGCTTCCGCAAGCGCTACCGCGAGATGGACATCCTGCTCGTCGACGACATCCAGTTCCTGGCGGACAAGGAGTCGACGCAGGAGGAGTTCTTCCACACCTTCAACACGCTGCACAACGCCAACAAGCAGATCGTGCTCTCCTCCGACCGGCCCCCCCGGCAGCTGGTGACGCTGGAGGACCGGCTGCGCAACCGCTTCGAGTGGGGCCTGACCACGGACGTCCAGCCGCCCGAGCTGGAGACGCGCATCGCGATCCTGCGCAAGAAGGCCGTGCAGGAACAGCTCAACGCCCCGCCCGAGGTACTGGAGTTCATCGCCTCCCGGATCTCGCGGAACATCCGGGAGCTGGAGGGCGCGCTGATCCGGGTGACGGCCTTCGCCTCGCTCAACCGGCAGCCGGTCGACCTGGGCCTGACGGAGATCGTCCTCAAGGACCTGATCCCGGGCGGCGAGGACTCCGCGCCCGAGATCACCTCCACGGCCATCATGGGCGCGACCGCCGACTACTTCGGCCTCACCGTCGAAGACCTGTGCGGCACCTCGCGCGGGCGCGCGCTGGTGACGGCCCGGCAGATCGCCATGTACCTGTGCCGCGAGCTGACGGACCTCTCGCTGCCGAAGATCGGCGCCCTGTTCGGCGGCCGGGACCACACCACGGTGATGCACGCCGACCGCAAGATCCGCAATCTGATGGCGGAGCGGCGCTCCATCTACAACCAGGTGACCGAGCTGACCAACCGCATCAAGAACGGCTGACGGCCGCCGACACGGGCCCCACAGGCCCCACAGGCGCCTCCGGACACTCCGGGGGCGCCTTTTTCGCGTGCCCGGGGTCGCGTGCGTCGTGTCCGGGGGACGCATGCGTCGTGCCCGGAGGTCGTACGCCCGTCCCAGCCGCTGTTCGATTACCTGCGGGGTTACGGCCGTCCTCCACAGATTGGGCCACTTTTTTCCGTCCACACCTTGGGGACTGGGAAGTTGTCCCGATCCTGTCCACAGGCCAGGCTGTTGAGGGATCATCAGGGCAGGTCAGCTCCCTGTGGATTCGTGGACGAACGATCTCCACAGGCTGTGGACGACGGGACGGTCCACAAGCTGTGCATCGAGTTGTCCACGGGCAACCCACAGGCTGGGGCCGGTTGTCCCCAACGATCATGGGCTTCTCCACATGTCTGTCCACTGTTCGGCAACATGACGCGCCCTGTCACCGCGTCGAGTGAAAGGCGTCACATCAGGGTGCCGGGTTGGGCTGTGGGAAAGGTGGGTAAACCTGGGGACGGCGTTGGGGAGAAGTCGCCTCTCCCTGTGCACGGAGTGTGCAGAACTTTCTGTTCTCCACAGATACGCCCGGTTGTCCACGGGCTCCGCCCACAGGACCAGTGGACAAAATTCCTGCTCTGACCTGGGCAAACGCGGTTATCCACGGTATCCACAGGCCCTACTACTACTCCTGACCTTAGAGAGAGCGGAATTCGTTTCGAAGCGGGTCCTGTGCACAACTCGCTCTCCGGAGCCCGACCGTCCCCCGTCACGACTTGACCCCGAAGGGCACCTACTGTCAGTGGGGTGCGTCAGACTGGTCCCCGGTGTTCTGGTCCCGTGGGGAACGACGACACCGACCCAGACGACGAAGGCCAGGCAGAGCGAGCAGCGCCGGCAACAGCAGGAGGCGGCAACAGTGAAGATCCGGGTGGAACGCGACGTACTCGCGGAGGCCGTGGCCTGGGCGGCGCGCAGCCTCCCGGCCCGTCCGCCGGCGCCGGTCCTCGCCGGCCTGCTGCTGAAGGCCGAGGAGGGGCAGCTGAGCCTGTCCAGCTTCGACTACGAGGTCTCCGCGCGGGTGTCGGTCGAGGCCGAGATCGAGGAGGAGGGCACGGTGCTCGTCTCCGGCCGCCTGCTCGCCGACATCTCCCGCGCCCTCCCCAACCGGCCGGTGGAGATTTCCACAGACGGTGTACGGGCGACGGTGGTCTGCGGCTCCTCGCGCTTCACCCTCCACACCCTGCCGGTGGAGGAGTACCCGGCGCTGCCGCAGATGCCGGAGGCGACGGGCACGGTCCCCGGCGAGGTCTTCGCCGCGGCCGTACAGCAGGTCGCGATCGCCGCCGGCCGCGACGACACGCTGCCCGTGCTCACCGGTGTGCGCATCGAGATCGAGGGCGACTCGGTGACGCTCGCCTCGACCGACCGGTACCGCTTCGCGGTCCGCGAGTTCCTGTGGAAGCCGGAGAACCCGGAGGTCTCCGCGGTCGCACTGGTGCCCGCCAAGACGCTCCAGGACACCGCCAAGGCGCTGACCAGCGGTGACCAGGTGATCCTGGCGCTGTCCGGCTCGGGCGCGGGCGAGGGCCTGATCGGTTTCGAGGGCGCCGGCCGCCGGACGACGACGCGGCTCCTGGAGGGCGACCTCCCGAAGTACAAGACGCTGTTCCCGACGGAGTTCAACAGCGTCGCCGTGATCGAGACCGCCCCCTTCGTGGAGGCCGTCAAGCGTGTGGCCCTGGTCGCCGAGCGCAACACCCCGGTGCGGCTCAGCTTCGAGCAGGGCGTGCTCATCCTGGAGGCCGGTTCCAGCGACGACGCACAGGCTGTGGAAAGGGTCGACGCCCAGCTGGACGGCGACGACATCTCGATCGCCTTCAACCCGACCTTCCTGCTGGACGGCCTGAGCGCCATCGACTCGCCGGTCGCCCAGCTGTCCTTCACGACGTCCACGAAGCCGGCGCTGCTCAGCGGCAAGCCCGCGCTGGACGCCGAGGCGGACGAGGCCTACAAGTACCTGATCATGCCGGTGCGGCTGAGCGGCTGAGCCGTCCGCGTCGTCGGTGGTTGTCCACAGGGTGAGGAAAACCCGCAGGTGGGGGCGTACGTCTGAGCGCGTATGCCCACAGCTGTGCACGGGCGTCCGGGTTTAGGCTCGGCGCGGGTACGAAAGTGCCGCGGCACGCATCCGGCGGGTACGGAGGTGCCGCCTTGCCACCTCGCACACCTAAGGAAAGCAACTGATGGAGCTCGGTCTCGTCGGCCTCGGCAAGATGGGCGGCAACATGCGCGAGCGGATCCGCCGCGCGGGCCACACCGTCGTCGGATACGACCGCAATGCGGACCTCGCCGACGTCCACAGTCTGGAAGAGCTTGTGGGCAAGCTCAGCGCCCCGCGCGTGGTCTGGGTCATGGTCCCGGCCGGCGAGGCCACCCAGGCCACCGTCGACCGGCTCGGCGAGCTGCTGGAGCCCGGCGACGTCGTCGTGGACGGCGGCAACTCCCGCTGGACGGACGACGAGAAGCACGCGGAGGAGCTGGCGGCCAAGGGCATAGGCTTCGTCGACTGCGGCGTCTCCGGCGGCGTCTGGGGCCTGGAGAACGGCTACGCGCTGATGTACGGCGGCGACGCTGAGAACGTCGCCAAGGTGCAGCCGGTCTTCGACGCCCTCAAGCCGGAGGGCGACTTCGGCGCCGTGCACGCCGGCAAGGTCGGCGCGGGCCACTTCGCGAAGATGGTCCACAACGGCATCGAGTACGCGATGATGCAGGCCTACGCCGAGGGCTGGGAGCTGCTGGAGAAGGTCGACTCCGTGGAGAACGTCCGCGAGGTCTTCCGGTCCTGGCAGGAGGGCACGGTGATCCGGTCCTGGCTCCTCGACCTGGCCGTCAACGCGCTCGACGAGGACGAGCACCTCGGCGACCTGCGGGGTTACGCACAGGACTCCGGTGAGGGACGCTGGACTGTGGAGGCCGCGATCGACAACGCGGTGCCGCTGCCGGCGATCACCGCGTCGCTGTTCGCGCGGTTCGCGTCCCGCCAGGACGACTCCCCGCAGATGAAGATGATCGCCGCGCTGCGCAACCAGTTCGGCGGCCACGCGGTCGAGAAGAAGTAGGCACCACCAGTTGGGGAGGTCGGCGAACGACCATGCACGTCACGCATCTGTCGCTGGCCGACTTCCGTTCGTACGCCCGGGTCGAGGTGCCCCTGGACCCGGGCGTCACCGCCTTCGTCGGCCCGAACGGGCAGGGCAAGACGAACCTGGTCGAGGCGGTCGGCTACCTCGCCACCCTCGGCAGTCACCGGGTCTCCTCCGACGCGCCCCTGGTGCGCATGGGCACCGAGCGCGCCGTGATCCGCGCCCAGGTCAGACAGGGCGACCGGCAGCAGCTGATCGAGCTCGAGCTGAACCCGGGCAAGGCCAACCGGGCCCGCATCAACAGGTCCTCGCAGGTCAGGCCCCGTGACGTACTCGGCATCGTGCGCACCGTCCTGTTCGCTCCCGAGGACCTGGCACTGGTGAAGGGCGACCCCGGGGAGCGGCGCCGCTTCCTGGACGAGCTGATCACCGCCCGCTCCCCGCGCATGGCGGGCGTGCGCTCCGACTACGACCGCGTCCTCAAGCAGCGCAACACCCTGCTGAAGTCGGCCGCGCTCGCCCGCCGGCACGGCGGCCGGACGATGGACCTGTCCACGCTCGACGTCTGGGACCAGCACCTCGCGCGCGCGGGCGCCGAACTGCTCGCCCAGCGCCTGGACCTGATCGCCGCGGTGCAGCCGCTGGCCGACAAGGCGTACGAGCAGCTGGCCCCGGGCGGCGGCCCCGTCGCCCTGGAGTACAAGCCGTCGGCGCCGGGGGAGGCGCACACGCGCGAGGACCTGTACGAGCAGCTGATGGCCGCACTCGCCGAGGCGCGCAAGCAGGAGATCGAGCGGGGGGTCACGCTGGTGGGGCCTCATCGGGACGATCTGCTGCTCAAACTCGGATCCCTGCCCGCCAAGGGGTACGCCTCCCACGGCGAGTCCTGGTCCTACGCACTGGCGCTGCGGCTGGCCTCGTTCGACCTGCTGCGGGCCGAGGGCAACGAGCCGGTCCTGGTCCTCGACGACGTCTTCGCCGAGCTGGACGCGCGGCGCCGGGAGCGGCTGGCCGAGCTGGTGGCGCCCGGTGAGCAGGTGCTGGTGACGGCCGCGGTCGACGACGACGTGCCGCGGGTGCTGGCGGGGACTCGGTTCACGGTCGCGGAGGGCACGGTGGAGCGCGTATGAGCAGCGACGAACCAGTCCCGGAGGAGCAGCCCGCGCCCCGGGGTGGGAATCCCGAACCGTCCGGCGTCGACCTCGCGCGTGTGGCGCTCAGGGCGGCGCGGGAGGCGGCACGCGCGCGTGGGGACGCGGCGCAGCAGAAGAAGCAGGCGCGGCGCGGCGGCCTGCGCTCCGGGGCGCGGGCCGACGGGCGGGACCCGATGGCGCTGGGGTCGGCGATCAACCGGCTGATCACCGAGCGCGGCTGGGAGACGCCGGCCGCGGTGGGCGGCGTGATGGGCCGCTGGCCGCAGATCGTCGGCGAGGACGTGGCCAAGCACTGTGTGCCGGAGCGGTACGACGAGGACGAGCGGGTGCTGGTGGTGCGCTGCGACTCGACGGCCTGGGCGACGAACCTGCGGCTGCTGGCGCCGACCCTGGTGGCCCGGCTCAACGAGGACCTGGGGCACGGCTCGGTCCGGATGATCAAGGTGCTGGGGCCCGGTGGTTCCGGGGGTCCCGGGCGCCGTTACGGCCCGTTGCGCGCGCCCGGCAGCCAGGGTCCGGGCGACACCTACGGGTGAGCCACGGGCGCTTCCCGGGTGCTGGGCGGGCCCTCCGGCGCCCCGTCACGCATGGGTGATGTACCTCACATATTTGGTCCTCGATGGCCGGTGTGAACCGTCGGCGACCCCTGAGGCGCACCCCAGCGTGCGGTTGTGAATCACGATCTGACTCCCAAGTAGCCAAGGGTTGACGCCTCGAAGCGCTGAGTGCCGTTGTGAGCCTCTTGAGGACCCCTTCTGCATATCGGGAGTCGGGCGAGGCTGGTTCAGGGCGGCACATGCGGACTCAGGTACCGGCAAACCCCCATCAGTGTCAGTGGTACCGGTAGACTGGGAGAGAATCCCGCCCCGAACGTGGGGACCGTTCGGGACTAGCTGAGCAACGCTGATCAAGGCTTACCAACGCAACATGCCGCAGCCGCTCCGGCAACCTGCCGACGAGCCCGGCTCGTGCTGTGCCAGAAAGGGCGCTTCGTGGCCGATTCCGGCAACCCCAACGAGAACAACCCGTCCACCGACACCGGCGTGAACGACGTGGTGAGCACTTCGAACGGCGCGGCCTCCGCCTCGTACGACGCCAGTGCCATCACCGTGCTCGAGGGTCTGGACGCGGTCCGCAAGCGACCCGGTATGTACATCGGCTCGACCGGTGAACGCGGCCTGCACCACCTGGTGCAGGAGGTCGTCGACAACTCCGTCGACGAGGCGCTGGCCGGCCACGCGGACACCATCGACGTCACGATCCTCGCCGACGGCGGTGTCCGGGTCGTCGACAACGGGCGCGGTATCCCGGTGGGCATCCACCCCGTCGAGAAGAAGCCGGCCGTCGAGGTCGTCCTGACGGTGCTGCACGCGGGCGGCAAGTTCGGCGGCGGCGGCTACGCGGTCTCCGGTGGTCTGCACGGCGTCGGCGTGTCCGTGGTGAACGCCCTGTCGTCGAGGCTGGCCGTCGACATCAAGTGCGACGGCTACCGCTGGACGCAGGACTACAAGCTGGGCGTCCCCACCGCTCCGCTCGCCAGGCACGAGGCGGTCGAGGACTCCGGTACCACGGTCACCTTCTGGGCCGACCCGGACATCTTCGAGACCACCGAGTACTCCTTCGAGACGCTGTCGCGGCGCTTCCAGGAGATGGCGTTCCTCAACAAGGGCCTGCGCATCAACCTCACCGACGAGCGCGAGTCGGCGAAGGCCACGGCCGGTGCGGACGAGGCGGGCGAGGACGAGAAGCACGAGGTCAAGACCGTCTCGTACTACTACGAGGGCGGCATCGTCGACTTCGTGAAGTACCTCAACTCCCGCAAGGGAGAAGTGGTGCACCCCACCGTGATCGACCTGGAGGCGGAGGACAAGGACCGCAACCTGTCCCTCGAGGTCGCGATGCAGTGGAACGGCGGCTACACCGAGGGTGTCTACTCCTTCGCCAACATCATCCACACCCACGAGGGCGGTACGCACGAGGAGGGCTTCCGTGCGGCGCTGACCTCGCTCATCAACAAGTACGCGCGCGACAAGCGGCTGCTGCGCGAGAAGGACGACAACCTCACGGGTGACGACATCCGCGAGGGTCTGACGGCGATCATCTCGGTGAAGCTGGCCGAGCCGCAGTTCGAGGGCCAGACCAAGACCAAGCTGGGCAACACGGAGGTCAAGACCTTCGTGCAGCGCGTGGTCTACGAGCACCTCGCGGACTGGCTCGACCGCAATCCGAACGAGGCGGCGGACATCATCCGCAAGGGCATCCAGGCGGCCACCGCGCGTGTGGCGGCCCGCAAGGCCCGTGACCTGACCCGCCGCAAGGGTCTGCTGGAGACGGCGTCGCTGCCGGGCAAGCTGTCCGACTGCCAGTCCAACGACCCGACCAAGTGCGAGATCTTCATCGTCGAGGGCGACTCCGCCGGTGGTTCCGCCAAGTCCGGCCGGAACCCGCAGTACCAGGCGATCCTCCCGATCCGCGGCAAGATCCTCAACGTCGAGAAGGCGCGCATCGACCGGATCCTGCAGAACCAGGAGATCCAGGCGATGATCTCCGCGTTCGGCACCGGTGTGCACGAGGACTTCGACATCGAGAAGCTCCGCTATCACAAGATCATCCTGATGGCGGACGCCGACGTCGACGGCCAGCACATCAACACCCTGCTGCTGACCTTCCTGTTCCGCTTCATGCGGCCGCTGGTCGAGTCCGGGCACGTGTACCTGTCCCGTCCGCCGCTGTACAAGATCAAGTGGGGCCGGGACGACTTCGAGTACGCGTACTCCGACCGCGAGCGCGACGCGCTGATCGAGATGGGCCGTCAGGCCGGCAAGCGCATCCGCGAGGACTCCGTGCAGCGCTTCAAGGGTCTCGGTGAGATGAACGCCGAGGAGCTGCGCATCACGACCATGGACCAGGAGCACCGTGTTCTCGGCCAGGTCACGCTCGACGACGCCGCACAGGCCGACGACCTGTTCTCGGTGCTGATGGGCGAGGACGTCGAGGCTCGGCGCGCGTTCATCCAGCGCAACGCCAAGGACGTCCGCTTCCTCGACATCTGAGTCGGTCTCAGCTGACCGCACCAGGAAGGACCTTCACCAGCAATGACCGACGAGAACACCCCTGTGACGACGCCCGAGGGCGACGCCCTGGCGATGCGTGTCGAGCCCGTCGGGCTCGAGAGGGAGATGCAGCGCTCGTACCTCGACTACGCGATGTCCGTCATCGTCTCGCGCGCGCTGCCCGACGTCCGTGACGGCCTCAAGCCCGTGCACCGCCGTGTGCTCTACGCGATGTACGACGGCGGCTACCGCCCCGAGCGCGGCTTCTACAAGTGCGCCCGCGTCGTCGGCGACGTCATGGGCAACTACCACCCGCACGGCGACAGCTCCATCTACGACGCGCTGGTGCGCCTCGCCCAGCCGTGGTCGATGCGGATGCCGCTCGTCGACTCCAACGGCAACTTCGGCTCGCCGGGCAACGACCCGGCGGCGGCCATGCGCTACACCGAGTGCAAGATGGCGCCGCTGTCGATGGAGATGGTCCGCGACATCGACGAGGAGACCGTCGACTTCACGGACAACTACGACGGCCGCTCCCAGGAGCCGACCGTCCTGCCCGCCCGCTTCCCGAACCTGCTGATCAACGGTTCGGCCGGCATCGCGGTCGGCATGGCGACCAACATCCCGCCGCACAACCTGCGCGAGGTCGCGGCCGGCGCCCAGTGGTACCTGGAGAACTTCGAGGCTTCGCACGAGGAGCTGCTCGACGCGCTGATCGAGCGGATCAAGGGCCCGGACTTCCCGACCGGCGCCCTGGTGGTGGGCCGCAGGGGCATCGAGGAGGCGTACCGCACCGGCCGCGGTTCGATCACCATGCGCGCGGTCGTCGAGGTCGAGGAGATCCAGAACCGCCAGTGCCTGGTGGTCACGGAGCTGCCGTACCAGACCAACCCGGACAACCTCGCGCAGAAGATCGCCGACCTCGTGAAGGACGGCAAGATCGGCGGCATCGCCGACGTCCGCGACGAGACGTCGTCCCGCACCGGCCAGCGCCTGGTGATCGTCCTGAAGCGGGACGCGGTCGCCAAGGTCGTCCTGAACAACCTCTACAAGCACACCGACCTGCAGTCGAACTTCGGCGCCAACATGCTGGCGCTGGTCGACGGAGTGCCGCGGACCCTCTCCCTGGACGCGTTCATCCGCCACTGGGTGAACCACCAGATCGAGGTCATCGTCCGCCGTACGCGCTTCCGGCTGCGCAAGGCGGAGGAGCGGGCGCACATCCTGCGCGGCTTGCTCAAGGCCCTGGACGCCATCGACGAGGTCATCGCGCTGATCCGGCGCAGCGACACCGTCGAGATCGCGCGCCACGGCCTGATGGGCCTCCTGGAGATCGACGAGATCCAGGCCAACGCGATCCTGGAGATGCAGCTGCGCCGCCTGGCGGCTCTGGAGCGTCAGAAGATCGTCCAGGAGCACGACGAACTCCAGGCGAAGATCCGCGAGTACAACGAGATCCTCTCCTCCCCGGCCCGGCAGCGCGGCATCGTCAGCGAGGAGCTGGCGGCGCTCGTCGAGAAGTACGGCGACGACCGCAAGACGAAGCTGATCCCGTACGAGGGCGACATGTCCATGGAGGACCTGATCGCCGAGGAGGACATCGTCGTCACGGTCACCCGGGGCGGCTACATCAAGCGCACCAAGACCGACGACTACCGCGCCCAGAAGCGCGGCGGCAAGGGCGTGCGCGGCACGAAGCTCAAGGAAGACGACATCGTCAACCACTTCTTCGTGTCCACCACCCACCACTGGCTGCTGTTCTTCACCAACAAGGGCCGCGTCTACCGCGTGAAGGCGTACGAGCTGCCCGACGCGGGGCGCGACGCGCGCGGGCAGCACGTCGCGAACCTGCTGGCCTTCCAGCCGGACGAGACGATCGCCCAGATTCGCGCGATCCGCGACTACGAGGCGGTGCCCTACCTGGTCCTGGCCACCAAGGCCGGCCTGGTGAAGAAGACGTCGCTCAAGGACTACGACTCGCCGCGTTCCGGTGGCGTGATCGCCATCAACCTGCGCGAGCAGGCGGACGGTTCCGACGACGAACTGATCGGTGCCGAGCTGGTCTCGGCCGAGGACGATCTGCTGCTGATCAGCAAGAAGGCGCAGTCGATCAGGTTCACCGCGTCGGACGACACGCTGCGTCCGATGGGCCGTGCGACCTCGGGCGTCAAGGGCATGAGTTTCCGTGAAGGGGACGAGCTGCTCTCGATGAATGTTGTTCGAGCCGGTACGTTCGTGTTCACTGCCACCGACGGCGGTTACGCGAAGCGGACCTCCGTCGACGAGTACCGCGTCCAGGGTCGCGGCGGCCTCGGCATCAAGGCCGCCAAGATCGTCGAGGACCGCGGGTCGCTCGTGGGTGCGCTGGTGGTCGAGGAGCACGACGAGATCCTCGCCATCACACTCTCGGGCGGTGTGATTCG
Source organism: Streptomyces sp. NPDC048171 (assembly GCF_043202655.1). NCBI lineage: Bacteria > Bacillati > Actinomycetota > Actinomycetes > Kitasatosporales > Streptomycetaceae > Streptomyces > Streptomyces sp. NPDC048171. Next base: position 198,136 of record NZ_JBIDAU010000005.1, read on the forward strand.
TACGCGAGTCAGCGGGGTCAGGGAGACCGGCCGTGACACCATGGGCGTTCAACTGATCAATCTGGGCAAGCGCGATGCCGTCGTCGGCATCGCACGCAACGCCGAGGCGGGACGCGAGGCGGAGGAGGTCGACGGCGATGTCGTCGTCGACGAGGCCGCCGAGGGTCCCGGGACCACCGGCACGGACGAGGGTGAGGCGCCCTCGGCCGAGTAGCACGAGGAGAGAGTCATCGTGAGCGGAGCCACGGGCGCCGGGTCGGCCGGTACCTCCAGGGGTACGGAAACGGGCGGCGGCGGCCGTGGCTCCGCCGCGCGTGCGACCGATCCGCACACGACTCAGCTGCGCAAGATCGACGACGGCGCGACCGACTCGCAGACGTCGCAGAAGCATGGATCCCAGGGGGGAACTGTGACGGACACCCGAGGCCAGCAGACTCAGCAGGCGGCCTCGCCGCTGCCGGGGGAACGGCAGCCCCAGCAGCCCGGCGGGCCGTACCACCCGCCGCAGGCCTACCAGACCCAGGGCGGCAACGCGTCCGCCGTGCGCCGCCCGCGCACCGGCGCGCGCACCACGCCCCGGGTCCGCAAGGCGCGCCTGCGCGTGTCGAAGGCCGACCCGTGGTCGGTGATGAAGGTCAGCTTCCTGCTCTCCATCGCGCTGGGCATCTGCACGATCGTCGCGTCCGCCGTGCTGTGGATGGTCATGGACGCCATGGGCGTCTTCTCCACGGTCGGCGGCACGATCTCCGAGGCGACCGGATCCAACGAGTCCAACGGCTTCGACCTGCAGTCGTTCCTGTCGCTGCCCAACGTGCTGCTGTTCGCGACGGTCATCGCCGTCATAGACGTCGTCCTCGCGACGGCGCTGGCCACGCTCGGCGCGTTCATCTACAACCTGTCCGCCGGCTTCGTCGGAGGCGTGGAGCTGACGCTCGCCGAGGACGAGTGACCGTCCCTCCGGGAGCCCGCGACAACCGATTTTGGGACTGCCCTCCTCGTGCGCTAATCTTCAGGAGTCAGCGCGCGGGACATACACCGCAGAGCGCGGCGGGGCTATAGCTCAGTTGGTTAGAGCGCATCCCTGATAAGGATGAGGCCACAGGTTCAAATCCTGTTAGCCCCACCAGCGAAAAAGACCCCCAGTCGGTAGCGACTGGGGGTCTTTCGTGTGAGTGGCTCCGGGGCGGCGCCGGGTATGAGAAGGCCCGGCCGCTGGCGACGGGGGATGCGCCAGCGGCCGGGCTGTGGCCAAGGCTAACAAGGGGCGGTGCGTCATGGGTGCCGACTGGTCGGTCGGGGCTCCGAGGTGTGACCGGGATCACTTCGTCAACGGTCGCACGGCGGCTCGTAGTCCAGGCGCGGCAGGTACTCGTGCCACTTCTCCTCGGTGAGTACGTTCCGGGTGGCCGAGCAGATGCGGTCGATGGCGTCGTCCACCCCGAGGTTCCAGAGCCGGACGGTGTCCGTTCCGCTCGACACCCCCAGCATGTGACGCACAGGGCTGAAGGAGAGGAAGTTGCCCGTCTTGGCGTTGGGGCTCATCGACTGGCCGATGGGCGCGGCCTCGGCGGGCGTCGTGACGTTCCAGAGGCGGACGGTGTTGTCGTTGGCGCCGCTGGCCAGGGTCTTGCCGTCCTGGCTGAAGGTCAGTGACACCACCGAGTCGGTGTGACCGGCGAGTGTCGACTCGGCCCGGCCGGGTCCGCCGCCGCCGGGGACGGCCCAGAGGCGGACCGTGCCGTCGTCGCTGCCGCTGGCCAGGGTGTGGCCGTCCGGGCTGTAGGCGAGGGCGTTGACGGGCCCGAGATGCCCGGCGAGGGGCGTACCGCGGGGGGTGGCGTGCGCGGGGTCGGTCACGTCCCAGAGCCGTACGGTGTCGTCCGCGCTGCCGCTGGCGAGCGTACGCCCGTCGGGGCTGAAGGCCAGGGTGTTGACGTATCCCCGGTGGCCGCTCAGCGGCCGGCCCAGGCGGCGCGGGTGGGACGGGTCCCCGGTGTTCCACAGCTGGACGGTGCGGTCGTCGTAGGCGGTGGCCAGTGTGCGGCCGTCGGGGCTGAACGCCAGGGTGTCGGGGCCCGCGTAGCGGGTGCGCAGCGGCACCGGTGGTCCGTGGGCGGTGGGGTGGGCCGGGTCGCCGACGTTCCAGAGACGGACCGCGTCGGCGGAGAGCACCGCCAGGGTGTCGCCGTCCGGGGAGAACACCAGTGACCGTATGTCGCTCTCGCCCGGACTGAAGGGCTCGCTCAGGGACACCGGCCGGGCGGGGTTCGTCACGTCCCACAGGCGGACCCGGCCGTCGCGGGCCGCCGTGGCCAGCACGTGCCCGTCCCGGCGAAAGGCGCCGATCCGGCCGATCATGTCCGATGTCGGCAGCGACCACAGGCGCACCTTGCTGTCGCCGTTGCCGGTGGCGAGGGTCCGCCCGTCGGGGCTGAAGCCGAGGGCGTACATCTCGCCGCTGCTCCCGGCCAGCGACATGCCCACCTGGGAGGGGTAGGACGGGTCGCTGACGTTCCACAGGCTCGCCGTGCTGTCCGCGCTGCTGGCGGCGAGCATGGCGCCGTCGGGGCTGAAGGCCACCGACCAGATGGGGCCGGTGTGGCCGGTGAGCGGAGCACCCGCCGATCTCGCGCGGTCCGGGTCGGCCACGTTCCAGAGCCGTACGGTGTCGTCCGCGCTCCCGCTGGCGAGGGTGGTGCCGTCGGGGCTGAACGCCACGGAGTGGATCAGGGCGCCGTGACCGGTCAGCGGTGCGCCGGCCGGCTCCGGGCGGTTCGGGTCGGCGACGTCCCAGAGCCGGACCGCGTTGTCGTCGCCACCGGCGGCGAGCGTCCGTCCGTCGGGGCTGAACGCCACGGAGCGCACCGCCGCCTTCGCGCCGGTCAGGGTGGCCAGGGCCCGCGGCCGGCGCGGGTCGGCCACGTTCCACAGGCGCACGGCGTGATCGTCGTGGGCGGAGGCCAGGGTGCGTCCGTCGGGGCCGAAGGCGAGCAGGTAGACGGTGCCGCCCTGGCCGGACAGGGGTGCGCCGAGCGGACGCGGACGGCTCGGGTCCCGTACGTCCCACAGCCGGATCGTGCCGTCGTCGGAGGCGCTGGCGAGGGTGCGGCCGTCCGGGCTGAACACGGCGGTGCTCACCCAGCTCCGGTGGCCGGTGAGGGGCTTGCCCAGCTGTTCCGGCCGGGCCGGGTCCGACACGTCCCACAGCCGGACGGTCCGGTCGTAGCTGGCCGTCGCCAGGAGCCGGCCGTCGGGGCTGAAGGAGGTCAGGTAGACGGCGCCGGTGTGCCCGAGGAGCGGGGTGGCCAGCGGCGCGTTCACGATCGATATCAGCCGGTTGCGGACGTCCTCGTCGTCGGGCCGCAGGCGGTGCGCCGCCAGGTCGAGCTGGGCGGACAGCGACGGGTCCGTGTCCTCGACCCGGTCCGCCTCGGCGACCACCTGCTCGAACACCGCGTCGTTGCGCTGCTGCCAGGCGATCACCGCCGAACCGACGGCCACCAGGGCGAGCACGACCAGCGTCGAAACCGCGGCGCGCCGGATCAGGACGGTGCGCCTGCGCAGTCTGCTCGCGGCGGCCAGGAAGTCGACCGCGCTGCGGGTCAGGAAGGTGCCGCCGGCCGAGTCCGCCCAGCCGCGGGCCTGTTCCAGCCGGGAGCCCCGGTAGAGCAGCGAGGTGTCGCGGTCCGACTCCTCCCAGGCCCGGCCGTCCTCCTCCAGCCGCTGGCGCAGCAGGTTGCCGGCGCGGTCCTCGTCGATCCAGTCGCGCAGCCGGGGCCAGGCGTGCAGCAGCGCCTCGTGGGTGATCTCCACGGCCTCCGCGTCGAGGGTCACCAGCCGGGCCCGGACCAGCGCCTCCAGGGACTCCTCGGTCTTGCCGGGGTCCCTCGACTCCTGCGCCAGCCGCCGCCGCGTGCTGCGTCTGCGGGTCGCCTGGGTGTCCTCGCCCAGCCGGACGAGCCTGAGCAGCAGCAGCCTCGCCGCCGTGCGGGCCGCCGGGTCCAGGTCGGACCAGGCCCGTTCGGCGGTACCGGCCACCGCGCCCTGGATGCCGCCCGCCGCGCGGTACCCGGCGAGCGTCAGCCGGCCCGCCTTGCGCCGCTGCCAGGTGGCGAGCAGGGCGTGCGAGAGGAGTGGCAGCACGCCCGCGTCGTGGGTCCCGTGCGGGCCGTCGGTGCTCACCTCACGGATGATCAGCTCGGCGAGGCCCGGTTCGAGTTCCATGCCGACGGCCTTGGCCGGTGCGGTCACCGCCTCGCGCAGTTCCGGGGTGGTCAGCGGCCCGAGCACCATGTGCCGGTGCTGGAGCGCGTCGGCCAGTTCGGGATGGCGCAGGCAGTGCTCGTAGAAGTCGGCGCGTATGCCGAGCAGCACGAGGACGGGCGCCGCCTGTCCAGGACCGCCCGGCACGCAGGCGGCCTGCAGCAGCGCGATGAACGCGCGCCGCTCGGACTCGTCGGGGCAGAGGGTGAAGGTCTCCTCGAACTGGTCCACGATGACGACGGGACGCGCGGACGGCGACTCCGGCTCGGGCCCGTGCTCCGCCCCCGCCTCCGACCTCGACCCCGCTTCCGACCTCGACGGTGCCCCCGCCCCCGACCCCGCCCCCTCGCCGGGCGCCGCCCATGCCGCGAAGGCCGCCCTGACCGCGTCCTCGGTCCCGGGGGCGCCCGGCCTCCCCGTCCTGCGCACGGCGCGTACGACGGGCTCCAGTTGGGGTATCCGGCGGCTCAGCTCCCCGAGCGGATCGACGCCCGGCACCAGCTGGAGCACCTGCCTCGGCTCCCTCGGCCCACCCGGCGGTCCGGTCCCGCCGCCCGGCGTCCCCTCGCGCAGGGCGGGCACGAGTCCGGCGTTCAGGAGCGAGGACTTCCCGGCCCCCGAGGCGCCCACCAGCATGACCAGGCCGCCCGTGTCCTCGGCCGCGCGGAGCTGGGCGGCCAGGGCCCGCGTGCTCCGTTCCCGCCCGAAGAACCAGTCGGCGTCCTGCCGGCGATAGGCGGCCAGCCCCCGGTACGGGCAGACTCCGCCGGCGGCCTGGGGATCGGCCGCGGGGTGTTCCTCGTCCGCGGCGGACGGCGCGGGGCGTTCGCCCGTAGGGTCGGCCACCGCCCGCTCCCACAGGCGCTGCCACTGGACCAGGTCGTACAGCCCGGCGGAGACCGGTACGGGACGCGCCCGGCGCGCGAGCGGGACCAGGACGTGCAGGACGGCCGCGAGGGCGGGGAACTGGGCGGGGACGTTCTTGGCCCGCCGCCAGTCGCTGATCCGCTGGGCGGAGACCCGGACGGGACGGCCCCGTTCGTCGACCCGCTGGAGCCGGACGACGGCCTCGGACACGCGTTTCAGAGGAGGGTTGCCCGCCTCCTTGTAGAGGAGTGCGAGGCGTTCCGCGAAGGCCGTGCGTGCCCCTGAGTCGAAACTCAAGGTCTCCACTCCTTACTTCCCCCGCACTTGGACGTCCGGACCGGAAAACCCACTCTATATGCCTGACCTGCGGCTACCTCGGTTTCGCGGGTCCGGAACCTCCTCGGCGGCGACCTCGGATGGCAGGATTCCGTCGCAGAGGCGAGTCGGCCGCGAGGCACCCTGACAGGTCAGCGGCTCGGTGTTCGCGGAGCCACCCCACGAGGCCGCACGTTCTCGGTCAGCTTTCGGTGGCCCGGCCCTCCCCGACCCGCTCCGGTACCACCCGCAGTACACCGCCGGCATGGTTCGGCACCGGTCCCCACGAGGGGAGGGACCGGTGCCAAACCATGCCGGCGCGTGTGCTGTCCGATTCCGCGGGCGCCGGGTCAACACACGGGCGAGCCGGTCGGGTTCGGCGCCGTGATCCGCGGGCAGGCACGTCGTGAAGGTTCCCGAGCCGACCGACGCTGGAGCGCGTATGAGGATCTCCGTCGACCCCGAGCAGTGCTACGGCTCCGGTGACTGCGTCCACCGGGCCCCGTCCGTCTTCACCCAGGTGGACGGTCTGGGCGCCGTGATACCCGGGCGGGAGCACGACATCGACGTGGACCGGGTGCGGGAGGCGATCGAGGGGTGCCCCTCCGCGGCGATCACCGTCTCGGGCGAGTGAGCCCCCGGGGGGAACGGGGCGCGTCCGTTGCCGGGGCACCGTCCCAGGCCCTGGTCACCCTCGCCGCCCGCTACGTGCGCCATGCGCCCGGCACCCTCGGGAAGTCGGCGCTCACCACGCACTGGCTGAACGCGCGGCTGCGGGAGCGGCCCCGCCGCAGGGTCGTCCGGGTGCGCTCCGGAGGCCTGTTCGCCGTGGACACACAGGACCTCATCCAGCGGTACCTGTACCTGTTCGGCGTCTGGGAGCCGCACCTGACGGCGTGGCTGCGGCGCCGGCTGCGCCCGGGGGACGGCTTCGTGGACGTCGGGGCGAACATCGGGGTCTTCAGCGTGCTCGCGGCTCGACTCGTCGGCGAGGAGGGCCACGTGGTCGCCATCGAGGCCTCCCCCGTCCTGCACCGCCGCCTGGTGGGGCACGTGCGGCTCAACGGCCTGCACAACGTCCGCGCGCTCGACGCCGCCGTGTCCGACCGCCGCAGGACCCTGCACTTCGTGCTCGCCAGCTCACGGAACACGGGCGCGAACAGCATCGTCCCGTACGACGGCCCGGCGGAGTCCGGCTTCGAGGCCGAGGCCCGGCCGCTGCCGGAACTCCTCGACCCGGCGGAGCTGGCCGGCGCACGGGTGATCAAGATCGACGTGGAGGGCGCGGAGGGCGGCGTCGTGCGCTCTCTGGCGCCGGTGCTGGGTGACCTGCGGCCCGACGCGGAGATCTGTGTCGAGGTCACGCCGGAACGCATGGCGCTGCTGGGGGACTCGGCCGACGATCTGCTGGGGGTTATGCGGGACGCCGGATTCCACGTCTACCGGCTGGTCAACGACTACGCGCCCGGCAGCTACCCCGCGGCGCTGCGCGGCCAGCCCGGTGTACCGGTCCGCTGGCGGGGGCCGGTCGTGGGGGAGAGCGACCTGGTCTTCTCCCGGGTGGACGCCGAGACGCTGCCCTGAGCCGTCGTCACGGCGGCGGGGCGGGCGGCCGTCACCGGCGTCAACGCCGCAGGTCCGCGCCCTGGGTCCGGTGCGGCGGACGCCAGCCGAAGGACGACAGGGCCCGCGCCCTGGCCTCGACCACCGCCATCCTCGCCTCCCGTTCGACCGGGTCCACGTGGGACGCCTGGCCGGTGACCTGGCCCTCCCACTTGCGGTAGAGCAGGCCCACCTCCTCGGTGAACCACCCACGGCTCACGCAGTTCAGGGCCAGCAGCAGGCCGGTGTCCTCGGACGCCGGGAGGGCCATCCAGCCGCCGAGGGCGAGCAGCAGGTCGCGCCTGACGAGGAGCGTCGCCGGATGGACCTGGGCACGGAAGCCGTTGGCCCGCCAGAAGTCGAGCACCGCGCCGCGTTCGATCGGTCCGTGCGCGGGGTCGCCCGGGAAACCGGCCGTCGAGCCGTCGGGCAGGAGGTCCAGCGCCCGTGAGGTCGCCCAGCCGAGCCCCGGGTCGGCCTCCAGCGCGGTCAGGTCGCGGGCCAGGGTGCCCGGCGCGAGCCGGTCGTCGGCGTCCAGGACCTTCACGTACTCGCCGTCCGCGTGGGCCAGGGCCATGGTGCGGGCGACGCCGGGGCCCGCCTGCCGGTCCCCGCGGCCCTGGCGGAAGACGACGCGCGGGTCGTCGGGCACGTGCGGGCGGACGTCGTGGGTCCCGCCGTCCTCCTGGATCACCCAGCGCCAGTCCCAGCCGTCGGGCAACTCCTGGGCGGCCAGAGACGCGTGGGCCTCCGGCAGGTAGCGCGCCGAGGGGCCGTGGACGGCCGTGACGATGACGATGCGCCGGCTCACGGGCGGCACTCACCACCTTTCCGCAGGAGTGCAGTGCCGTACAGGCTAGGGGGCGTTGGAGGGGCGCTGGTGGGCCGGGGGGCCACACATGGCGGCGGCCCGGCTGCTCTGTCGAGCGGCCGGGCCGTTTCTCGCGTGTGGTGCGGTACGCAGATCGCCGTTGTGTCGGGTCGGGCGGGGCGGGCGCGGTGCGAACCGGGCGCCGCCTCGGCCCGCTCAGCGTTGGAGCGGCGCGGTGTGCTGGGCCGGTGACCCCGCGGTGTCGTCGCAGGGGAGGCCGGTCGCGGTCTCGGTGGCCGTGGCGGTCGCGTCGCTGAGCGGACGGTGCCGGCAACTGGGGGCCGAGCCGTGTGCCTCGGCGCGGATGCGCTGCTTCATCGTGGGGGGCAGGGAGCCGGCCCGGGACCAGGACCAGGGGACCGCCGTCGCGGGTGCCGCCTCAGGGGAGGCGCTCTCGCTCTTGCTGTGCGTTCCGGTCTGCGGCGCGGCCGCGGCGGCGGTCGTCGTGATGAGTCCGAGCGCCGTGCACAGCGCGAGGAAGGCGGTGACGACGGTGGTCCACAGCGTCATGACCTTGTTCCGGGCCATAACCCCTCACTTTCAGGTTGGGCGATTTGCGTACTTTCCTCATGATGTGTATGCGGATCGCGAAGTGGTGGACCTACGCCCGTGGCGCGTCGATGTTCAGATGAACACAACCCGAATGGCCGCAAGGGTGCAGAAAAGATGCCAATACGGGAGAGAGGCGGGCGAAAAGTCACCTCGCGTAGGGGTGTGATCACCCTCCGATCAGAACGGGTTCGTCCGCTTCTGGAGGGCTTCGGCGTACGGCAGTTGACCGCCGACGCAGGTCACCGATCGGTATCGGCCGGTGTGTATAGTCGGGCGCCAGAGGTCCCCTACGTCAAGGAAAGACGAGGTCGCGCGGTGAAGAAGCTTCTCCTGGTCGCACTGGCCGCCATCGGCGGGCTCCTCGTGTACCGCCAGATCCAGGCGGATCGCGCCGAGCAGGATCTGTGGACGGAGGCGACTGACTCCGTGCCCACGGGTTCCTGAGCAAGACCGACATCCGGTCCCGAGCAGACCCCGGCCGTCAAACGGTCGGGGTTTTCTGTTGCCCGGATCTCCGGGCGGGGGCGCGGAAGCGCCGGGGCGCGCGGCAGGATGGGGCACGGTCGTTCGGGGCGGGCGGCGAGGGCCGGCGAGCGCGAGGGGTGGCGGGTCATGGGACGGTGGTGTACGGCTTGGCGGCATGCCGGGTCGGGGGGCGCGGGGCCGCAGTCGGCCGCGCCCGCGTCCGCCCCGGCGCCCGGACGGCGGAGTGCGCCCCGTCGGCGTGCGGCGCCCGTGTCGCGTACCGGGCCCGGGAGCCCTACAGCAGGGGCGAGCCGTACGGCGTCCGGGCGGCGGCTGTCCGTCGTGACCGCCGTACTGGCCACCGCCTGCGCCACCGTCACGGCCGTCGCCCTCCCCGGTGGTGCCGCCGTCGCGGCCGGTGACGCGCCGGGGTACGCCTTCGCCGACGGCGCCCCTCGGGTCGAGGGGACGAACGCCGCCTCGGACGCCGCGGCGCTGACGGCCGGGGCCACGTACCGCAGCTCGCTGCCGCGCGACGGCACCCTCTATTACCGCCTCGGCCTCGACGCCGCCTCCGACGCCTACGTCTCCGTGACCGCCGTACCCGGCTCCGCCGGTGAGGTCACCGCCGTCGACGGCATCCGCGTCTCCGTGCAGGACGCCGAGGGCGGCTCCTGCTCCTCCGACAGCGCGACCTTCGGCGCGGCGCACAGCCCCCGCCCGGTCACCGCGTGGGGCATGCGGGAGATCGCGCCCGGCGGCAACCGGTGCCAGGAGCCCGGCACCTACTACGTCACCGTCGAGCGGGCCAGGCCCCAGGACTCCCCGCCCGAGGACTGGGACCTGGAACTCACCGTCGCCACCGAACCCCGCCCCGCCCGGACGGGTGCGACCGAGGCGCCGGAAGCCTGGGACTCCGCCTCGCCCGAGGCCGTACCCGGTGAGCCGGAGCCCCGCACGGGCGGTAACGGCTTCGCCCACGCCACGCCCCTCGGACCGGGCGCCTGGCGCGACGGCATCCGGCCCGGACAGACCCTCTATTACAAGGTTCCGGTGGACTGGGGCCGCCAGATCCACGCGACCGCCGAACTCGACGGCGCCCGGGAGGCCTCCGGCTACGCCACCGGTGCCCTGCGCCTGGCGCTGCACAACCCGGTGCGCGGCGAGGTCGACGACGCCGCCAAGGGCTATACCGGCCGCCCCGCCACCGTCGGACTCGCCGCCCTGCCGCCGGTGGCCTACCCCAACCGGTACGCCACGAGCGGGCAGGTCGGCGCGGTGCGCTTCGCCGGCGACTACTACGTCGTCGTGCACCTGGCGGCGCAGGTGGCCGAGGACTTCGGCGAGGGGCCTTTCGGACTGACGCTCCGCGTCGGGCTGAGGGGAACCGCGCGGAGCGGGCCCGACTACGCGGGGGAGTCGCGGCCCGAGGGGATCTTCGCCGTCTCGGCCCAGGACCGGGCGGCGGCGCCGGAGAGCGGCTCGCCGGACGACGAGGACCTCGCCATGAAGGCGGTCGCCGTGGGCGGCATCGGCACCGGCAGCCTGCTGCTGGCGGGCCTGACGGTGTGGACCGCGGCGGCCCGGCGCAGGGCGAGGTGAGGAGCGGCCCGGTTCAGATCCGGGTCAGCGCCCAGAAACCCACCGCGTAGCAGGCCAGCGCGAGGAGCAGCACGGGCACCGCCACCGCCGCCGGGGGACCTGGACGGCGCCGCCGTCGCGTGGCCCGGTGCTGCGCGGGGGCCTGTGGGGTGCGGGCGGTGTACGAGGCGGTGGGGGCGTCGTCGGGCGTCTGCCACGGGGGCGGCGTGAGAGCCGGTGCGAGGGTCGGCGCGGGCGGCGGCGGGGTGTACGGCGGCGGGTACTCGGGCGGGTACTGGCCGGTAGGCGGGGCGGGCGTCGGCGCTCCGTCCCTCGCGGCGGAGGTGACGGTCGGCTGCGGGGGCGGCAGGTGGAAGCTGCCGGTCTCCGACATGGCGGACGACGGCTCGGGGGGTGCCGACGGTGTGGAGGAGGCCGGCGGAGTCGCGGGTCCAGAAGGTGTCGGCGACGCCGGAGACGGGGGCGTGACCGGGGCGGACGGGCGGCGGGGGTCGGCCGGTGGGTCCGTCGGCGGGCCTCCCGGTGGGGTCGTCGAGCGGCCTCCCGGTGGGTCCGCCGACGGGGCTCCCGGTGGGGTGTCGTCCAGTCCGGACGCCCGTTTCAGCGGACCGTCGGCGGCGAACCCCGGGGGCAGCGGGCCGACTTGGTCGAAGATCTCGATCAGCTCGTCGTCGGGTCCCGGCTCCGGCAGCAGCTCCGCCGCCGCGGCCAGCGCCTTGCGCGCCCCCGTCGCCGTACGGAACCGGGCCGGCGGATCCGGCTGCACCAGCGTCGCGACGACCTGCCACAGCGGCTCGGGTATCCCCTGCGGCGCGGCCGGTGTCCCGTGCTCGGCGAAGTGCTGGACCAGCGCCTTGGCGTCCGGCTTGGCCCCCTCCAGCAGGTACAGGGCGACCAGGCCGACCGCGAACAGGTCCGCGGCGAAGTCCGGCTCCGCGCCCATCATCTGCTCCGGCGCGAGATAACCGGGCGTTCCCACCACGAGGTTGGTCTCGGTCAGCCGCGGCTCACCCAGCCGCATCGCGATGCCGAAATCGGACAGCCTCAGCCGCGGCCGGCCCGTGCCGGTGGCCTCGAGGAGCAGGTTGGCGGGCTTGATGTCCCGGTGGACCACGTCCTCGGCGTGGACCGCCGCGAGGCCCGCGAGGAGCTGGTCGATCAGCGTGCACACGAAGGCGGGCGGCAGCGGGCCGTAGTCCCCGATCAGATGGACCAGGGAGCCACCGGTGACCAGGTCCATCGTGAACAGGACCTGGTCGTCGTCGGCGGCCCAGCTCGCGGGCGCGAGCACATGGGGATGATCGATGCGCAGCGCCTGCTCGCGGACGAACCGCAGCAGCGAGTGCGCGTCCCGCTGCTGGAGCACCTTTGCGGCCACATACCGTCGGCGGCGGTGGTCCCACGCACGCCAGACGGCACCGACGCCGCCGCGGCCGATCGGGTCGACCAGCTCGTACCGTCCGGCGAAGACCTCACCCATGGCTGTGTGCCGCTCCTCCCCTCGCGCCACTCCCGGGTCCGGCCGCGACCCCCCTGCGGCGGCCGGACCCCGGGATCAGTTCTGGTGGGACTGGTAGTGCGCGACCGCGTCCGAGGTGCGGCCCGCTCCGTACACCCGCAGGAACTCCGCCAGCTCCGGGTGCGAGGAGGACAGGGCGTCCGCCGCGTCGATGATGTCCCCGGCGGCCGCCACCGAGCGCAGCAGCGACTGGATCTCGCGGACCACCCGCTTGACCGTGGGCGCACCCGAACTGCTCGTCGTCTGCGTGGTGTTGTTGAGCACCGAACCCCCCTGCGACTTCTTGATCTCGTCCATGCGCTCCGTCGCCTCGGCCGCGCTCACACTGCCGTCCGCGACCTGCCCCGCCAGGTCCTGCAGCAGCTGCACCCGCTGCACCACGGCGGGATTGCCGATCTTCGCCCGCTGACCGCTCATCAGCTGCGAGAGCATCGGTGCCGACAGTCCCAGTACCCCCGCGAGACGAGCCTGATTGAGACCAAGATCGTCGATGAGCCTACGGAAGAGCGCCCCCAACGGCTCCCCGTACCAGTTCCGCTGCAGTTCCCGCGCTCTCGCGGTGGCTTCCTGCTGTGCGGCGTCCATTGCGTCTCCCCATCGCTTCCCCAAGAACCGCAGTTCGCTCCAGCGAACCACGCCGAGCATCTTACGGAGCGTGGTCGTTCCCCGGGAGCCCCAATCATTTGTGAGATCCGGGGCGCGACCCGGTACTCTTGTCCGCGGTGACCGTCGGCCCGCCCGAAGCGACCGGCGCCGCCTCCCGAGGGGCCTTAGCTCAGTTGGTAGAGCGCTGTCTTTGCATGGCAGATGTCAGGGGTTCGACTCCCCTAGGCTCCACCGATGAAAGCCCCTCCGAACTGCGGAAACGTGGTTCGGAGGGGCTTTTCGCGTGCCGCGGGCGCTCGGCCTTCACGGCCGTCCGGCGGCTCGGGGCGCCGCCGGCAGTTCCACCGTGACGCTGAGGCCGCCCGTGGGGCGGGGGGTCAGGGTGAGGGTGCCGTCGTGGGCCTGCGCGATGGTGCTGACGATCGCGAGGCCGAGGCCGACGCCCGCATGATCGGTGTGGACGCGTTCGGTGCCGCGCTGGAACGGTTCGGTGAGCGTCGAGGCCAGCTCGGGGGTGACCTGGTCGCCGGTGTTCTCGACCGTGAGCGCCACTGTCCTGGGGCGGACGGCGGTGGTGACGTGGACGGTGCCCCGTTCCGGCAGGTTGTGGACGATCGCGTTGTGCACGAGGTTCATGGTCAGCTGCAGCAGGAGCGACGGTGAACCCGTCGCCGGCGTGAGGTCGCCGCTGGTCTCGAGGGTGACGCCGCGCCCCTCCGCGAGGGGCAGGAGCGTTTCGGTGGCCTCTTCCGCCAGGAGCGACAGGTCGACGCGCTCCCGCGCGAAGGAACGCTGCTCGGCACGGCTGAGCAGGAGCAGCGCCTCGGTCAGGTCGATCGCCCGAGTGTTGACGGCGTGCAGGCGGTCCACCAGTTCACCGGTGTCGCGGTCCGGGTCGGCGCGGGCCACGTCGAGCAGCGACTTCGAGATCGCGAGCGGGGTGCGCAGCTCGTGCGAGGCGTTGGCCGCGAATCTCCGCTGCTCGGCGACGTGCGCTTCGAGCCGCCCGAGCATGGTGTCGAAGGCGTCGGCGAGTTCGCGGAACTCGTCCTGACGGCCCGGCAGCCGGACGCGGTGCGAGAGCGATCCGCCCGCCGCCGTGCGGGTGGCCTCCGTGATGCGGTTCAGCGGGGCCAGGATGCGGCCGGCCAGGAACCACCCTCCCGCGAGACCGAACACCAGCAGGAACGCCATCGTGACCGCCGCCATCGGAGCGAAGTCGCGCGCGACCGAGAGCTGGTACTCGGGCTGGAAGACGAGCCCGACGTGCGACACCCGCGTCAGGAACAGCCACCCGGCCGCGAGCATCAGGGCGCCGGCCAGCATCAGGAAGCCGGTGTAGCTGAGGGTGAGCTTGAGCCGGACGCTCGGCCCGCCCTCCCTATCCACGGCCCGCTCCCTCGCCCGCGACGTCCGGCGCGTCCGCCGCGTCCCGCCGTACGTCGATGCGGTAGCCGACGCCGGGCACGGTGGCGATGACCCAGGGCTGCCCGAGCCGCTTGCGCAGCGCCGAGACGGTGATCCGTACGGCGTTGGTGAACGGGTCGGCGTGCTCGTCCCACGCCCGTTCCAGCAGCTCCTCGGCGCTGATCACCCCGCCCTCGGCGGCGACGAGTACCTCGAGCACGGCGAACTGCTTCCTGGTGAGCGCGACGAAACGGCCGTCCCGGTACACCTCCCTGCGGAACGGGTCGAGCCGCAGCCCCGCGATCTCCCGCACCGGGGGCCGGCTGTGCGCGCGCCTGCGGTCGAGGGCCCGGAGCCGGAGCACCAGCTCCCGCAGCTCGAAGGGCTTGGTGAGGTAGTCGTCGGCGCCCAGCTCGAACCCGGAGGCCTTGTCGTCGAGCCGGGCGGCGGCGGTGAGCATGAGGATCGGCATGCCGCTGCCGGAGTCGACGATGCGCCGGGCGACCTCGTCGCCGGAGGGGCCGGGGATGTCGCGGTCGAGGACGGCGATGTCGTACGTGTTCACACCGAGCAGCTCCAGAGCGGTGTCGCCGTCCCCCGCGATGTCGGCGGCGATCGCCGCCAGCCGCAGTGCGTCGCGGATGGCTTCCGCCATGTACGGCTCGTCCTCGACGATCAGCACTCGCATGCTCCGATGCTAGGAGCCGGCGCATGTCGTCGGCGTATCGAAAACCGCGTACGCGGCGGCAACACCGCGTTCCCTTGTCTGGGGGCATGACTCGCGACGCATCCGCACACAAGAGGCCCCACCGGCGCACCGACGTCCTCAAGACCGGTCTGCCGGTGGCCGCCCTGATCATCGCCGCCCTCGGCTGCCAGGCGCTGGCGTCCCCGTCGCCGCCCATGTCCCCGACCGCGTCACCCGGTGAGGCACGGCCCGTGGAGCCCCCCGGCGTGATCGACGAGGAGGACGGTGTCGTCCCCGACGGCACGACCGTTCTTGACACGGACGTCCCGGCCGTCACCCGCCTCGAGCCGGCGCTCCTCGCGGCCCTGCGGCGGGCGGCGGCCGACGCCGAGGACGACGGCGTCCGGGCGTTCCGCGTCAACAGCGGCTGGCGCTCCGCGGACTACCAGACACAGCTCCTCGACGAGGCGGTCGACGAGTACGGCTCCCAGGAGGAGGCCGCGAAGTGGGTGGCCGCTCCGGAGACCTCCGCCCACGTGTCGGGAGACGCCGTCGACCTCGGGGGCTCCGACGCGACGGCCTGGCTCTCCCGCAACGGCAGCGCGTACGGACTCTGCCAGACCTACGCCAACGAGCCCTGGCACTACGAGCTGCGCCCCGAGGCCGCCGCGCACGGCTGCCCGGCCCTGTACGACAACCCCGCGCAGGACCCGCGGACACAGCGGTGACCAGCGCATTCGATGTGAAGACGAGTGACACGCACGGTGAGCGAGGGCGGCCCATGACGCAGGTGGACACGGCGGCGACCGGCCAGGGCGGACCCGCCCGCCCGGAGCCCGGCTCCGGGAGCCTGCGCGTGCTCCTGCGACGGGTGGCCCGCGCCCTCTCCCGCCCGGGGCCCTGGCGACGCGGCCGGGTCCTCGCCGCCCTGGCCGTGCTGCTCGGCCTGGTCATGCCGCTGCACGCGCTGGTCACGGACCGGGCCGGACTCGGCAGTCTCGTGGAGACCTTCCTGCCGTGGCTCGGCCTGGGCGTACCGGTTCTCCTGGTCGCGGCGCTGCTGCGGCGCTCCGCGACCGCGACCGTCGCCTTGCTGGTTCCGTGCGTGGCGTGGACGAGCCTCTTCGGCGGCATGATCGCCGACAAGTCCCGCCCGGGCGTCAGCGACCTCACCGTGGTCAGCCACAACGTCGGCGCCGCCAACCCCGACCCGGCGGGCACCGCCCGTGACCTGGCCGCCTCCGGCGCGGACCTGCTGGCCCTCGAGGAGCTGACCGAGCGCGACCGGGCCACGTACGAGAAGGAACTCGCGGACGCCTATCCCCACCACACGGTGCAGGGCACGGTCGGACTGTGGAGCAGGCTGCCGCTGTCCGGCACCGCGCCGGTCGACACCAGGATCGACTACGGGCCGCTGGCGGACACCAAGCCGGACGACGTCAAGCTCGCCTCCACCCGGGCCCTGCGCACCACGGTGGCCACGGACCAGGGGCCGCTCGCGGTCTACGTCGCCCACCTGGGGTCCGTGCGCGTGCTGCCCCGCACCGGCTTCTGGACGGGCAGCCGCGACCGCAACGCGCAGGCGCTCGCCGAGGCCGTCGCCGCCGAGGAGAACGAGCGGACGGTGCTGCTCGGCGACCTGAACGGCACCGTGGACGACGGCGCCCTCGACGGCATCACCTCGCGGATGGCCTCGGCCCAGGAGCAGGCCGGGGACGGATTCGGCTTCAGCTATCCGGCCGGCTTCCCGGTGGTACGGATCGACCAGATCCTGGTCAGGGGCGTACGGACGGACCGCTCGTGGACACTGCCGGCCACGGGCAGCGACCATCTGCCGGTGGCCGCGGGGATCAGCTGGTGAACGCCGGCAGTAGGGTGACCAGCCCGGGACCCGCCACCCTGGACCGCCGTCGGCGCGCCCTCTGAGGGTGTTTCGCCCGATATCCGCCCCGGGGGTGCGGAGACGTTCCTCACCGACCGCACCCGCGCACCCCGGCCGCCGGTGGGCAACCGATTCGGACGATCACCAACGACCGCACGGAAAGGCCCAGTTGACCACGGGAAACGGCCGCACGGCTCACGCGGCCCGAAGGGAACGGGCCCACGGACGGCCGTCGCTCGGCACCGGGGAGGTGCTGTCTGCTCTTGATATCGTCACCCCACAGGGCACCACCACCACACCCCGGCGGGCCGGTGCCACGTGGCTCATCGCCGTCGGAGGCGTCCGGTCGCTACCGACGAGGTGGAAGGGGTAGAGCATGCGGGCGAAGGTACGGGCCGCTCTCGACGCGCTGTATATGAAGCGCCTGGTCAAGGAGTTGGAGGGACGCCCACGCCCCCAGCACATCGGCATCATGCTCGACGGCAACCGCCGCTGGGCCAAGATGTCGGGCATAGACGACCCGCGAGAGGGCTACCGGGCCGGCGGAGCGAAGGTGCTGGACTTCCTGCGCTGGTGCGACTCCGCGCAGATCGAGCACGTCACCCTCTTCATGCTCTCCGACGACAACCTGCACCGGCCCGAGGACCAGCTGAACCCGCTGATCGACATCATCGCCGAAGTCGTCGAGCGGCTCGCTGCCCCCGGCAACCCCTGGCGCGTGGAAGCGGTCGGCGCCCTGGACCTGCTGCCCGCCGAGTCCGCCGGAAGGCTCAAGACCGCCACCGCCGCCACCCAGGGCCGCAAGGGCGGCACCAAGGTCGACGTCGCCGTGGGCTACGGGGGCCGTCGCGAGATCGTCGACGCCGTGCGCTCGGCCCTGACCGAGCACAGCTCGCAGGGCGGGGACATCGACGAGTTCATCGAGACCTTCACCATGGAGCACATCTCCAAGCACCTGTACTCCAAGACGCGGTCCGAGTCCGACCTCATCATCCGCACCTCCGGGGAGCAGCGCCTCTCCGGATTCCTGCTCTGGCAGTCCGCCTACGCCGAGGTCCACTTCTGCGAGACCTACTGGCCGGACTTCCGCGAGATCGACTTCCTGCGCGCCCTGCGCTCCTACTCGCTGCGCGAACGCCGCTACGGCCGCTGAGCCGCCGTTTCACGTGAAACATCGCCGTGGGGGGGGGGGGGGGGCGGGGGGGGGCCGCCCCCCGCCCCCCGGGGGGGGGGGGGGGGGGGGGGGGGGGGGGGGGGGGGGCGCGGGGGGTG
>NZ_JBIDAU010000005.1:216056-471711 GCF_043202655.1 Streptomyces sp. NPDC048171
CCCGCGCGCCCCCCCGCCGCGGGGGGGGCCGCGCCGGGGGGGGGGCCCGCCCGGGGGGGGGGGGCCCCCCCCCCCCCCCCCCCCCCCCCCCCCCCCCCGATACCGGTCCGGAGAAGGGTCAGCGGGGCTCGTCGCCCTCCGCCGCCTCCTCCTGTGCCTGCTTGGCCTGCACCTCGGGGTCGAGAATCGCCTCACCGGTGCCGTCCACCGACGTCAGCCGCCCGGACTCGGGCACCTCCGTTGCCTCCGGCGGCTCCACCAGCCAGTCCGGGTTGGCCTGCTTGTCCCACCACTTCCAGGCTGCGAAAGCGCCGCCGGCGACGAGACCCGCCACCGCCAGAACCCTGGCGATCCGGCCGGCCCGCGCACGCCGCTGGTGCTTGCGGGCCAGCTTCTCGATCTCCTTCGCCGTGACCTGACCCCGGAGCGCGGCCAGCGCGGCGGCACCCCGCGCGGTCGCCTCGTCCCGCACGGGACCGGCCGCGGCCACCGCCTGCTCGATCCTCGGCCGTGAAAAGTCGGCCGCCTGCCGAGCGGCCAGACGGGTGCGGACAGCCGCCTCCTGTGCGGCGGCGTCCACCTTCGGCGGCACATGCGTAAGGGCCTGCTCCAGTCGCGGCGCGACATGCGCCCCGTACTGGTGGCGGGCCTGGTCTGCGGCCTGCGACACCTTGGGCGCCAGCCGTACGCGCGCCTCCTGTGCATAGTGAGCGGCCCTGTCCTTGGCCGTGTCGGCGTAGGGCGCCACCACTTCCGCGGCGTGCAGCACGCTGTCCTTCGCCGAACCGGTCGCGGCGCGCACGCTGTCGATGCGGGTCACGGGTTCCTCCTCCTCGGTGGCGTACGGTAATTCGACTTTCCACCCTTTTACGGATCATGCCTGTGGACGCAAAGCCAGGCATGCGAGGGCGGCCATCCGGGTCACCGACGATGCCCTCGGGCTCTCCGGGACAAGTGGTGATGAAGTTGCGAACAAGAGCGGATCAAGCTCAATACCGGGTGAATACCGGCCAACACGAGCCCGTACCCGACAATGCCACGGATCGGCTCCCCGCGCTCGGACCCCGCGGTATCGGCGCCGAACGCGCCCTCGCCCATGGGAGGATCGGTGCGCACCACCAGACGACGGAAGGCACCCCGTGGCCGAGCAGCTCTACGCCACTCTCAAGACCAGCCAAGGCGACATCGAGATCCGGCTGCTCCCGAACCACGCACCCAGGACGGTCAGGAACTTCGTCGAACTCGCCCGAGGCGAGCGCGAGTGGACCCACCCCGCCACCGGCGAGAAGACCACGGACAGGCTCTACGACGGCACCGTCTTCCACCGGGTCCTCAGCGGCTTCATGATCCAGGGCGGCGACCCGCTCGGCAACGGCACCGGCGACCCCGGCTACCAGTTCGCCGACGAGTTCCACCCCGACCTCGCCTTCGACAAGCCCTACCTGCTCGCCATGGCCAACGCCGGTCCCGGCACCAACGGCTCGCAGTTCTTCGTCACCGTCTCCCCGACGACCTGGCTGAACCGCAAGCACACCATCTTCGGCGAGGTCACCGACCCGGCCAGCCAGAAGGTGGTGGACACCATCGCCGCCGCGCAGACCAACCCGCGCACGCACCGCCCGCTCAACGACGTCGTCATCGAGACCGTCGTCGTGGAAACCCGTCAGGGCTGACCTCCCCCCGCACTGGGCAGGAACCAAACGCTCCGCCCATCCGTAAAAAGGGGCGGGGCGGCGCACGCGCGCACACCGCCCGCAGGGACGACCGAGGGGAAGTCATGGACCACGCGGCAGCAGGCCCGCCGGACGCCCAGAGCCTGCCCGGCTGCTATCGCCACCCGGACCGTGAGACCGGCATCCGCTGCACCCGCTGCGAACGCCCCATCTGCACGGACTGCATGATCAACGCGTCCGTCGGCTTCCACTGCCCCGACTGCGCCGCCGGCCGCACGGGCGGTGGCCCCGCGCCCGCCGCCTCCCGGCCCCGCACCCTGGCCGGGGGAACGGTCGCCGCCGACCCGCACCTGCTCACCAAGATCCTGATCGGGATCAACGCGGCGGTGTTCATCGCCGTTCAGGCGCTCCCGTCGTCCTTCCTCAGCGACATGGTGCTCATCGGACGCTGGCCCCCCGCCCCCTTCGTCCCGACCGAGGGCGTCGCGGAGGGCGAGTGGTACCGCCTGGTCACCACGATGTTCACCCACGAGGAGATCTGGCACATCGGCTTCAACATGATCAGCCTCTGGTTCCTCGGCGGTCCGCTGGAAGCCGCGCTGGGCAGAGCCCGCTACCTCACGCTCTACCTGGTCTCCGGACTGGCCGGCAGCGCCCTCACCTATCTGCTGGCCTCGCCCACCACGGCGACCCTCGGCGCCTCCGGCGCGGTCTTCGGCCTCTTCGGCGCCACCGCCGCGCTCGTGCGCCGCCTCAACGCGGACATGCGACCGGTCGTCATCCTGCTGGCGATCAACCTCGTCTTCACGTTCACCTGGGCCAATATCGCCTGGCAGGCACACATCGGCGGTCTCGTCGCCGGCGGTGTGATCGGCTACGCCATGCTCCACGCACCGCGCGAGCGCCGGACCCTCGTGCAGTACGGCGCCTGTGCGCTGGTCCTGCTGGTCGTCGTGGGGCTGACCCTGTTGAGGAGCGCACAGCTCACCTGAGCATCCGTTTTCCACAGTGGGTGTCGGATCTTGTGCACAGTGTGCGGGAACAGATGTGCCCCCTGTCACTGACCAGTGTTTCCGCAGGTCAGGCAGGGGGCGAACATGTTTTCGGATGCCAGTACTTCCGTCACACCGGCGTCAACGTCCTAGGGGTTATCCACAGATCGTCTTTCTTTTCCCCATGTGGATAACGCCTGTGGATAACTCCGCGGATAGCCCTGGGCAGAGCTACTGGGGCGCTACTTCCACTGCGTGGAGACGCCGAACCCGGCGGCGATGAAGCCGAAGCCCACGACGATGTTCCAGTTGCCCAGGGAGTCGATCGGCAGTGAACCGTCGGTGACGTAGAAGACGACGATCCAGGCGAGGCCGATGACGAACATGGCCAGCATGACGGGTGCCACCCAGCCGCGGCTGGTCAGCTTGATGCTGGTCGACTGCTTGGCGGGCGGCGGCGTGTAATCGGCCTTCTTGCGGATACGTGACTTCGGCACGAGGGTCTCTCCTGTCGATGCGCTACAAGGGGACTCTGAGCGCTCCCCCGGGCGTCCGTTAGCGTAGTCCTTCCGTGGCGCCGAAGGAGATAAGGGTACGTTGAGCAATTCTGCCGACTCCCCCGGGACGGGATCCAGCCCTGCCCGCCGGCGCCGTTTCCGGCCCGTGCGCGTACTCACGGCAGCCGTCTTCGCTCTCGCGGGACTCATTTTCTTCACCAGCTTCAACACCGCGAAGGGCACCAATATCCGGACGGACGCCTCTCTGCTCAAGTTGTCCGACCTCATCCACGAGCGGAGCCTGGAGAACGGGCAGCAGGAGGAGGCGAACGCGAGCCTGCGTCGCGACATCGAGTCGCTCGCCGAGCGCGACGACGGACGCTCGAAGTCGGAGGACGACGAGCTCGCCGCGTTGGAGGAGGAAGCGGGCACGCAGAAGCTGACCGGAGAGGCGATCTCCGTCACACTCGACGACGCGCCGCCGGACGCCACCGCCAAGCTGCCGGGCTACCCCGAGCCGCAGCCCGACTACCTGGTGATCCACCAGCAGGACCTCCAGGCCGTGGTGAACGCGCTGTGGCAGGGCGGCGCCAAGGGCATCAAGGTCATGGACCAGCGGCTGATCTCCACCAGCGCGGTCCGCTGCGTGGGCAACACCCTGATCCTGCAGGGCCGCGTCTACTCACCGCCGTACAAGATCCAGGCGGTCGGTGATCCGGAGCGGCTCAAGGAGACGCTGGCCGCGTCGCCGGCGATCCAGAACTACATGGTGTACGTCAACGTGTACGGACTCGGCTGGAAGGTCGAGGAGGACGGGAGGGCGACGCTGCCCGGCTACTCGGGCACGGCGGACCTGCACTACGCCCAGCCTGTGGAGTGAGGCCGTTCCGGAGGGCCCCGCGCCGCTAGTCTGGTGCGGTGCGGCGTGAGTCTGGCGCCGCGGTGCGACGGAAGGGACGGCATGTACGGCTGGATCTGGCGGCATCTGCCGGGGAACGCGTGGGTGAGGGCGCTGCTCTCGCTCGTGCTGGTCGTGGCCGTGGTCTACGTCCTCTTCCAGTACGTCTTCCCGTGGGCCGAACCGCTGCTTCCCTTCAACGATGTGACGGTGGACAACCAGTGAGCGCGCGCATCCTCGTCGTCGACAACTACGACAGCTTCGTCTTCAACCTGGTCCAGTACCTGTACCAGCTGGGCGCCGAGTGCGAGGTGCTGCGCAACGACGAGGTGTCGACGGCGCACGCCCAGGACGGTTTCGACGGCGTGCTGCTCTCCCCGGGGCCGGGGGCCCCGGAGCAGGCGGGCGTCTGCGTCGACATGGTCCGGCACTGCGCCGCCACGGGTGTCCCGGTCTTCGGCGTCTGCCTCGGCATGCAGTCGATGCAGGTGGCGTACGGCGGTGTGGTGGACCGGGCGCCGGAGCTGCTGCACGGCAAGACCTCGCCGGTCGAGCACACCGGCGCGGGTGTCTTCGCGGGTCTGCCCTCCCCCTTCGTCGCCACCCGGTACCACTCGCTGGCGGCGGAGCCGGGCACGGTGCCGGCCGAGCTGGAGGTGACGGCCCGCACCCACGACGGCATCGTGATGGGCCTGCGCCACCGTGAACTGCCCGTCGAGGGCGTGCAGTTCCATCCGGAGTCGGTGCTGACCGAGCACGGGCACCGGATGCTGGCCAACTGGCTGGTGGAGTGCGGCGACCAGGACGCGGTGGCGAGGTCGGCGGGGCTCGCCCCGGTGGTGGGCAGGGCCACGGCGTGACCGCCCTGCGCCCCGAGCGCGACTCCGGCACGGCCGGTGACCAGGGATCCTCGTACGGACGGCCGTACGGGGATTCCGGTGCGTTCGGGGGCGGGCGGCAGGAGGACTTCACCTCGGCGGGTCCCAACGGCCCCGCCGGCCCGGTCGACGACGAGACGGTGGCGCTGCGGATCCCCGAGCCGCCGCCGGAGCGGACGGCCACGACCGCGACCCCGACACCTACTGGCGGCCGTGCGGCCCGCAGGAAGGCCGCGAAACGGCGTCACGGGCGCCGTGGAGCGCCGCGCGGGGCGTCGGTGGACTCCGAGTCGGCCGAGGAGTCGAAAGCGCCGCTGTCGCGCGTGGAGGCCCGCCGTCAGGCCCGGGCCCGCAAGCCCGGTGCCGCGGTGATCGCCAGCCGGGCGATCGGTGAGGTCTTCATCACCACCGGCGTGCTGATGCTGCTCTTCGTCACCTACCAGCTGTGGTGGACGAACGTGCGGGCGCACGCGCAGGCGGACAAGGCGGCCAGCAACCTCCAGGACGACTGGGCGAACGGCAAGCGCAACCCGGGGACCTTCGAGCCGGGCCAGGGCTTCGCGCTGCTGCACATCCCCGATCTGGACGTCGTGGTGCCGATCGCCGAGGGCATCAACAGCAAGAAGGTGCTGGACCGCGGCATGGTCGGGCACTACGGGGAGGACGCGCTGAAGACGGCGATGCCGGACGCGAAGACGGGCAACTTCGGACTGGCCGGGCACCGCAACACGCACGGCGAGCCGTTCCGTTACATCAACAAGCTCAAGCCGGGCGATCCGATCGTCGTGGAGACGCAGGACAAGTACTTCGTCTACAAGATGGCGTCGATCCTGCCGGTGACGTCGCCGAGCAATGTCAGCGTGCTGGACCCGGTCCCGAAGCAGTCGGGATTCAAGGAGCCCGGCCGCTACATCACCCTGACGACCTGCACGCCGGAGTTCACCAGCAAGTACCGCATGATCGTGTGGGGCAAGATGGTCGAGGAACGGCCGCGCAGCAAGGGCAAGCCGGATGCGCTCGTCAGTTAAGGGCGGATGACCAGTGGCAGCGACCACCGACACGGAGCACGACTCGGAGCAGCGGGAGCGGGCCGCCGCGCGCGGGCGCGGGCGGGGTCCCGGGCGGATCGTCGCGCGCGCGGTGAGCGTCTTCGGTGAACTCCTCATCACCGCGGGCCTGGTGCTGGGCCTGTTCGTCGTCTACTCCCTTTGGTGGACGAACGTGGTCGCCGACCGCGCGGCGGACAAGCAGGCCGACAAGGTCCGGGACAACTGGGCCCAGGACCGCGTGGGCCCGGACGGTCCCGGCGCGCTGGACACCAAGGCGGGCATCGGCTTCCTGCACGTCCCGGCCATGGGCAAGGGCGACATCCTCGTGGAGAAGGGCACGTCGATGAAGATCCTCAACGACGGCGTGGCCGGCTACTACACGGACCCGGTGAAGGCGACGCTGCCGACTTCGGGCAAGGAGGGCAACTTCTCGCTCGCGGCCCACCGTGACGGGCACGGGGCGAAGTTCCACAAGATCGACAAGATCGACGAGGGCGACCCGATCGTCTTCGAGACGAAGGACACCTGGTACGTCTACAAGACCTACGCCGTCCTTCGCGAGACCTCGAAGTTCAACGTCAAGGTCCTCGACGAGGTCCCCCTGGAGTCCGGCAAGAAGAAGCCCGGCCACTACATCACCCTGACGACCTGCACCCCGGTGTACACGAGCAAGTACCGGTACGTGGTCTGGGGCGAACTGGTCCGCACGGAGAAGGTGGACGGGGACCGGACGCCGCCCAAGGAGTTGCGCTGACCGACCCCCTGAGGGGGCCGGGCCTCTTGCCGTGCTGTGGTGCTGCCTACCGCAACGCCTTGAGCAGCACTCCGGCGCTCCAGGCCTCCAACTCCTCGCGGTTCACCGTGATGACTCCGCTGAGTTCGGCGATCGCCTCCGATTCGTGGCTGAAGTTGGACGTGGCGACGAACAGGGCGACGTCCGCCTGGTCGATGGCGCGTGCCGCGCCCGCGATGCAGTAGCTCGCCCGGCGGAACTGCGCGGTCTTCACTTCTCAGCAGGTCAGGGCGTTCTCCGGCAAGTTCGAGGGTGGCGGCCCGTCTGTTGTCATGTCCTGCCGGTCGGTTAAGGTGCTTCCCGGGCTGACCACCTGGGGGGAAGTGTTGTCCATGTATTCCGTGCCGTTGCGTGCCCGTCTTACGAGGGCCTTGCCGGAGCCGTGCCGCTGACGCGGCACCCACAACTCCCCTCCACCGCTGGCCCGGTGGAACACGTGCCGTCCGCTCACGGTCGGTCTTCACCGGGAATTCCGGTCCAGTGACCCACCGGCGGCCGGTCGCGCCGGCCCCCGTCCAGCCCTGCTGAAGCAGCCGCTCCGGTCTGTCGGAGCCGCTTCGCCATGCCCGAACCATGATCAAGAAAACGATGTCAAGAGGAACTTCCGCATGAACAAGAAGTCCGTGGTCGCCGGCGTCTTCGCCCTCGCCGCCGCCCTCCTGCCGCTCAGCGCGGCGCCTGCCCAGGCCGCGTCGAACCCCTGCGGCGGGCCGTACCAGACCATCGCCTACGTCGACGGCCGGCTGCCGGGCGACAGCGGCAACGACGACGGCGACATGGTCGCGTACGCCGGCGGCACCGGCTACCTGTGCGTCGTCTTCTACAACGGCACGCCCGGCGGGGCGAACGAGATGTACTTCAACGTCTGTCCCGGCAAGACCAGCGGCTCCGGGTGCGGCACCGACCACGGCGACTACGCCACCTACGCGGGGCCGATCCGCATCACCGACACGGGGTGCTTCACCGCCGCGTACATGCTGCGGAACGAGAAGGACACCACCTGGCTCATCAACGGCAAGCGCAGCTACGGCCCGCGCTGCTGATCCGTCCCCGGACCCGGACCACCCGCACGTCCCAGCTCCTCCCCGTCCCGCAGAGAGGATCCCGCATGGATCAGCAAGTCCTCAGAGCCCAGAAGTGGGTCAACGAGAAGTACGGCAGCGTCGCCGGCTACCAGCGCTGCCCCGAAGACGGCCGTACCGGCTGGTCGACCATGTACAGCCTGACGATGGGGCTCCAGCACGAACTCGGCATCAGCCCGGTCGTCGCGAGCTTCGGCCCGGGAACCTACTCCCGCGTCGAGGCCCTGGGCGACATCGGGTTCGGCTGGGAGGAGAACCGCGACCTGCTGGCCTGTATCCAGTTCGGCATGTGGTGCAAGGGCTACTGGGCCGTCGAGCCGGAGAGCGAGGGCTGGTTCACCGGCGTCACCCGGGAGGCCGTCAAGGAGCTCCGCTCCAACATGGGCCTCCCGGAGGGCGACGGAGTCCTCAACGTCAAGATCATCAAGGCCATCCTCAACATGGACGCCTACGTCGTCGTCGCGGGCGGCAGCGACGAGGTCCAGGGAATCCAGCGGTGGCTCAACGGGCGCTACTGGAACCGGAGCGCCTACAGCATCGGTCCCGCGGACGGCATCTACTCCCGTGACGTCCAGAAGTCCCTGATGATCGCCCTCCAGTACGAGCTGGGCATCGCCGCGCCGAACGGCAACTACGGACCGGCGACGCAGGCGGGGCTGCGGTCCCACCCGGTCGCCCAGGGCGCCTCCGGCACGCTGGTGCAGATATTCTCCGCCGCCTGCGTGTTCAACTCCCCCACCTACGACGGCGAGCTCAACGAGGTCCCCACCACCTGGCGGTCCACCTTCGACGGCAAGCTCGCCGAATGGGTCAGCGCCTTCCAGAAGTTCAACAAGCTGGCGGTCAACGGCGACGGCGACTTCCAGACCTGGTCGCAGCTGCTGGTCTCCATGGGCGACCCGGACCGTCCGGCCACCGGCTCGGACACCCGCTACGAGATCACCCCGTCGCGCGCGAAGTGGCTCAAGGACAACAAGTACGAGATCGTCGGCCGCTACATCTACGATCCGCCGGGTTCCACCCTGGACAAGGAGATCAAGCCGGGCGAGCTGGACACGATCTTCTCGCACGGGCTGCGCGTCTTCCCGATCTACCAGGACAACGCCCGCGAGCTGGACGACTTCACCTACGCCAACGGCTACCAGCACGGCCTGAACGCCCACGAGCTGGCCAGCGGGTACGGCTTCAACCCCGGCACCACGATCTACTTCGCCGTCGACTACGACGCCACCCAGGAGGCCATCGACGGCTCTCCGAAGGGCATCGTCGTCTACTTCCACGGCGTACAGGCCGCGCTCGCCAGCAAGGGCAAGAAGTACAACCACGGCGTCTACGGCTCCCGCAACGTCTGCATCAACGTCACCAACAAGACGTTCGCCCGGTACTCCTTCGTCTCCGGCATGTCCTGGGGCTTCTCCGGCAACCTCGGCTTCCCGATCCCGCGCAACTGGTCGTTCAACCAGATCAAGGAGTTCAAGGTCCAGAACGGGTCGGACACCTTCGACCTCGACCGCGACGTGATCTCGGGTCTCGACCGCGGCGTGGGCTCGGTCAACGACCAGGCCGGACCGGCCGACGACTTCATCGCCTACGTCCAGAAGCTGTACGACCTGGCCGGTTCCTACGGGGCGACCGGCCAGAAGCGCAGCCAGCTCGTGATGGAGTACATCCGCCACTACGAGTACGGCGACAAGGACACCCTGAACAAGCTCGGCTGGTGGTACCTGATCGGCGGGTTCGACCAGGGGTTCGTCGATTACTGCAACGCGCGGGGCATGTCCGTCAGGAAGTCCTTCAAGGACCCCTTCACCGGCTATGACCTGGGCGCCGAGCACATGATGGCCACGGCCAACGCGCACCTGCTGACGGACCAGCCGTCCGACCGCCAGGGTGCCAACGGCGGTGACGTCGGCGGCTGGGCCGGCGACCTGATGACGTTCTGGTCGGACTGGCGCAACTCCGAGACGGAGTACGCCGACCCGCTCGCCTTCTGCCACGCCAGGCTCGCCGTCCCCGGGGTGTCGTCCTCGTTCGGCTTCAACGACCTCATCGAGGACGCCGACGGCTATCTGATCGCCCGCGCGGTCCGCGGCAACAAGACGGTCGTGGAGGCCGTCCAGGCGCTGTACCAGCAGGGTGGCGGCGGCCTGACCCGCTTCAACGCCTACTTCACGCAGCGCTGGGGCAACGCCACCGACTGCAAGCAGTCCGCGCACAACGCCCTGACCGCCTCCGACACCGTCCTGGGCCCGGCCCGCAAGCAGCTGATCAGCCTCAAGGGCGCCGTGCTGCCGGCCGTGTACCAGAATGCGCCGGGTGGTTTCGACAAGCTGCAGAACTTCGAGCAGGGATTCGTGGACGCCCTTCTCGCCCGCATGGGCATGGAGAAGAAGAAGGCGGCGCAGTACCGGGCCAATCACGAGGCGTTCCTCGAGGCGGCCCGCGGCCGGGCTGCCGCGCGTTCCGCCAAGGGCTGACGGATGACCCCGGGGAACAAGACCTTCCGGCCCGAGCGGCTCGCCTACCTGGGCGGGCTGGCGGTGATGGGCATCGCGCTGCTGTTCCTGCTCGGCACCGGCGGCATCGTCGTCGCCGTCGTGCTGGGGATCCTGTGCGTCGGGATGGTCGCCGGAGGCCGTAGCGGCGTCCGGGCCGTCCGCGAGGGCGCGTGGGGGCGGCCCCGTACCTGGCTGTCACTGGGTGTGGCCGCTCTGTCGGCCGGTGTCGTCGGGTTCGCGGCCGCCTACCTGACCGGGATCTTCTCCGGAGGACTCGACGTCGAGGAGGCCTGTGTCCACGGTCACGGCGTCCGCTACGACGACGCCTACCGGGAAGCGCACGCGGAGGAGTTCAGCCGCTGGTTCCCGCTGCACAGCAAGTGCAACGAGAACTTCGACCTCGTTCCCTCCTGGGTCAATCCGGCCATTGTGTTCTTCGTCCTGCTGGCGGCGGCCGGTGTGCTCTGCCTCGCCGCCGCGGTGGCGACCGCTCTGAGACCAAGGAGAGACAGATGATGATGGGCGAACTGACGAGGCGCCGCTTCGTGGGGGCGACGGCCGGTGTGGCGGGTGCGGCGGCCCTGACCTCGCTGCTGCCCGCCACGGCGGCCGTCGCGGCCGAGCCGGCGGGTGCGGCGGGTGCGGCCGGTTCCTGGGCCGGGGAGAGCAGCGGCAACGGCTGGCCGCTCCTGGAGGCCCCGGAGACGTTCGGCGTCGAGGGCAGCGACCAGAAGGTGAGACTCGCCGGCGGTGACGCCGCCGTGGTTCTGCTGCACGTCGCGCGCCGCTTCCACTACGAGATCGGCGAGCTGAGGGCCGGCGAGATCCACGGGTGGACGTCCGGCCGCCGGGTCGCACAGGACTACGAGTCGAACTACCTGTCCGGTACGGCGATCGCCGTGCGGCCCCTCTCGTATCCGGCCGGGGCCCGGGACGGCCTGTACCCGAACGAGCTGGTCGTGGTGCGGGACATCCTCGCCGAACTGGACGGCGTCGTCGTCTGGGGCGGGGATCTCACACCGGTCAAGGAGTCCCACTTCGAGATCGCCGTGAAGCCCGGACATCCGCGGCTCAAGGGTGTCGCCCGCAAGATCGAGGGCTGGCGGAAGGGCCCCGGCGACGAGGGCGCCGGGGCGACCGACGCGTTCGACCCCGCACGCCGCGAGAAGGCCCGCGCCTTCGCCCGGCGCTCGGCCTAGCAGAGCGGCCCGGTTCTGCTCCGGGCCGACGAGAGCCCCGGTCCCTCCGCTGAGGGGCCGGGGCTCTCGTCGTTGCCGGGTGCGGCGTGGTTCAGTCGTCGCCGCGGAGGCCGCCGATGATGCCTCCGTTGTTACCGCCGTTGTTGCCGCCGTTGCCGCCCACGGTGGTGAGGGTGATCGGGGTGGCGGCGGGGTCGTCGACCTCGGTGCCCGCCGGCGGGTTCTGCTGTATGACCACGGCGTTGCCGTCGTTGGGTCCGGTCACCTGGATGTTGGTGAAGCCGGCCTGCTGAAGCGTCTGCTGGGCCTGGGGCAGCGGGGTGCCGAGCTTGATCTCCGGCACCTTCTTCTTCTCCACGGCCTTGCCGACGACGATCGTGACCTTGGAGCCCTTGTCGACCTGCTGGTTCGCCGCGGGTGTGGTGGAGATCACCTTGTCGACCTGGTTCGGGTCCTGGGTCGGCTGGTCGGTGCAGGTGGCTTCCAGGTCGTTGTTCTGCATCTGGGCCTTGGCCTCGTCGCAGCTGCGGCCGACGACGTCCGGCACCGTGGCCTTCGCCTCGGCCTTGGCGACCTCCAGGGTCACCGTGGAGCCCTTCTCCAGCTCGCTGCCGGGGTCCGGGTCCTGGCTGAGGACCGTGCCCTCGTCCTGGGAGGACTCGGTCTGCTTGGTCTCGACCCTGAAGCCCTTGTTCTCGAGCTGCTCGGTGGCCGTGTCGACGTCCTTGTCGATGACGTTCGGCACGGCGACCTTCGGGGCGCCGGTCGAGACGACCAGGTTGACGGTGGACTGCTTGTCGACCGAGGTCCCCTGCTTGGGGTCCTGGTCGCAGATGTTGCCCTTCTTCTGGTCCTCGCAGGGCTTCTGCGTGAAGGCCAGCTTGAGGTCGGCGTTGATCGCCAACTGGTCGGCGTCGGCCTTGGTCTGCCCGATGAATCCGGGGACGTCGACCTTGTCGTTGCCGGGTCCGCCGTCCCCGCTGAACGCGTACTTCCCGATCAGGATCGCGCCGACGAGGACGAGGACGCCCGCCAGGACCAGGAAGATCGTGGACGTGTTCGACTTGCGCGGCTGCTGCCGGCGCCGGTCGGGGCGGTCGTCGTAGCCGTAGCCGCCGTCGTCCGGGTTCATGGGCGGCAGCATGGTCGTGGCGCCGCCGCCCCCGTCCGAGCGCAGCGCGGTGGTCGGCTGGTCGTCGGGGTAGGCCCCGTAGCCCCCCGCGGCCATGGCGCCCATCGCGGCGGTCGCGCCGACGGGCTGGCCGTCGAGGCACGCCTCGATGTCGGCCCGCATCTCGTCGGCCGACTGGTAGCGGTAGTCGGGGTCCTTGACCAGCGCCTTCAGCACGATCGCGTCCATCTCGGGCGTGATCTCGGGGTCGAAGACGCTCGGCGCCTGCGGTTCCTCACGCACGTGCTGGTACGCGACGGCGACCGGGGAGTCGCCGACGAAGGGCGGTCGCACGGTCAGCAGCTCGTAGAGCAGACAGCCCGTGGAGTACAGGTCGGACCGCGCGTCGACCTGCTCGCCCTTGGCCTGCTCCGGGGAGAGGTACTGGGCGGTGCCGATCACGGCGGCGGTCTGCGTCATGGTCATGCCGGAGTCGCCCATCGCGCGGGCGATGCCGAAGTCCATGACCTTGACCTGGCCGTTGCGCGTGAGCATGACGTTGGCGGGCTTGATGTCGCGGTGGACGATGCCGGCCCGGTGCGAGTACTCCAGCGCCTGGAGGATGCCGATGGTCATCTCCAGCGTCCGCTCCGGCAGCAGCTTGCGGCCGGAGTGGAGCAGCTCACGGAGCGTGGAGCCGTCGACGTACTCCATGACGATGTACGGGATGGAGACCCCGTCGATGTAGTCCTCGCCCGTGTCGTAGACCGCCACGATCGCGGGATGGTTGAGCGAGGCGGCCGACTGGGCCTCCCGGCGGAAGCGGGCCTGGAAGGACGGGTCGCGCGCCATGTCCGCGCGCAGCGTCTTCACCGCCACCTGGCGTCCGAGCCGGGTGTCATGAGCGTGGTAAACCTCCGCCATGCCACCACGGCCAAGCACCGGGCCCAGCTCGTACCGGCCGCCGAGGCGACGCGGCTCTTCCATAACTACCTACCAGCCCTCTCCGTCGGTCCCGACCGGCATGCTTGTACGGTCGGAGGCTGCCGTCCGGCCTACGGTACCCGGCTCGCTCTGTGTGCCTTGGCCAAGCCTGGCAGCCGATACAGGACCGGTATCGCAACGTGCGCCGATGTGAAGGGGACGTGATAGGAGTCACGTCCCGTTCATGGTGCGGTTACTTCTTGCTGTCGATGACGGCCTCCATGACGTTCTTCGCGATCGGCGCCGCGAGGCCGCCTCCGGAGATGTCGTCGCGTACGGCGTTCTCGTCCTCGATCACCACGGCCACGGCGACCGGCGCGCTGCCGTCCTCGCCCTTGGCGTACGAGATGAACCAGGCGTAGGGGTTCTCCTTGTTGTCGACGCCGTGCTGTGCGGTACCGGTCTTGCCGCCCACGGTGACGCCGTCGATCTGCGCGTTGGTTCCCGTGCCGTCCTGGACGACGGTCTCCATCATGTCCTGGAGGACCTGGGCGTTGTCCGCGGAGAGCGGCTTGCTCATCTCCTCGGGGTCCGTCTTCTCGATGGTGTCGAGGTTCGGGGCCTGGAGTTCGTCGACCATGTACGGCTTCATCAGGGTGCCGTTGTTGGCGATCGCCGAGGTGACCATGGCCATCTGCAGCGGGGTCGCCGCGGTGTTGAACTGGCCGATGGAGGAGAGCGCGACCTCGGAGGGCGCCATGTCGCCGGAGAAGACGGAGGCGTTGGAGCGGACCGGGACGAACTGCTCCTCGGTGAAGCCGAACTTCTTGGCCTCCTCCAGCATCTTCTCGTTGCCGAGGTCGGATCCGATCTTGCCGAAGACGGTGTTGCAGGACACCCGCAGCGCCTCGCGGAGCGTGGCGTTCTCGCAGGGGAGGTCGCCCTCGTTCTTCAGCTCGGTCGTGGTGCCCGGCATGGTCCACGGCAGCGGTGTCTCGGTCTTGTCGTCCGCCGAGGTGTACTTCTCGTTCTCCAGGGCGGCCGCCGCGGTGACCACCTTGAAGGTGGAGCCGGGCGGGTAGACCTCGCGCAGCGCGCGGTTGAGCATCGGGTCGTCGGGGTTGTTCTTCTTCTGGAGCTTGTTCCAGGCCTCCCCGGCCGCCTCGTTGCTGCCGGCGATCGAGGTGGGGTCGTACGACGGGTACGAGGCCATCGACAGGATCTTGCCGGTGGACGGTTCGAGCGCGACGACGGCGCCCTTGGCGCCCTGCTTCTTCAGACCGTCGTAGGCGGCCTTCTGGGCGGCGCTGTTGAGGGTGGTGACGACGTTGCCGCCCTCGCGCCTCTTGCCCGTGACCATGTCGAGGGTGTTGCGGAAGAACAGCCGGTCGTCGTTGCCCGTGAGGATGCCGTCGTCGATGGACTCGAGCTGGGTGGCGCCGTAGGCCTGGGAGACGTACCCGGTGACGGGCGCCCACATGGCGCCGTCCTTGTAGGTCCGCTTGTACTTGAAGTCGCCCTCGGTGGTGGCGTGCCCGGTGATGGCCTTGCCGTCGACGATGATGTCGCCGCGCGGGCTGGCGTACCGCTCGATGGCGACCCGGCGGTTGTGCTCGTCCTCCTTGAGGTCGTCGGCCTGGACGTACTGGAGCCAGTTGTCCCGGATGAGCAGGGTCAGGACGAGGAGGCCGCAGAAGATCGCGATCCGGCGCAGTGGCTTGTTCACGGTCGGACCACCTGGGTCATCTCGGCGTCGGGGCTGGCGGGAGCGGCGGGTGCCGGTCTGCGCGCGGTGTCGCTGATGCGCAGCAGGATGCCGATCAGTGCCCAGTTGGCGATGACGGAGGAACCGCCGTAGGCCAGGAAGGGCATGGTCATACCCGTGAGCGGGATGAGGCCCATGACACCGCCGGCGACGACGAAGACCTGGAGGGCGAAGGCGCCGGAGAGGCCGATGGCGAGGAGCTTGCCGAAGGGGTCGCGGGCGGCGAGGGCGGTGCGCACGCCGCGTTCGACGATCAAGGCGTAGAGCAGGAGCAGCGCCATGAGGCCGGCGAGGCCCAGTTCCTCGCCGAAGGTGGCGAGGATGAAGTCGGAGTTGGCGGCGAAGCGGATCAGCTCGGAGTGGCCCTGGCCCCAGCCGGTGCCGAGGGTGCCGCCGGAGCCGAAGGCCCACAGGGCCTGCATGGCCTGCTCGGAGTGGCCGCCGACGCCCGCGCGGGAGAGCGTGTACTCCTTCATCGGGTCGAGCCACGCGTCCACGCGCTGCTGGATGTGCGGCTCGAAGCTGGCGACGCCGACGGCGCCGACGGCGGACATCAGCAGACCGAAGACGATCCAGCTGGTCCGCTCGGTGGCGACGTACAGCATGATCACGAACATGCCGAAGAAGAGCAGCGAGGTGCCGAGGTCGGTCTCGAAGACCAGGATGAGGATCGAGACCATCCACACCACGAGGATCGGCCCGAGGTCGCGGCCGCGCGGCAGGTAGAGGCCCATGAAGCGGCGGCTGGCGAGCGCGAGGGCGTCGCGCTTCACCATCAGATAGCCGGCGAAGAAGATCGCGAGGACGATCTTGGCGAACTCGCCGGGCTGGATGGAGAAGGAGCCGACCTGGATCCAGATCTTGGCGCCGTAGATGTTCTTGCCGAGGCCCGGTACGAGCGGGAGCAGCAGCAGGAACAGGGCGCCGAGCATGGAGATGTAGGTGTAGCGCTGCAGGACGCGGTGGTCCTTCAGGAAGATCATCACCGCGACGAAGAGGGCGATGCCCATCGCCGTGTACATCAGCTGGCGCGGCGCGGCGGTGCCGGCCTGCTCGATGTCCTGGAGGAGTTCGGACTGGTCCAGTCGCCAGATGGCGACGAGTCCGAGGCCGTTGAGCAGGGTGGCCAGCGGAAGCAGCAGCGGGTCCGAGTACGGCGCGAACTTGCGTACGACGATGTGCCCGACGCCGGCCAGCAGGCCGAGGCCGAGGCCGTAGCTCAGCAGGCCGGCGGGCACCTCGTCGTTGATGGCCAGGCCCACGTTGGCGTAGGCGAAGACCGGGATGAGGACGGCGAACACGAGCAGAGCCAGCTCGGTGTTGCGCCGGCTCGGGGCGCCGATGGCGCCGATCGTGGACGTGTGGTGCGTCGACGGGTTGGTAGTACTGCTCATCGTGTGTCGGGGCCTCTCACGGCTTGCCTACTGCTTACCGCACAGCGAGACGACCTTCTGCTCTTCCTCCGAGAGGGTCGGGCCGGAACCTGGGGTGGGTGCGGTCGGGGACTGGGACGACTCGGGTGCCTTCTGCGACTCCGACGCGTTCGGCGACGGGTTGGGTGTCGGTGAGGCCTTGGACGTGAAGGAGGCGGGGGTGGTTCCCGTGGTGCCGCCGGCCTCGCCCTCGCCGGTCTTGGCGTTCTCCTCGTCCGCGGAGCGCCGGTCGGCCTGCTTCTTGCAGGCGGAGGCCTGCACCGCCAGCTCCTCGATCTTCGCCCGGGCGTCGGCCAGGTCGCCTTCGGCGATGGTGGCCTCGACGAGTTTCTGCTGGTAGGGCGGCAGGTACTTGAGTTCGATCTCGGGGTGGTCCTTCTGGACCTTGGAGAGCGAGACCCAGGCGAGGTCCTGGCTGATGCCGCGGTACAGCGCGACGTGGTCGTCGTTGGTGCCGACGTAGTACTGGGTCTGGGTCCAGCGCCAGCCGCCGTACGTGCCGCCGCCGATGACGGCGAGGGCGAGCACCGTGTAGAGGGATCTCTTCAGCCACCTGCGGCCCTTGCGGGGCTTGACGAAGTCGTCGGGGCCGTAGTCGTCGAAGCCGCCCGCCGGGACGTACCCGGTGGTGTCGCCGCTGCCGGGCGGGCCGAACTCGCCGCCCCCGCCGTGCTGTTGACCCTGACGGCCGAGGCCGGCGGCGCGGCCGGCCGGGGTCTGCATGATGCCGTTGTCGCCCATCTGGGCCTGGTTCTCGGCGACGGCGCCGACGACCACGGGGGTGTCGGAGAGCTGTCCGGCGAGGGTGTCGCCGGTGTCGAGGTCGAGGACGTCGGCGACGATGACGGTGATGTTGTCCGGGCCGCCGCCGCGCAGGGCGAGCTGGATCAGCTCCTGGACGGTCTCCTGGGGGCCCTGGTAGCTGGCGAGGGTGTCCTCCATCGTCTGGTGGGAGACGACGCCGGAGAGCCCGTCGGAGCAGATGAGGTAGCGGTCGCCGGCCCGCACCTCGCGGATGGACAGGTCGGGTTCGACGTGGTCGCCGCTGCCGAGGGCGCGCATCAGCAGGGAGCGCTGCGGGTGGGTGCCCGCCTCCTCCTCGGTGATCCGTCCCTCGTCGACGAGGCGCTGCACCCAGGTGTGGTCCTGCGTGATCTGCGTGAGGACGCCGTCGCGCAGCAGGTAGGCCCGCGAGTCGCCGACGTGCACCATGCCCAGGCGCTGGCCGGTCCACAGCAGCGCGGTCAGCGTGGTGCCCATGCCCTCCAGGGCGGGGTCCTCCTCGACCATCTGCCGCAGCTGGTCGTTGGCGCGCTGCACGGCGGCGCCGAGGGAGGTGAGGACGTCGGAGCCGGGCACGTCGTCGTCGAGGGCGACGATGGTGGAGATCACCTCGGAGGAGGCGACCTCACCGGCGGCCTGGCCGCCCATGCCGTCGGCGATGGCGAGCAGGCGCGGACCGGCGTAGCCGGAGTCCTCGTTGCCCTCCCGGATCATGCCCTTGTGCGAACCGGCGGCGAAGCGCAGTGACAGACTCATGCGCACCTCGCCCGTCGGCTCCGGGTACAGCCGGTCGTGTCGAGCCACACTGCCCACCCTCCGGTCGGGAGCGCGCCGGGGCCCGGGGTGCCGGCCGCCGCCGCGTGCTCGCTCCGCTCGCGCTCTTTCATTGGTGTAGCACTACTTCCGCAGCTCGATGACGGTCTTGCCGATGCGGATCGGCGAACCCGGCCCGATCGGTGTCGGCGTCGTCAGCCGGGACCGGTCCAGGTAGGTGCCGTTGGTGGAGCCCAGGTCCTCGACGATCCACTGCCCGTTCTGGTCCGGGTAGATCCTGGCATGGCGGCTGGAGGCGTAGTCGTCGTCCAGCACGATCGTCGAGTCGTGTGCCCGGCCGAGCGTGATGGTCTGCCCCTGGAGGGCAACGGTGGTGCCGGTGAGAGTGCCTTCCGTCACGACCAGCTTGGTGGGCGCGCCCCGGCGGCCGCGGCCGCCGCCGGACTGCTGGCGCTGCGGCGGAGGCGCCTGGTTCTGGCGCGCGGCCTGCTGCGGTCGGGCGGCTTCGCGCCGCGCTCCGCGCTGGGTGACCCGCGTACCGAACAGGTCGCTGCGGATGACCTGCACGGCCACGATCACGAACAGCCACAGTACGGCGAGAAAACCCAGCCGCATGACCGTGAGGGTCAGCTCTGACATTGCCCCCGGATCACCCTTCGGCTTGCCTGTAGATAACGGTGGTGCTGCCCACGACGACGCGGGAGCCGTCGCGGAGCGTAGCGCGGGTTGTGTGCTGCCCGTCCACCACGATGCCGTTCGTGGACCCGAGGTCCTGGATCGTCGAGGGCGTTCCGGTCCGGATCTCGCAGTGCCGGCGGGAGACGCCGGGGTCGTCGATGCGCACGTCGGCCTCGGTGCTGCGGCCGAGGACCAGGGTCCCGCGGGAGATCTGGTGGCGGTTGCCGTTGATCTCGACCCAGTGACGGGTGCGTCCGCCGGACGCGGGTGGAGCCGGTGGCTGCTGGCCGCCCGCGGGCTGCGGGTAGCCGTAACCGCCGGGGCGGCCGCCGGGCGGCGGCGCGGACGGCATGGGCGGGGCGCCGGCGGGTGCTCCGGCCGGCGGGTAGCCGTAGCCACCGCCCGGGGCGCCGGGCCGGCCGCCGGGTGCCGGGGGAGCGGCGGGGCCCGCCGGGGCCGGGCCGCCGCCCTGCTGGCTGCTGGAGGAGGCGAGCGTACGGCTGCGCACCCGGTACAGGCCGGTGTCGAGGTCGTCAGCCTTCTCCAGGTGGACCTTGATCGGTCCCATGAAGGTGTAGCGCTGCTGCTTGGCGTAGTCGCGGACCATGCCGGCCAGCTCGTCGCCGAGCTGGCCCGAGTAGGGGCTGAGCCGCTCGAAGTCGGGCGTGCTCAGCTCCACGATGAAGTCATTGGGTACGACGGTGCGGTCGCGGTTCCAGATGGTCGCGTTGTTGTCGCATTCGCGCTGGAGCGCTCCCGCGATCTCCACGGGCTGCACCTCGGACTTGAACACCTTCGCGAAGGTGCCGTTGACCAGACCTTCGAGACGCTGCTCGAACTTCTTCAGGACTCCCATGGGGCACCTCCTCCGTCGCTGCCGTCCGGTCCACTGCCTTGCGTACTGCTGCCTTGCGTACTGCCGGTGTGCGCACCGCTCGTCCGTGCACTGTCCACCTGGTACTGCTTACTGATCGTATCCACGCGCCGCTCGATCGGCTGGTTCCCCCTGTCGGCCCGGTCGACGGGTGTCGACGCCTCTCGGAGTTCCCGCTGGAGCCGTCCTTCGAACTCCGGGGGACCTTCGGGATGCGCTCCCTCGGGTACTCATGCCCAGGATCGTAGAGGCGGCCGCAGACCAGTGTCCCGCACCTGACTGTGGACCCCTACCGGCTCCTGGGGAGACGGGCCGTACCGGTACGAGGTTGATACGTGAACGGCCACGGGTCGAGACGAGTGCCCGGGAGCGGGGCGGGCGCCCTGCTCCCGGCCGTAAAGGGATGTGAATCCACCTCTGGCAGCGTGCTAGTGTTCTCGTGTCGGAAGGGGCCAGGCCGCAAGCCAAAGGCAAGGCAGGGCACCGGAGGACACACCCAATGCGCGGGTGGCGGAATAGGCAGACGCGCTGGATTCAGGTTCCAGTGCCCGAAAGGGCGTGGGGGTTCAACTCCCCCCTCGCGCACCAGCCGGAAGCCCCCCAGGTCTCGGACCTGGGGGGCTTTCGCATGCCCGGACGCGGGGAGGCGGGCAGTGGTCCGCGAGCGGCCTGCTGTGAGGAAGGTCTCAGGACTCGGGGCGCCACAGGGCAGGCACGTTGGGCGGCTCCCAGCCCGTCGTCGCGGTGTGCCCCTGGAGGCAGCGGTAGCCGCGGCCGCCGTACGTCACGCGGTCGCCCGCGGTGTAGGAGCGGCCGGGTGCCCAGGTGCCGTTCGGCGGGTCGGTGGGCGGGTCGGTGGGGTCGGGGCCGGGGCCGCCGTCCACGTCCAGGACGAAGTCGAAGGTGGCCTCCCTGCCGCCGCCCCCGGCGCGGACGTTCATCAGCAGTGCCGGGTCGAAGAGCGCGTCCGTGGCGTTGCGGGGTTCGCCGGGGAAGTAGAGCTGGGTGGTCAGCACGGGTCGGCCGGGTGCCTGCGCCTTGACGTGGAGGTGCCGGGTGCGGCCCGGGTAGAGGCCCGGGACGATCGTGCGCAGGGTGAAGGCGCCGGTGGCGTCGGTGAACTGGTGGCCGCGGAAGGCGTATCCGGCCATGTCGTAGGCGCCGGCGTTGTCCGCCTGCCAGAAGTCGAGGAGCACACCGGGCAGCGGGGCGCAGTTCCGTCCGAAGACGTAGCCGGTGACGGTCAGCGGGGTGCCGACGGTGCCGGGTGTCACCAGGCTGGTGCGCCGCGGGGAGTTCGGCCTGAAGTACGGGCCCTCTATCTGGTCCGGCGTCGGGTCGTCGCCGTCGTCGCAGTAGGGGGTCGGCGTCAGCGTGCGGCCGGTGGAGGAGCGGGCGGCGTCCCGGGCGAGCGCGATGGAGCCGGTGGCGAGCAGCGGGACGGCGGCGCCGGCGGCGACCGCGGCCCTGAGGAGCGCCTTGCGGCTGAGGGCGCGGTCGGTGCCGCTGCCGGTGCCGGGGTTGTCGGGGGGCGTGGGGGCGTCGGGGGTCATCGGGTTCCTCGGTCTCCTCGGTGGGTGGTCCCCGGGGCGGCCGGACGGGAGGTGCGGCGTCCGGGCGTCGGGGCCGGGGGCAGGGAGCGCTGGAAACCGTAGGCGCGCACCCGGGGCCGCGGGCACCTCCTGTTCCGCCCTCTGCCCGGCGTTATGCGGGCTGGGCCGGAGCGTGTACGGGCGGTTCGGCCGGAGGTACGGTCGGGGCGCGTATCGGCAGGCGTGAGCGCGACGGACGAGTACGGGGAAGGCGGCCGGGATGAGCGGGGCGACGGCGGGGGCGGTCACGGAGTCGGCGACCGGGGCGGTGCCGGGGGCGCGCACGGACGCGGAGGGGCCGGACGGGGGCGTGCGGGTGCCGGTCGTGCCGGGATTCGCGCGGTGGCCCGCGGAGGGCTCGCCGAAGGCGGAGGGCAAGGCCGTGCGCGCCCGCGTCCCGCGCTCCGCGCACGCCGCGCTCGACCTGGACGCCGGCCGCCCGGACGTGCTCGCCGCGGTCGAGGAGTCCAACCGGGGCCGCATCCCCGGGCTCGCCCCGCTGCGGGCCGGGCGGATGGCGGCCACGCCGTTCGCCTTCCTGCGCGGGTCGGCCGGCCTGATGGCGTACGACCTGGCGCGTACGCCGATGACCGGGATCGGCGCGCAGATCTGCGGCGACGCGCACGCGGCGAACTTCGGTCTCTACGGTGACGCCCGCGGCGGCCTGGTCATCGACCTCAACGACTTCGACGAGACGGTCCACGGCCCCTGGGAGTGGGACCTCAAGCGGCTCGCCGCCTCGCTCGTCCTCGCGGGCCGGGAGGCCGGTGCCGACGAGGACACCTGCCGCGAGGCCGCCCACGGCGCGACCGGTGCCTACCGGCGCACCATGCGGCTGCTGGCCAAGCTCCCGGCGCTGGACGCCTGGAACGCCATCGCGGACGAGGAACTGGTCTCCCACACCGACGCCCACGACCTCCTCGGCACCCTGGAGCGGGTGGCCGAGAAGGCGCGGGCCAACACCAGCGGGCGTTTCGCGGCCAGGTCGACCGAGGCCACCGAGGAGGGCGGGCGGCGCTTCGTGGAGGCGCCGCCGGTGCTGCGCCGGGTGACGGACCCGGAGGCGGCGACGGTCGCGGCCGCCCTGGAGCAGTACCTGGCCACGCTCTCCGAGGACCGGCTGCCGCTGCTCGCCCGGTACGCGGTGCACGACGTCGCGTTCCGCGTCGTGGGCACCGGCAGCGTGGGCACGCGGTCGTACGTCGCGCTGCTCCTGGACCACCGGGGCGAGCCGCTCGTCCTCCAGGTCAAGGAGGCCCGGCCGTCCGCGCTGCTGCCCCACCTGGCGACGGCCGGCTTCGACGCCCCCGAGCCCGGGCACGAGGGCCGCCGGGTGGTCATGGGGCAGAAGCGGATGCAGGTGGTCAGCGACATGCTGCTGGGCTGGACGACGGTCGACGGGCGGCCCTTCCAGGTGCGGCAGTTCCGCAACCGCAAGGGCAGCGTCGACGCCACGGCCCTGGCCGCCGACCAGCTGGACGACTACGGCCGCATGACGGGCGCCCTGCTGGCCCGCGCCCACGCGCACAGCGCCGACCCGCGGACCGTCGCGGGCTACTGCGGCAAGAACGACGAGCTGGACGAGGCGGTGGCCGCCTTCGCCGTGGCCTACGCCGATCGGACGGAGGCCGACCACGCGGTACTGGCCGCGGCGGTACGCAGCGGGCGGGTGGCGGCCGAGCTGGGGGTGTGAGGGGCCTCGCGGCCCGCCGGGGCGGACCCGATCGTGGCCTAGGCTGGACGGGTGACGACGCCGGAAGCTGAGCCCGAGCAGGGGGGTGCGCCGCGTCCCGAGGAACGGCTGGAACAGGCCGTACGGGCCGCCGAGCAGGCACTCATCGAGTACGAGATCGCGCTGGAGACCTTCCGGGTGGAGGTCGAGAACTTCTCGCGGCTGCACGAACAGCGGCTCGGCCCGGTGTACGCGCGTCTGGAGGAGCTGGAGGCGCAGATCCTGGAGGCCAGGGCGGCGCGCACCGGCGACGCCGCCGACCGGGAGCGGGCCGACGAGGCCCGGGCCCGGCTGATGCCGATCCCCGGGGTCGAGGAGCTGCTGAACGGCTGGATGGACGGGGACGGGCTGTTCCCGGAGGCCACGGCGATGCTCACGGACCAGGCGGTACGGCCCCCGCAGCGGGTGCGGCCGAGCGAGGAGGCCCGCAAGCTCTACCGCGAGCTGGCCCGCAAGGCCCATCCCGACCTGGCCCAGGAGGAGGACGAGCGGGTCCGGCGCGAGGAGTTCATCACCCGCGTCAACGCCGCCTACGCCCGCGGCGACGCGGCCCAGCTGCGTGAGCTGGCCGAGGAGTGGGCCGCCGGGCCGGTGCCCGAGCGGCGCCCGAGCCGGGGTGAGGAGCTGTACGCCCGCCTGGAGTGGCTGGACCGGCGCAAGGAAATGCTGACGCTGCTCGCCAAGGAGCTGGAGGAGAGCGCGATCGGCGCGATGCTGCGGCTGGCCCCGGACGACCCCGACCGGCTCCTCGAGGAGATCGCCGAGCAGCTCGCCACCCAGGTGCGGGAGCGCGAGGCGGAGCTGGCGGCGGCGCTCGGGCGGGACTGAGCGGCACGGCACGGGGCCGGGCGACGGCTCGGGTAGCGTCTGGGGCATGAGTTTCGGAGCTGGTGTGCCCACGGTCGGGGTCTCAGACCTCAAGGACGGCGACTTCCTGCTGGACGTCCGCGAGGACGACGAGTGGCAGGCGGGTCACGCCGCCGGGGCGCTGCACATTCCCCTCAGCGAGTTCGTGGCCCGGTACGGCGAGCTGGCCGAGGCCGCGCCGCAGGACGGCAGGATCCACGTGCTCTGCCGCGTCGGCGGGCGTTCGGCGCAGGTCACCATGTACCTGGTCCAGCAGGGCGTCGACGCCGTGAACGTCGACGGCGGCATGCAGGAGTGGGCCGCGGCCGGCCGGGCGGTCGTGGACGAGAAGGGCGAGCCGGGGCACGTTCTCTAAGCTGTCCCCGGATGTCCCGTGGATGTCCCGTGGATGTCCCGCGGATGTGGTGACGGCCACGGTGCGGCCGGTCCGCCGGGGGATGTGCGGGCGGCCGGTCCTGAGTACCGTTCCCGTTCGAACATGGCCGGGCGGCCGGGCTGTGCCGCGCGGGCGCTCCGCGGTGCGCGGGCGGATGGACGGATCGGGACCGAACGGGGCGGAATGGAAGCGTACGACACGGGCTCGGAGGCCCGGCAGGGGCGGGACGGGCAGGAGGACCCGGCCGGGTCCGGCGGCGCGTCCGAACGGACCGGAGGGGCGGGGGAACAG
The DNA here is from genome assembly GCF_043202655.1 of Streptomyces sp. NPDC048171. Taxonomy (NCBI): domain Bacteria; kingdom Bacillati; phylum Actinomycetota; class Actinomycetes; order Kitasatosporales; family Streptomycetaceae; genus Streptomyces; species Streptomyces sp. NPDC048171. The sequence goes on from NZ_JBIDAU010000005.1 coordinate 240,816, forward strand.
CCCGGCGGGGTGGGGGAACAGTCCGGAGGGGCGGGGGAACAGTCCGGCGAGGCGGCGGAACAGTCCGGCGGCGCGTCGGAACGGTCCGGCGGGGCGGACGGGACCACTGGTACCCCGGAGGCCTCGGCACCCCGCACCGGAGTCGCCGCGCTCTCCCCGCGCTACCAGGTCGGTGCCGTGGTCGCCCTCGCGGTCGTCGCGATCGCCGTCTGCGCCCACATAGGCCTGGTGTTCCTGCACGTGGCCCCGTCCAACACCCTCACCAAGCAGCACGGCGAGGCGGTGGACGAGTGGGTCTTCCCGGAGTTCGAACAGAACTGGAAGCTCTTCGCGCCCAACCCGCTCCAGCAGAACATCTCGGTCCAGGTCCGCGCCGACGTGAGCACGGCGGACGGCGAGATACGCACGACCGGCTGGTACGACCTGTCCGCGGAGGACGGCCGGGCCATCGACGGCAATCCGCTGCCGAGCCACACGCAGCAGAACGAACTCCGCCGGGCCTGGGACTTCTTCGTCTCCAGCCATGACTCCGACAACCGGCCGGTGGGCATGCGGGGCACCCTCTCCGAGACCTACCTGCGGCACATCGCCGTCCAGCGGCTGGACCGGAACGGCGCCGCCGGAGAGGGCGGGACCGTCGAGCGCGTCCAGTACCGGTCGCGGACCACCAACGTGGAGCCGCCGTCGTGGACCGGTGAGAAGGTCTCCGACCGGCCGGCCTACCGCGAGCTGCCCTGGTGGACGGTGCCCGGCGGCACGGACGCGAAGGCCGACAGCGCCGCGGCCGACGGCGCCGCGACGAACGGGGGTGCCGCGTGAACGGCATCGCCCTCTCGGTCTCCCGCTCCATCGCCCGCGTCACCGGCGCCGCGCTCGGTCCGTACCAGACCGCCGTGATCCGCATCGGCTTCAGCGCCACCTGGCTGCTCTTCCTGCTGCGCGAACTCCCCCACCGGAGCGAGCTGTACGGCCCCGAGAGCCCCTGGAGCCACGACCTCGCCGAGCAACTGATCGCGGACAACGGTGCCTTCACGGCGCTGATGTGGTCCGACTCGGCCGCCTGGTTCGAGATCGTCTACGCGCTGGCCGTGCTGAGCAGCGTGCTGCTCCTGCTGGGCTGGCGCACCCGGACCATGTCCGTGCTGTTCATGGTCGGGGTGCTCTCGCTGCAGAACCGCAGCGTCTTCATGGGCGACGGCGGCGACAACGTCCTGCACCTGATGAGCATCTACCTGGTCCTCACCCGCTGCGGCCGGGTCTGGTCGCTGGACGCCCGCCGGGCGCGGCGCGGCGACGAGGCACGCGCGCGTGGAGAGCGGGTCCGGGACCGGGTCGGGCCGCTGCTGTGGTCCGTGTTCGGCTTCGTCCTGCTCACCGTGACGCTCGCGGGCGGCATGGACGGCGACTGGCTCGTCCCCTCGCTGCTGTGGGCGGTGTGGGTGGCGCTGGGCATCGGCTGGGTCGTCGGGCGTGCGGCCGAGGGCAGCCAGCCGCGGATCCTGCTGGACGTGGTCACCAACATCGTGCACAACGGCGCGCTCTTCGTGATCATGGCCGAGGCGTGTCTGATCTACGCGACCGCCGGCTGGTACAAGATCCAGGGCTCGCGCTGGCAGGACGGCACGGCCGTCTACTACCCGCTGCACCTGGACTACTTCTCGCCCTGGCCCGCGCTCTCCGACGCCCTGGCCGGCAACGGCACCATGGTCATGCTCATCACCTACGGCACGGTCGCGGTACAGGTCGCCTTCCCGTTCACGCTGTTCAACCGGCGGGTCAAGAACGTGCTGCTGGCCGCCATGATGACCGAGCACGCGGTGATCGCCGTCACGCTCGGGCTGCCGTTCTTCTCGCTGGCGATGATCGCCGCCGACGCGGTGTTCCTGCCGACGTCGTTCCTGCGCCGCCTGGGCAACTGGGCGGCACGCGCGCGTGCGCGGCTGCCCGCCGGGTTCCCCGGCGGAGGCGGGAGCAGGGGCGGGGCCGCCCGTGTGTCCACGGTGCCGGGCCCGCGGGCCGGATCCGGCACGGAGGGCCCCGGGGAGGGGGCCGAGGGGGACAAGCGCTCCGGGGAGGGGACCGAGGGGCCTGAGGGGCCCGAGGGCTCCGAGCAGACCCACGTAGGCTTCAAGGCATGACCGAGCCCGACCCGTTGGCCGCCTGGCGCCGGCACGCCGGGCCGTGTGTGCTCCTGGACGGCTTCCACGCGCTCAAGCACGCGCTGCGGTTCGGCGCCCGGGTGCCGGTGGCCGTCACCACCGACCGGGCGGCCGCCCTCGCCCTCGCCGACGAGCTGGCGCCCGACGTGCGCGACACGCTGGACGGTCTGCTGGCCGAGGTGGAGCACGAGGCGTACGCGTCGCTGGTCGCGCGGCCGCACCCCACGGCGGTGGCCGCCCTGGCGGTACGGCCCTCGCGGGCGGCCGGTCTGGAGGCGCTGGCACGCAGGCCCCGCCGGGCCCCGGTGGTGGTCCTTGACCAGCCGCGCAACCTCGGCAACGCGGGTGCGGTCATCCGGCTGGCCGCCGGATTCGGGGCGACCGGGGTGGTCACCACCGGCACGCTGGACCCCTGGCACCCCACGGTGGTGCGGGGCGGGGCCGGGCTGCACTTCGCGACGGTCGTGGAGCGGCTGGAGGTGCCGGAGCTGCCGCCGGGGCCGCTCTTCGCGCTGGACCCCGAGGGCGAGGACATCCGCGGGCTGAAGCTGCCGGACGACGCGCTGCTCGCCTTCGGCTCCGAGCGCAGCGGTCTCTCGCGGGAGCTGCGCGCGCGGGCCGACCACCTGGTGGCGCTGCCGATGCGCCCCCAGGTCTCCAGCTACAACCTCGCGACCAGTGTGGCCATGACGCTGTACCACTGGAGCGCCACCGGGGGCGCACCGCGGGTGCCGTAGGAACGGGCCCTAGGCGGGCCGGCGGACCTCGACCACGCGGAAGCGGTTGGCGACGAAGGCTCCGTCGCACAGGGCCGCGTTGGCCGCCGGGTTGCCGCCGGAGCCGTGGAAGTCGGAGAAGGCGGCCGTCTGGTTGACGTACACCCCGCCCGTGAGGTTGAGGGAGAGCTGGGCGGCCTCGTCCAGGCAGACCTCCGTGACGGCCTCCTCGAACTCCGGGTCGGTGGTGTACGCGCCGACCGTCATCGCGCCCTTCTCCCGGACGCTGTGCCGCAGCAGCGCCACGGCGTCGGCGGCGGAGTCGACGGCGACGGCGAAAGAGACCGGGCCGAAGCACTCGCTGGTGTAGACGGCCTCGTCGCCGGGCTTGGCGCCGTCCAGCTTGACGATCACCGGGGTGCGCACGACCGCGTCCGGGAACTCCGGGTTGGTGATCTCGCGGGAGGCCAGCGCGACCTCGCCGAGTCCGGCGGCGGCCTCCAGGCGGGCCTTGACGTCCGGGTTGACGATGGCGCCCAGCAGGGCGTTCGCGCGGGCGTCGTCGCCGAGGAGGCCGTCGACGGCGCGCGCCAGGTCGGCAGTGACCTCGTCGTAGGACTTGGGGCCCTGGTCGGTGCGGATGCCGTCGCGGGGGATCAGCAGGTTCTGCGGGGTGGTGCACATCTGGCCGCTGTACAGGGACAGCGAGAAGGCCAGGTTGGCGAGCATCCCCTTGTAGTCGTCGGTCGACTCGACGAGCACCGTGTTGACACCGGCCTTCTCCGTGAAGACCTGCGCCTGGCCGGCGTTGGCCTCCAGCCAGTCGCCGAAGGCGGTGGAGCCGGTGTAGTCGATGATCCGGATCTCGGGGCGGGTCGCCAGGGTCTTGGCGATGCCCTCGCCGGGGCGCTCGGCGGCCAGCGCGACCAGGTTCGGGTCGAATCCGGCCTCGGCGAGCACGTCGCGGGCGACCTGCACGGTGAGGGCGAGCGGCAGCACCGCGCGGGGGTGGGGCTTGACCAGGACCGCGTTGCCCGTGGCGAGGGAGGCGAACAGGCCCGGGTAGCCGTTCCACGTCGGGAAGGTGTTGCAGCCGATGACCAGGCCGATGCCGCGGGGCACGGGTGTGAACGCCTTGGTGAGCGCGAGCGGGTCGCGCTTGCCCTGGGGCTTGGTCCACTCCGCCGTGTCGGGGGTGCGGGCCTGCTCCACGTACGCGTAGGCCACGGCCTCCATGCCGCGGTCCTGGGCGTGCGGGCCGCCCGCCTGGAAGGCCATCATGAAGGCCTGTCCGGAGGTGTGCATGACCGCCTGGGCGAACTCCATGGTCCGCGCGCCGATCCGGCGGAGGATCTCCAGGCAGACCATCGCGCGCAGCTCGGCGCCCGCGTCCCGCCACGCCTTCTGGCCGGCCTTCATGGCGGGCAGCAGCACGTCGAGGTCCGCGTGCGGGTACTGGACGCCCAGCTCGACGCCGTACGGGGAGATCTCGCCGCCGACCCAGTCGTCGGTGCCGGGCTGGCCGAGGTCGAGGCGGGTGCCGAGCAGGGCGTCGAAGGCGGCCTTGCCCGCGGCCATGTCCAGGCTGCCGTTCTCCCCGTAGGCCTTGGGGTGCTCGGGGTGGGGGGACCAGTACGCGCGCGTGCGGATCGTCTCCAGCGCCAGGTCCAGGGTCGGCCGGTGCTGGGCGATCAGCTGGTGTGCGGTGAGTTCGGCGGCCATGCGGGACCAACTCCTCGTCTCCCACGGACTCGCCGTCGACGCCGCGTCGACTCTCCGTCGAGTCTGTGGACTGGGGGAAACCTGGGCAGGAATATCAAAAGGGGCGGCGCGCAGCGCCTCAGGCAGGGTGGTGGGGGGCGGCGGGCGGGCGGACACGGCTAGAGTAACCGAACGATCGGTCGGGACAAGGGGGACCGCCGCATCTGTGGAAAACCCCGTGCGGGAGGATCGCGCACATGACAGCACTCGACCTCAGCAGCCCCGTGGCCGTCGTCGGCACCGGCACCATGGGCCAGGGCATCGCCCAGGTGGCGCTGGTCGCGGGACATCCCGTGCGGCTGTACGACGCCGCCCCCGGCCGGGCCCGGGAAGCGGCCGACGCGATCGGCGCCCGGCTCGACCGGCTCGTCGAGAAGGGCCGGTTCACCGGCCCCGAGCGGGACGCCGCCCGCGCCCGGCTGAAGCCCGCCGGGGCGCTCTCCGACCTGGCCGACTGCGCCCTGGTCGTCGAGGCCGTCGTGGAGCGGCTGGACGCCAAGCAGGAGCTGTTCCGGGCGCTGGAGGACGTCGTCGGGGACGACTGCCTGCTCGCCACCAACACCTCCTCCCTGTCGGTCACCGCCATCGCCGGCGGGCTCGGCAATCCCGGCCGCTTCGTCGGCCTGCACTTCTTCAACCCCGCGCCCCTGCTGCCGCTGGTGGAGGTCGTCTCCGGCTTCGCCACCGACGTCTCGTCGGCCACGCGCGCGTACGAGACGGCCCGCGCCTGGGGCAAGACGCCGGTCGCCTGCGCCGACACCCCGGGCTTCATCGTCAACCGCATCGCCCGGCCCTTCTACGCAGAGGCCCTGGCCGTGTACGAGGACCAGGGCGCCGACCCGGCCACCATCGACGCCGTGCTGCGCGAGTCCGGCGGCTTCAGGATGGGCGCCTTCGAGCTGACCGACCTCATCGGGCAGGACGTCAACGAGTCCGTCACGCACTCCGTGTGGCAGGCGTTCTTCCAGGACGTACGGTTCACACCCTCGCTGGCCCAGCGCCGCCTGGTCGAGTCCGGGCGCCTCGGCCGCAAGAGCGGGCAGGGCTGGTACGACTACCGGGACGGCGCCGAGCGGCCCGAGCCGCACACCGCCGAGCCGGCCGGACCGCCCGCGTACGTCGTCGCCGAGGGCGACCTGGGGCCGGCCGCCGAGGTGCTCGCGCTGATCCGCGAGGCGGGCATCGAGGTGCGCGAGGAGGCCGAGGACAACGGCACGCGGCTGGTCCTGCCCAGCGGCGGGCAGCTCGTGCTCGCCGACGGCCAGACCTCGGTGGAGTTCCGGGACGTCGTCTACTTCGACCTCGCGCTCGACTACCGCGCGGCGACGCGGGTCGCCCTCTCCGCCGCGCGGAGCACCTCCCCGCGCACGGTCGCCGAGGCCACGGGCCTGTTCCAGGCGCTCGGCAAGAAGGTCAGCGTCATCGGAGACGTCCCCGGCATGATCGTCGCCCGCACGGTCGCGCGGATCGTCGACCTGGCGGTGGAGGCGGTCGCCAAGGGCGTGGCGACCGAGGAGGACGTCGACACCGCGATGCGCCTCGGCGTGAACTACCCGCTGGGCCCCCTGGAGTGGAGCCGTCGTCTCGGCGGGGACTGGGCCTGCTCGGTCCTCGGCAACCTGCACGAGTGCGCGCCCACGGGCCGGTACGCGCCGTCGCTCGCGCTGCACCGCCACGCGTACGCCGCCGACAAGCAGGAGGGCACCCCCTCATGACCACCGCCAGGCGCGACACGTACACGCCCGAGACGCTGCTCTCCGTCGCCGTGCAGGTCTTCATCGAGCGCGGCTACGACGGCACCTCCATGGAGCACCTCTCCAAGGCCGCCGGGATCTCCAAGTCGTCGATCTACCACCACGTCACGGGCAAGGAGGAGCTGCTGCGGCGGGCGGTGAGCCGGGCGCTGGACGAGCTCTTCGGGATCCTCGACGAGGAGCACGCGCGCGTGGGGCCCGCCGCCGGGCGCCTGGAGTACGTGGTGCGCCGCATGGTCGAGGTGCTGATGGCCGAGCTGCCCTACGTGACGCTGCTGCTGCGGGTGCGCGGCAACACGGACACCGAGCGGTGGGCGCTGGAGCGGCGGCGGGAGTTCGACCACCGGGTCGCCGCCCTGCTGAAGGCCGCGGCGGCCGAGGGGGACGTCCGCGCGGACGTGGAGGTGCGGCTCGCGACCCGCCTCGTCTTCGGCATGATCAACTCGATCGTGGAGTGGTACCGCCCCGAGGGTCCCGACGGCCGGACGGGCGCCGGCGCGGGCGAGCGCGAGGTGGCCGACGCGGTGGCGCGGCTGGTCTTCGGCGGGCTGCGCAAGCCGTCCTAGGCCGTGTCGCCCGGCGCCCGCGCGGTCAGCTCTGCGGTTCCAGGTCCTCGGTCTCGAACACCAGCAGGGTGCGGGTGCTCAGCACCTCCGGGATGGCCTGGAGGCGGCTGAGCACCAGCTCGCGCAGGGCCCGGTTGTCCGGCGTGTGCACCAGCAGGAGGACGTCGAAGTCACCGCCCACCAGGGCGATGTGCGAGGCCCCGGGCAGCTGCCGCAGCTGCGCCCGGACCGTGCGCCAGGAGTTCTGGACGATCTTCAGGGTGATGTACGCCGAGGTCCCGTGCCCCGCGCGTTCGTGGTCGACGCGGGCTCCGAAGCCGCGGATGACGCCGTCCTCGACGAGCCGGTTGATGCGGGCGTAGGCGTTCGCGCGCGAGACGTGTACCCGCTCGGCGACCGACCGTATCGAGGCGCGGCCGTCCGCCTGGAGCATGCGCAGGATGTCCTGATCGATCGCGTCCAGCGGGCGCGGGGGCGGCGGGGGAGCGGGCTCCTCGGGGCCGCCGTCGTCCGGGCGCTCGGCCATTTGTTCAGATGCCACCTGCCCCCGCCTCCCTGCCGTGGACGTCCTGCGTCCATCTCAGGCTGTGGAGAACCGTTTGTCCACAGCCTGGGGCCGCCTGTAGCCAAAATGTGCCGGCGACCGAACAATCGGTAGGTGAGGCCCGTCACACCCGTGGCGAGCCGACAGCCGCTCCCACGAGGAGGTGCCGTCATGACGGTCATGGAGCAGCGGGGCGCGTACCGGCCCACACCGCCGCCCGCCTGGCAGCCCCGTACCGACCCCGCGCCGCTGCTGCCCGACGCCGAGCCGTACCGCGTGCTCGGCACGGAGGCGGCGGAGCACGCCGACCCCGAGCTGCTGCGCACGCTCTACGCCCGGCTGGTCCACGGCCGGCGGTACAACGCGCAGGCGACGGCGCTGACCAAGCAGGGCCGACTGGCCGTCTACCCCTCCAGCACCGGCCAGGAGGCGTGCGAGATCGCCGCCGCGCTGGCCCTCCAGGAGCGGGACTGGCTCTTCCCCAGCTACCGGGACACGCTCGCCGTCGTCGCCCGGGGCGTCGACCCCGTCGAGGCCCTCACCCTGCTGCGCGGCGACTGGCACACCGGTTACGACCCCTACGAGCACCGGGTCGCCCCGCTGTCCACGCCGCTGGCCACCCAGCTGCCGCACGCCGTGGGCCTCGCGCACGCCGCCCGGCTCAAGGGCGACGACGTGGTCGCGCTCGCCATGGTCGGCGACGGCGGCACCAGCGAGGGCGACTTCCACGAGGCGCTGAACTTCGCCGCCGTCTGGCAGGCGCCCGTCGTCTTCCTGGTGCAGAACAACGGCTTCGCGATCTCCGTCCCGCTCGCCAAGCAGACCGCCGCCCCGTCGCTGGCCCACAAGGCCGTCGGCTACGGGATGCCGGGCCGCCTGGTCGACGGCAATGACGCGGCCGCCGTGCACGAGGTCCTCTCGGACGCCGTGCGCCGCGCGCGTGAGGGCGGCGGTCCCACGCTGGTGGAGGCGGTGACGTACCGGGTCGAGGCGCACACCAACGCCGACGACGCCACGCGCTACCGGGGCGACGCCGAGGTCGAGACCTGGCGGCGGCACGACCCGATCGAGCTGCTGGAGCGGGAGCTGACCGGCCGGGGCCTGCTCGACGAGGACGCCGTCCTGGCGGCCCGCGAGGACGCCGAGACCATGGCCGCGGACCTGCGCGCCCGCATGAACCAGGACCCGGAGCTGGACCCGATGGACCTGTTCGCCCACGTCTACGCCGAGCCCACCGGGCAGCTGCGCGAGCAGCGGGCGCTGCTGCGCGCGGAGCTGGAGGCCGCGGCCGAGGCGGAGACCGGGCCGGAAGGGACGCACCGATGACCACCGTCGCCGCCAAGCCGGCCACCATGGCGCAGGCCCTCACCCGCGCGCTGCGCGACGCCATGGCCGCCGACCCGGCCGTGCACGTCCTCGGCGAGGACGTGGGCACCCTCGGCGGCGTCTTCCGCGTCACCGACGGCCTCGCGAAGGAGTTCGGCGAGGACCGCTGCACCGACACCCCGCTCGCCGAGGCGGGCATCCTCGGCACCGCGGTCGGCATGGCGATGTACGGGCTGCGCCCGGTCGTGGAGATGCAGTTCGACGCCTTCGCCTATCCGGCGTTCGAGCAGGTCGTCAGCCACGTCACCAAGATGCGCAACCGCACGCGCGGGAAGATGCCCCTGCCGCTGACCATCCGGGTCCCCTACGGCGGCGGCATCGGCGGCGTCGAGCACCACAGCGACTCGTCCGAGGCGTACTACATGGCGACTCCGGGGCTCCATGTCGTCACGCCCGCGACCGTCGCCGACGCCTACGGGCTGCTGCGCGCGTCCATCGCCTCCGACGACCCGGTGGTCTTCCTCGAACCCAAGCGCCTGTACTGGTCGAAGGACGCCTGGAACCCCGAGGAGCCCGCACCCGTTGAACCGGTGGGCCGCGCGGTGGTGCGGCGTTCCGGCCGGAGCGCCACACTCATCACGTACGGGCCGTCGCTGGCCGTCTGCATGGAGGCGGCCGAGGCGGCCCGGGCCGAGGGCTGGGACCTCGAAGTCGTCGATCTGCGCTCCCTGGTGCCGTTCGACGACGAGACGGTGTGCGCTTCGGTTCGGCGGACGGGACGCGCGGTCGTCGTCCACGAGTCGGGTTCCTTCGGGGGCCCGGGCGGGGAGATCGCGGCCCGGGTCACGGAGCGCTGCTTCCACCACCTGGAGGCGCCGGTGCTGCGTGTGGCCGGGTTCGACATCCCGTACCCGCCGCCGATGCTGGAGCGCCACCACCTGCCCGGTGTGGACCGGATCCTGGACGCCGTGGGGCGCCTGCAGTGGGAGGCCGAAAGCTGATGGCACAGGTGCTGGAGTTCAAGCTCCCGGACCTCGGTGAGGGGCTCACCGAGGCGGAGATCGTGCGCTGGCTCGTCGAGGTCGGCGAGGTCGTCGCCGTCGACCAGCCGGTCGTCGAGGTCGAGACGGCCAAGGCGATGGTCGAGGTGCCCTGCCCCTACGGCGGCGTGGTCACCGCCCGCTTCGGCGACGAGGGCTCGGAACTGCCCGTCGGCGCGCCGCTGCTGACGGTCGCGGTGGGCGAGGGAGCAGCCCCCGGCGGTCCGGAGCGGGACCCGGGCACGGGCGGCGCCGCCGAGGAGGCGGGGGCCCGGACGGCCAAGTCCACGGCGACCGGGGCCGATCGGCCCAAGGCCGAGGGCTCCGGCAACGTTCTGGTCGGCTACGGCACCTCGGAGGCACCGGCGCGGCGGCGCCGGGTGCGTCCGGTGCGTCCGGAGCCCGCCGCCCCACGGGCCGGCGCCGCGGCGAACGGGCGGCCCGTCCGCACCGCCGAGCCGGAGGGTCCCGTCCCGGTCATCTCCCCGCTGGTCCGCAGGCTGGCCCGGCAGAACGACCTGGACCTGCGCGAACTGACCGGCTCGGGCCCCGACGGGCTGATCCTGCGGGCGGACGTGGAGTACGCGCTGCGCGCCGCCACCGCCCAGGGCGGCCGTACGGCGGTCCAGCCGGGCGTTGCGGACCAAGGTCCGAGCGTCCCGCTCGCCGGGTCCCCCGTGTCCTCAGCGCCGCGTCCCGGCGGCATCCGCACCCCCCTCAAGGGCGTGCGCGGCGCCGTCGCCGACAAGCTCTCCCGCAGCCGGCGCGAGATCCCCGACGCGACCTGCTGGGTGGACGCCGACGCGACCGAGCTGATGCGGGCGCGCACCGCGATGAACGCCGCGGGCGGCCCGAAGATCTCCCTCGTCGCGCTGCTGGCCCGGATCTGCGCGGCCGCCCTGGCCCGCTTCCCGGAGCTGAACTCCACGGTCGACACCGAGGCCCGGGAGGTCGTCCAGTTCGACCACCTCCACCTCGGCTTCGCCGCCCAGACGGACCGGGGGCTGGTCGTGCCGGTCGTCCGGGACGCGCACGCGCGGGACGCCGAGGGACTCACCGCGGAGTTCGCCCGGCTGACCGAGGCGGCACGCGCGAGCCGGCTGACGCCCGGTGAGCTGACCGGCGGCACCTTCACGTTGAACAACTACGGCGTGTTCGGCGTCGACGGCTCCACGCCGATCATCAACCACCCCGAGGCGGCGATGCTCGGCGTCGGCCGCATCGTCCCCAAGCCGTGGGTGCACGAGGGCGAGTTGGCAGTGCGTCAGGTCGTCCAGCTGTCGCTCACCTTCGACCACCGGGTCTGCGACGGTGGCACGGCGGGCGGTTTCCTGCGGTACGTGGCGGACTGCGTGGAACAGCCGGCGGTGCTGCTGCGCACCCTGTGACGCGGGCGCGGCCGCGCAGACCCTGATTGCGCGGCCTCCCCCACGTTCCCTGTGATCGCTCAGGGCCCCATACTCGGGGGGTGACCGCGTACGAGCCCCCGGGTGACCCCGGCGCCGGTACCGACCCCGCGCCGGGCCCCGGCCCCGCCGGGTACGACGCCGTCGTGCTCGCGGGCGGGGCCGCACGGCGGCTCGGCGGTGCTGACAAACCCGGTCTGCGCGTGGGCGGGCGCGCGCTCCTCGACCGGGTGCTCGCCGCCTGTGCCGGAGCGCGCACCACCGTCGTCGTCGCCGGCCCCCGGCCCACCGCCCGCCCGGTGACCTGGGCCCGCGAGGACCCGCCGGGCGGCGGACCGCTCGCCGCCCTCGCGGCCGGACTGCGGCACACCACGGCCGAGTACGTCGTCGTGCTCTCCGCCGACCTGCCGTTCCTGGGCGAACCCACTGTCGCCCGGCTGCTGTCGGCCCTCGCCGCGAGCGAGGCGGACGGCGTGCTGCTCACCGACGCCGAGGGCCGCGACCAGCCCCTGGTGGCGGCCTATCGCGCGGCCGCCGTACGTCGCGAACTCGCCGCACTGGCCGGGGACACGGCGGGCCGGGAAGCCCGCGAGGAGCCGGCGGACGGCAAGGGCCGGGCCGATCGCGAGGGCGGGCTTGGCGGGGAGGGCCGCGAGGACCGGTCTGGCGGGGAGGGTCCCGTGGGCCGCGAGGGCGGGTTTGGCGGGGAGGATCTCGTGGGCCGCGAGGGCGGGTTTGGCGGGGAGGGTCCCGTGGGCCGCGAGGGCGGGTTTGGCGGGGAGGGTCCCGTGGGCCGCGAGGGCGGGTTTGGCGGGGAGGGTCCCGTGGGCCGCGAGGGCCGGGCCGGGCGGGCAAAGCCGGCGGGCCGCGAAGGCCGGGAGGGCTCCGGCGGCCGTCCGGATCTCACGGGGATGCCCCTGCGCCGTCTCACCGGCGCCCTCCGGCTCGACCGGGTCCCCGACGCCGTCGCCTCCTTCGACTGCGACACCTGGGACGACATCGCCACCGCAAGGGCACGCATCAGGGAGCATGGTCACGTGTTGGATGAATGGATCTCCGCAGCCAAGGACGAGCTGGGCATCGACCTCGACGTCGACACCGGCCTCCTGCTCGACCTCGCGCGTGACGCCGCCCACGGAGTGGCCCGGCCCGCGGCCCCGCTGACCACCTTCCTCGTCGGCTACGTCGCCGGGCGGGCCGGAGGAGGTCCCGAGGCGGTCGCCGAGGCCGCCCGCAAGGCCGCGGCCCTCGCCCAGCGCTGGGCGGACGAGGCCACCGACGCCCGCCCGGACGCCTGATGGCCTCCCCCGGCACATGGGCCGACGAGGAAGACCTCGACGTCGAGGAGGCGCTCGCCCTCGTGAAGGAGAACCCCGGCCACCCGCCCGGCCGTCCCGGCCCTTCCCAGGGCGACCCCGGCCCCACGGCGGCCCGCGCCGCGCACGGCGACCGGCACGGCGCCTCGGACGGCCCCGCCGGGCCCACCGAGCCCCCCGGCTCCCCCAAGTCCCACCACCACGCGACACCTTGGCCGGAGGCCCGGTCGGCCGCCGAGCGCGCCGCCCGCTCCGCCGCCCGTGCCGCCCGCCGCACCCCGGTCTCCGTGCCGCTCGACGCGGCCCTCGGGCTCACCCTCGCCGCGCCCTTGACCGCCCTCACCGACCTGCCGTCCTTCGACACCTCCGCGATGGACGGCTGGGCCGTCGCCGGTCCGGGCCCCTGGACCGTGCGCGACGAGGGCGTCCTGGCCGGACACGCGGAGGTCCCGCCCCTGACCGACGGCGAGGCCGCGCGGATCGCCACCGGCGCCCGGATCCCCCCGGACACCACCGCCGTACTGCGCACCGAGCACGGCCGCACCGACGACCGGGACCGGCTCCACCCCACCCGCGAGGTCGTCCACGGCCAGGACATCCGCCCGCGCGGTCAGGAGTGCCGCAGCGGCGACCAGTTGCTGCCCGTCGGCACCCTCACGACTCCGCCCGTGCTGGGTCTCGCGGCGGCCGCCGGGTACGACACCCTCACCACGGTCCCCCGCCCCCGCGTCGACGTCCTCGTCCTCGGCGACGAACTGCTCACCGGGGGCCTCCCGCACGACGGCCTGATCCGGGACGCGCTCGGCCCGATGCTGCCGCACTGGCTGCGCGCGCTGGGCGCCGAGGTCCGCACCGTCCGCCGCATCGGCGACGACGCCGAGGCGCTGGAACGTGCCGTCACGACCTCTGACGCCGACCTGATCGTCACGACCGGCGGTACCGCCGCCGGGCCCGTCGACCACGTCCACCCGATCCTGCTCCGGATCGGCGCCGACCTCCTCGTGGACGGCGTCAAGGTGCGCCCGGGACACCCGATGCTGCTGGCCCGCCTCAAGGACGACCAGCACCTCGTCGGGCTGCCCGGCAATCCCCTGGCCGCCGTCTCCGGACTGCTCACCCTCGCCGAGCCGCTGCTGCGCACGCTCGCCGCCCGCCCGGCGCCCGAGCGGTACACGCTGCCGCTGCGGGACGCGGTGCACGGGCACCCCTACGACACCCGGCTCGTCCCCGTCGTGCTGCGCGAGGACGGCGCCGCGCCGCTGCACTACAACGGCCCGGCCATGCTGCGTGGGATCGCGGCCGCCGACGCGCTGGCCGTCGTACCCCCTGGCGGAGCACGGTCGGGTCAGGAGGCGGAGTTGCTGGACCTGCCCTGGGCGACCGCCGGAATCGGAGTGTGTTTCACGTGAAACTTCCGGGCCAGGACGCGATCGCCCGCCAGGCGGACGAGCATCTCGTGACCCACCGGGTGAAGCTCCCCAGGAAACTGGTGGAGCACCCGATCCGCCAGGTCGCCAAGCGGCTGTCCCTGGCCCTGGTGGTGCTGGTCGCGACGGCGTTCATCGTCTACGCCGACGCCGACGGCTACAACGACAACTCCGACGGCTCGGTCGATCTGCTCGACGCCTTCTACTACGCCACCGTCACCCTCTCCACCACCGGGTACGGCGACATCACACCGGTCAGCGACGCCGCCCGGCTGACCAACATCTTCATCATCACGCCCCTGCGTGTGATGTTCCTGATCATCCTGGTCGGCACCACGCTGGAAGCCCTCACCGAGCGCACTCGGGAGGAGTGGCGCCTGAACCGCTGGAGGTCCACCTTGCGCGATCACACCGTCGTCGTCGGCTTCGGCACCAAGGGGAGGTCGGCGATCCAGACCGTCTGCGCGACCGGCCTGCGCAAGGAGCAGGTGGTGGTGGTCGACCCGAGCGGCAAGGCCATCGAGGCCGCGACGGCGCACGGCTACGCCGGCGTGATAGGCGACGCGACGCGCAGTGACGTGCTCAACCGTGCCGAGCTGTTCCGCGCGAAGCAGATCATCATCGCCACGCAGCGGGACGACACGGCGGTGCTGGTGACGCTGACGGCCCGGCAGATGAACCGGGGCGCGAAGATCGTGGTCGCGGTCCGCGAGGAGGAGAACGCGCCGCTGCTGAAGCAGTCCGGCGCCGACGCCGTGATCACCAGCGCCAGCGCCGCGGGCCGGCTGCTCGGGCTCTCGGTGCTCAGCCCCGCCGCCGGCATGGTCATGGAGGATCTGATCAGCCAGGGCAGCGGACTCGACCTCATCGAGCGGCCCGTCATAAAGGCCGAGGTGGGCAAGAACCTGCGCGAGGTGAGCGACCTGGTGGTGAGCGTCCTGCGGGGGCACCGGGTCCTGGGCTACGACGACGCGGCCGTCGGCGGGCTGGAGCTGACGGACCGGCTGATCACGATCGTGCGGGCGACGCCGACCACCCAAGTGGCGCCCGACGCCCGCCCGCTGCCCCGCGACTGACCCGCTGCCCCGCGACTGAAGGCCCCCGACTGAGGGGGCCCCGCGACTGGCGCGGCCCCCTCGCGATCGTGGGCCCGCTACTTGCGGTTGTAGAGCCGCATCGTGACCGGGCCGAAGACCAGCAGGAGCGCGCCCGCCCAGCCCAGCGTCCAGGCGATCTCGACGCCGGGCCACTCGCCCGCCATCAGACCGCGCACCGAGGACGCGAGGTGGGTGATCGGGCTGTTGTTGACGAAGGCCTGGAGCCAGCCCGGCATGGTCTTCGGGTCGACGAAGACGTTGGACAGGAAGGTGAGCGGGAAGATCACCATCATGCTGACGCTCATCACCGACTTCTCGGTGCGCATCATCAGCCCGAACATCGTCCAGATCCACGAGAAGGCGAACGAGAAGACCAGCAGCAGCGCGATGCCGGCGACCACGCCGACGAACCCGCCGTCCGGCCGGTAGCCGAGCAGCAGGCCCACCGCGAGCATCACGACGGACGCGATGGTGTAGCGCAGCGCGTCGCCGAGCAGGTAGCCGACCATCGCCGAGGGCCGCCAGATCGGCAGCGAGCGGAAGCGGTCGAAGACGCCCTTCTCGATGTCGACGTTCACCGAGATGCCCGTGTACATCGTGATCATCACCACCGACATCACGAGGATGCCCGGCAGGACGAACTGGATGTAGTCGCCGGGCGAACCCGCCAGCGCACCGCCGAAGAGGTACGTGAACATCAGCAGGTTCATGATCGGGAAGGCGGTGACGTCGAAGAGCTGCTCCGGCACGTGCTTGATCTTGAGGATCGCGCGCCAGCCGAACGTCACGGACGTGGACAGGGCACTCGGCCGGGGCGGGCGCTCCTTGGCCACCAGCAGCGCCGCCAGGGACTCGGCGCTGACCGGGGAGAGCTCCTTGCCCTCGGGGCTCGTGGCCGTGCTCATGCCGCCACCTCGTCCTTCTTGTCGGTGCCGGAGCCGGCGCCGGGGCCGATGCTCTGGCCGGTGTCGTGTCCGGTCAGCGCCAGGAAGACCTCGTCGAGGCTGGGCTGTCCCAGGGAGAAGCTGTCGACGGTGATGCCGGCCCGGGCCAGCTCACCGAGCGCCTTGGCGGCCTGGTCGGCGGCGGTGTCGCTGGCCGCCGCGCTGAGGCGGGCGCTCAGTGCCACCGGGTCGGGCTCCTGCTGCACCTCGGCGACCAGCAGGTTCCGCAGCAGCCGCTCGGCCTCGGGGCGCTCCTCGGCGTCCCGCAGCCGCAGATGGACGGAGCCGGCGCCGACGGACGCCTTCAGCTCGCCCTTGGTGCCCTCGGCGATCACCTTGCCCTTGTCGATCACGGCGATCCGGGACGCCAATTGGTCGGCCTCGTCCAGGTACTGCGTGGTCAGCAGCACGGTGGTGCCCTGGGCGACGACCGCGCGCACGATGTCCCACACCTGGTTGCGGCTGCGCGGGTCGAGACCGGTGGTCGGCTCGTCCAGGAAGAGCAGGTCGGGGGTGTTGAGGATGGACGCGGCGATGTCGATGCGCCGCCGCATGCCGCCGGAGTAGTGCTTGACCTGCTTCGCCGCGGCGTCCGTCAGCCCGAAGGCCGCCAGCAGCTGCTCACCGCGCTCCGCCGCGGCCGCCTTGCCGTGACCGAGGAGGCGGCCCAGCAGGATCAGGTTCTCGGTGCCGGTGAGGTCCTCGTCCACGGAGGCGTACTGGCCGGTGAGGCTCACCCGGCTGCGCACCTCGTCCGCCTCGTGTACGACGTCACGGCCGAAGACCCGGGCATGGCCGGCGTCCGGCCGCAGCAGGGTGGCGAGCATCTTCACCGTGGTGGTCTTGCCCGCGCCGTTCGGTCCGAGGACGCCGTAGACCGTGCCGGCGGGCACCGAGAGGTCCACCCCGTCCACGGCCCGGGTCTCACCGAACGTCTTCACCAGCCCCGCGGTCTCGATCGCGGGGTCGGACGTGTGCGTGCTCATGCTGGTGGTCCTTCCGCCTTCTTGGGCTACGCATGGGGAGACCTTTACCGTCGCGCAAACTCATCGGTCGTGCGAAGGGATTTCAGGAAGGACGGTCCCAAAGTCGCAGGGCGCTCGGTCCGGGGACCCGGGCACGGGGGACCAGAGGAGTAGCGTCGCCTCATGCATGCGATCACGATTTCCGAACCCGGCGGCCCCGAGGCGCTGGTCTGGACCGAGGTCCCCGACCCGGTGCCCGGCGACGGCGAGGTCCTGGTCGAGGTGGCGGCCAGCGCCGTCAACCGCGCCGACATCATGCAGCGCCAGGGGTTCTACGATCCCCCGCCCGGCGCCTCCCCGTACCCCGGCCTGGAGTGTTCCGGGCGGATCGCCGCGCTCGGGCCCGGCGTGTCCGGCTGGGCCGTCGGCGACGAGGTGTGCGCGCTGCTCTCGGGCGGCGGCTACGCGGAGAAGGTCGTCGTTCCGTCCGGCCAGCTGCTGCCGGTGCCCAAGGGCGTCGGCCTCAAGGAGGCGGCGGCGCTGCCCGAGGTGGTCTGCACCGTCTGGTCGAACGTCTTCATGGTCGCCCATCTGCGGCCCGGCGAGACCCTCCTCGTGCACGGCGGCTCCAGCGGCATCGGCACGATGGCGATCCAGCTCGCCAAGGCGGTGGGGGCGCGCATCGCCGTGACGGCGGGCACCCCGGAGAAGCTGGAGCGCTGCGCCGAGCTGGGCGCCGACATCCTGGTCAACTACCGGGAGCAGGACTTCGTCGCCGAGGTGAAGGAGGCGACGGGCGGCGCGGGCGCCGACGTGATCCTCGACAACATGGGGGCCAAGTACCTGGACCGCAACGTCCGGGCCCTCGCGGTGAACGGCCGGCTGGCGATCATCGGCATGCAGGGCGGCCGGAAGGGCGAGCTGGACATCGGCACGCTCCTCGCCAAGCGCGCCGCCGTGACCGCGACCTCGCTGCGGGCCCGCCCGCCGGAGGAGAAGGCCGCCATCGTGGCCGCGGTACGGGAGCACGTCTGGCCGCTGTTCGCCGGAGACGGCGGTGCTCGCGTGCGCCCGGTCGTCGACCGCGAACTGGCGATGAGCGCCGCCGCCGACGGCCACCGGGTGGTGGAGGAGAGCGGCCACATCGGCAAGGTGCTGCTGGTCACCGGGGCGTAGGGCCTCCGGCGGGTTGGGTCGCTGGGAGGTCGCGGTGCGTGTGGCCTCCGGCGGGTTGGGTCGCTGGGAGGTCGCGGGGCGTAGGGCCTCCGGCGGATGGGGTTGCTGGGAGGAGGTCGCGGTGCGTGTGGCCTCCGGTGGATTGGGTCGCTGGGAGGCTGCGGTGCGTAGGGCCTCCGGCGGATGGGGTTGCTGGGGGGCTGCGGTGCGTGTGGCCTCCGGCGGGTTGGGGCGCTGGAATGGCACGCCGCCTTGTCGGCGCCGGGTCATGCCGCAGGCGCCGGTGAGCGCGGTGGGCCCCGCGTCCGGGGCGCCATCCGCCCGGCCGGCCCGCCGGGCACGGGCGGCGCCGTGCCCCGCGGGCGGGCCGTGGTCCGTCATGGCGTCGGGCTAGCCCCGGCGCAGGCGCAGGCCCACGAAGGCGAGGGCCAGGCCGAGGCCGATGAGGACCAGGCCGCTGCCGAGGGGGAGGACCCGCAGCACGGGTCCGGTGGCGGCGGCACGCGTGCCGGTCCCGGGCTGTGACCGGGACGGCGAGGCGGAGGGCACCAGGGCGGCCTCGCCGGGCGGCTCGGCGGTGGCCGGGTCCTGGGCCGGGCCGTCGTGGTCGCCCCGCGCCCTGCGGCCGGCGTTCTCGTGGCCGCGGTCCTTCTCCGGCCTCCACTCTCCGGCACGGCCGGGCCGTTGCCTTCCCTCCCCCGGCACGCTCCCCGCCCGGGACGGCTCGGCCGTGGAGGCGGCGGGGGCCGCCGAACGCGCCGTGGCGTTGGCCTTCGAGGGCGAGGCCGTG
Organism: Streptomyces sp. NPDC048171; assembly: GCF_043202655.1. Lineage (NCBI taxonomy): Bacteria > Bacillati > Actinomycetota > Actinomycetes > Kitasatosporales > Streptomycetaceae > Streptomyces > Streptomyces sp. NPDC048171. The sequence goes on from NZ_JBIDAU010000005.1 coordinate 259,803, forward strand.
GTGGAGGGCGTGGCGGAACCGTGCGCCCTGCCGCCCCCCGGCCGGGTCTGCCCGGCGGAAGGCACCGCGGGACCGGCCTCGGGCCGCTCAGCGCGCTCCGGGGGGCGCTCGCGCCCGCCGGACTGCCCGGGACGTGCGTGCCCGCCCCGTCCGTCCTGGTCCCCGGCGCCGTCGGGGCCGTCGGCGGCCGCCCCCGGCACCGCACCGTGCCCCGGCCCCGAGGGGGACGGGGTCAGGGCGGCTCCCACCGCCGCGAACCCGGCGACGCCGTGCGCCGCCCCCGCCCCGTACGGCACCAGCGCGCCGAGCCCCAGTGCCCCCACCAGTCCCGTCGCTCGCAGTGTGCGCAGCCATGGAGTCACGTCCGTGACCCCCTCCCGGTGTAACCAGTCGTGGAAAATCGACGGAACAAGCCTCACACCGGGCGCTCATTCCGGCATTTCGGACGGGTCCGAACGCGGTGCGGCACCTTTGGGCGGGGGCACCGCCCGCCCGTCTCGCACCGGTGCGAGACAATGGCGGCATGGAGATGCCGAGGAACGACAGGTCGCCGGAGAACCCCCAGATCCTGGTCGTCGGCCAGGACGGAATGGCGCTGGGCGGCGGCGGGGACGACGACTCCCGGGAGGTCCCGGTGACCGAGCAGGTGGAGCAGCCCGCCAAGGTCATGCGGATCGGCAGCATGATCAAGCAGCTGCTGGAGGAGGTGCGCGTCGCACCGCTGGACGAGGCGAGCCGCGCCCGGCTCAAGGAGATCCACTCCAGCTCGGTGAAGGAGCTGGAGGACGGACTCGCCCCGGAGCTGGTCGAGGAGCTGGAGCGGCTCTCGCTGCCGTTCACGGACGGCGCGACCCCGACCGACGCCGAACTGCGGATCGCGCAGGCGCAGCTGGTCGGCTGGCTGGAGGGCCTGTTCCACGGCATCCAGACCACGCTGTTCGCCCAGCAGATGGCCGCGCGGGCGCAGCTGGAGCAGATGCGCCGTGCCCTGCCGCCGGGGGTCGCCCCGGACGGCGAGGAGCCCCCGCAGCCGGGCGGCCGCTCGGGCGGCCCCTACCTCTAGTCGGACAGGGCGAAGGGCCCGGCAGCAGCTGCTGCCGGGCCCTTCGCGGTGTCACGCGCTCACTCGGAGGCCGGGTTGCCCGTCGAGACCTTGAGCTGGATCTCCGGCATGTCCTCCGGGTCGACGTCCGTGCCGGCCGCCGGGAACTGGTCCCGGATCGAGCCCTCGCCGTACGTGTTCTCGTCGACCTCGACGACCTTCATCCGCCAGCCCGCGGCGTTGAAGCACTCCTTGACCGAGGCGATGTACTTGAACGTGAAGTCCGGCACCTTGATCTTGTCGGGGTCGTTGTACGACTCCTCCGGCTCGGTGCACTCGTCCTTCTCCATGGTCTTCGTCTTGTCCGGCCCGCGGTAGCCCGCCGCCTTCGACGCCGACACGGAGGCGCTGGGGGAGGCGCCGCCCTCCGGGTCCTCACCGCCGCCGCCGTTCATCAGCAGCGCGCCGACCAGTCCGCCGACGGCCACCACGGCGACCACGATCGAGCCGATGATCACCGGCTTGTTGTTCCTGCCGCCGCCCGCGCCGCCGGAGGCCGGGGCCGACGGCGTCAGGTTGTACGGCGGCGGCGTGGACGCGCCCTGCTGCCCGTGCTGCCCGTGCTGCCCATACGGGGCGGGCGTCTGGTAGCCGCCCTGCTGCGGGTAGCCGTAGGCGGCGGGCGAGTGCGTGGCGGGGGCCGGGCCGCCGTACGGGTTCGGGGCCGGGGTCGGCTGGTACGGCGTCTGGACGGGGCCGGTGGGGGCCGGGGTGCCCTGGTCGACCGGCGGGAACACCGCGGAGCCGACACCGGCGCCGCTCGCCGCGGCCGCGCCGGGCACGATGCTCGGCGGGGCGGCGTGGAAGGACTGCGCCACCCGCAGGCACTCGTCCCGCATGGCCTCGGCGCTCGGGAAGCGTTCGTTCGGGTTCTTCTTCAGGGCGCGGGCCACCAGCGCGTCCACCGCCGGGGGCAGCGACCGGTTGACCGAGGAGGGGGCCACCGGCTCCTCCTGCACGTGCGCGTACGCGATGGCCAGCGGCGAGTCCGCGTCGAACGGCAGCCGCCCGGTGACCAGTTGGAACAGCATGATGCCGACCGAGTACAGGTCGGAGCGGGCGTCGACGCCGCGGCCGAGGGCCTGTTCCGGCGAGAGGTACTGCGGGGTGCCGACCACCATGCCGGTCTGCGTCATCGAGGTGACGCCGGACTGCATGGCGCGGGCGATGCCGAAGTCCATGACCTTGACCACGCCGCGCTTGGTCATCATCACGTTGCCCGGCTTGATGTCCCGGTGGACCAGGCCCATCTCGTGGCTGATCTCCAGGGCCGCCAGCACGTCCGCGGTGATCTTCAGCGCCTTGTCGGCGGGCATCGCGCCCTGCTGCCGGACGTCCTCGTCGAGCACCGAGCCCAGCGGGCGGCCCTCGACGTACTCCATGACGATGTACGGCGTCGTCATGGAGTCCAGCTCGTCCTCGCCGGTGTCGAAGACCGAGACGATGTTGGTGTGCGTGAGCTTGGCCACGGCCTGGGCCTCGCGGCGGAAGCGCTCGCGGAAGGCCTGCTCCCGGCCCAGCTCGGTGTGGAGCGTCTTGATCGCGACCTGGCGGTCGAGGACCGAGTCGTACGCCAGGTGCACGGAGGCCATACCGCCCTCGCCGAGCAAGTCGCGCAGCTGGTAGCGGCCGCCGGCGAGCGCGCGCCCCGCGTACCGGCCCTGTCCGGCGTCCTGGCTCATGTCTCTGCGTCCCCCATAGGCGCCGCGGCGCCGGTGGCAGCAGGCCGCGCGCTCGTGATCGAAAGTGCTATTCCCGGCCAAGTCTGCCCGAGGGCACTGACACGTCAAGCGCGGTGCCCGTTCCGTGACCGTACGCGAAAGAAGCGTCGCGGAAGCGTTACAGCCGTCGTACCGCCGGTACACAGAATTTGCACGACAGTAAGGAACCAGGGTTTCATGACCGGTCCGTCTCATGTCCGGTCCCGGCCCCCCATCCCGGACCGGAGGCCGCCGCGGAGCCTGTAGCGTGGCCGACGGAGACCGTAACAACACCGCGCGCACCGCGGGCAGAAACGACGGCGAGGACTGATGGCACAGCAGCAGCGCGCCCAGGGCCCGTCCGATCCCGAGGCGAATGGCGGCGGTATGGCTGACGCGCCGGAGACCTGGGGCAACGGCGGCCTGGTCGGCGACGGCCGGTACCGGCTGACCCGCAGACTCGGGCGGGGCGGCATGGCCGAGGTGTTCGCGGCCGAGGACGTCCGCCTGGGCCGCACCGTGGCGGTCAAGCTGCTCCGTGCCGACCTGGCCGAGGACCCGGTCTCCAAGGCGCGCTTCACGCGCGAGGCGCAGTCGGTGGCCGGCCTCAACCACCACGCCATCGTCGCCGTGTACGACTCCGGCGAGGACTTCGTCGGCGGCCAGTCCGTCCCGTACATCGTGATGGAGATCGTCGAGGGCCGCACCATCCGCGACCTCCTCCTGAACGCCGAGGCGCCCGGCCCCGAGCAGGCGCTGATCATCGTCTCCGGTGTCCTGGAGGCGCTCGCCTACTCGCACCAGCACGGCATCGTGCACCGCGACATCAAGCCGGCCAACGTCATCATCACCAACAACGGCGCGGTGAAGGTGATGGACTTCGGCATCGCCCGCGCCCTGCACGGCGCGTCCACGACGATGACGCAGACCGGCATGGTCATGGGCACCCCGCAGTACCTCTCCCCGGAGCAGGCCCTCGGCAAGGCCGTCGACCACCGCTCCGACCTGTACGCGACCGGCTGCCTGCTCTACGAACTGCTCGCGCTGCGCCCGCCGTTCACCGGCGAGACCCCGCTGTCCGTGGTCTACCAGCACGTCCAGGACATCCCGACGCCCCCGTCCGAGGTCTCCGACGCCACCCCGCCGGAGCTGGACGGCCTCGTGATGCGCTCGCTGGCCAAGGAGCCCGACGACCGGTTCCAGACCGCCGAGGAGATGCGCGGGCTGGTCCAGTACGGGCTCCAGATGCTCTACGAGCAGGGCAGCCACACCGGCACCTGGAACACCGGCCCGGTCACCGCCCACGACGGCCGGCAGACGCCGGCGGCCGGTCTCGCCGGCACGTCGGTGATGCCGAACCCCGGCCACGGCGCGTCGGGCACCCAGCAGATCCCGCAGCCGATCCTGCCCGGCCGCTACGGCGGGGGCGACGACGGCGGCTTCGAGGGCAACGGCAACAAGGGCAGCGGCCGCGGCAAGCTGTGGATACTGGCCGTCCTCGCGGTCATCGCCATCGCGGCCGGCGTCGCGCTGGCCCTGAACAACGGCGATGACGGCAAGGGCGGCACCGACACGGACAAGAGTCCGTCCGCCAGCGTCTCGGAGAGCACCGGCGACGAGTCGCCCAGCCCGTCGCCCAGCGACGAGGAGACGCAGGAGAGCACCGACCCGGGCACGGACCAGGACAACGGCGGGGGCGGCACCGGCGGCGGCGACTGGACGCCGTCGTACTCACCCTCGTACACGCCCTCCCAGAGCCAGACGGAGGAGCCGACCGGCGACCCCACCGGCGACCCGACCGGCGATCCGACGACGCCCACGGACGACCCGACGACGGACCCGACCGGGCCGACCGGCGACCCGACCGGCGATCCGACCGGCGGCACCGAGGGCGGCGGCGGGACCGGCGCCCCGGGCGGCGAAGGGGACAACGGCTGACCGGAGCGCCGCGGGTTCACAGGGCGCCGACGGCGCCCTCCGTGACGTGCACCGAACCGAACTGCGGGTCGATCCGCAGATAGACCGGATCGAACGGCTCGCCGTCCACCCGGCGCCGTGCGGGGCCGAACCGCTCGACCTCGGCGGCACTCGGCTCGTGCGCCTCGCACCGGCCCACCACCTGCGCCGTCCACAGGCTCTCGCCGGGCCCGGCGGTGCTCAGGTTGTCGGCGCCGTACGCGACGACGCTCCCGGCGCAGACCTGGTGGTAGCCGCAGCTCCTCGGCATCCGCAGCAGGACCCGGGCGTCGGTCACGATGTGGCGCGCGAAGGCGAGGAAGGGCAGGGCGCGCATGGTCGTGGCGGCGCGGCCGTAGGCGGTGCGGGCGAGCAGGCCTACGGCGTGTTGTGCGTCGGTGGGCATGCACTCACTGTGTGCGAGCGGAGGCGGCGGCGACAGAGTCGCCCGCCCCGGCAGGACGGGACGTAAGTCCCGGTTCGGGCGGCTCAGCGGCTCTCCGCCTCGAGCCGGGCCACGAAGGCCGCCGCCTGGGAACGCCGCTGCATCCCGAGCTTGGCCAGCAGACTCGACACGTAGTTCTTGATCGTCTTCTCCGCCAGGTTCAGCCGCTCGCCGATCGCGCGGTTGGTCATCCCCTCGCCGATCAGCTCCAGGATGCGGCGCTCCTGGTCGGTCAGACGGGCCAGCCGGTCGTCGGGCTTGGCGCCGCCGTCGCGCAGCCGCTCCAGCACCCGCGCGGTGGCCGCGGGGTCGAGCAGCGACTTTCCGGCCGCCACGGCGCGTACGGCGCTCAGCAGCTCGGCGCCCCGGATGTCCTTGAGGACGTAGCCGGAGGCGCCCGCCATGATCGCGTCGAAGAGGGCCTCGTCGTCGGCGAAGGAGGTCAGCATGAGGCAGCGGACGGACTCGTCCCGGGAGCGGATGTCGCGGCACACCTCGACGCCGCTGCCGTCGGGCAGCCGGACGTCCAGCACCGCCACGTCCGGACGGGTGGCCATGACCCGGGCCGCGGCGTCGGCCACCGTGCCGGCCTCGCCGACCACCTCGATGTCGGACTCGCCCGAGAGCAGATCGTGCACCCCCCGGCGCACCACCTCGTGGTCGTCGAGGAGGAATACCCGGATATTTCCGTCTTCGCGCACGCGGTCAGTCTCACACACCGGCTCTTCCCGTGCCCGGGGTGGCCGGGATAACGTGCCGTTGTTCCGGCCCCCTGCGAGGCTGTGACCAGGACAACTTCCGCACTTCGCCGATTTACTTGGAAATCCGAGTAAAAACGCAGGTCAGGAGGGGTTTCACAGAAATGTGGAGCACTGGGTAACGTGCTGTTCGCAGGGCGCTCGCCGGGGCACCTGTCACGCCTGTCCCCCGATCGGGCCGCACCCACCCTCGTGCGACCACCGGGAAACAGGTGAGCCGCACTGGCTTCCGGCGAACCCGGGGGTCGGACCGACGGAGGAGCACACGTGACCGAGAGCACTGCCGCGCGCAAGCCGCGACGCAGCGCCGGAAGCAAGGCGGCCGGTACCACCGGCACCAAAGCCGAGACCACCGGCAAGCGCACCGCACGCACCACCCGCACCACACGCAATGCTGCCCAGAAGGGCTCCGAGACGGAGCTGGTGCAGCTGCTGACGCCCGAGGGCGAGCGCGTCGAGCCCGGCAAGAACTCGCCGTACGCCGAGTACGCCTCGTTCGTCGACGGCATCACCCCCGACGAGCTGCGCGGCCTGTACCGCGACATGGTGCTCACCCGTCGCTTCGACGCCGAGGCCACCTCCCTCCAGCGCCAGGGCGAGCTGGGCCTGTGGGCCTCGCTGCTCGGCCAGGAGGCCGCCCAGATCGGCTCCGGCCGGGCCACCCGCGAGGACGACTACGTCTTCCCGACCTACCGCGAGCACGGCGTCGCCTGGTGCCGCGGGGTCGACCCGACCAACCTCCTCGGCATGTTCCGCGGCGTGAACAACGGCGGCTGGGACCCCAACGGCAACAACTTCCACCTGTACACCATCGTGATCGGCTCGCAGGCGCTGCACGCCACGGGCTACGCGATGGGCATCACCAAGGACGGCGCGGACTCGGCCGTGATCGCCTACTTCGGTGACGGCGCCTCCAGCCAGGGCGACGTCAGCGAGGCGTTCAACTTCGCCGCCGTCTACAACGCCCCCGTGGTGTTCTTCTGCCAGAACAACCAGTGGGCGATCTCCGAGTCCAACGAGAAGCAGACCCGCGTGCCGCTCTACCAGCGTGCCCAGGGCTTCGGCTTCCCCGGCGTCCGCGTCGACGGCAACGACGCGCTGGCCGTCCTCGCGGTCACCCGCTGGGCGCTGGAGCGGGCGCGGCGCGGCGAGGGCCCGGCGCTCATCGAGGCGTACACGTACCGCATGGGCGCCCACACCACCTCGGACGACCCCTCCCGCTACCGGCACGACGACGAGCGTGCCGCCTGGGAGGCGAAGGACCCGATCCTGCGTCTTCGCCGCTTCCTGGAGGCCGCAAACCACGCGGACGAGGGATTCTTCGCGGAACTGGAGGCGGAGAGCGAGGCGTTGGGCAAACGAGTGCGCGAAGTGGTCCGTGCCATGCCGGACCCGGACCGGTTCGCCATCTTCGAGAACGTGTACGCGGACGGGCACGCGCTCGTCGACGAGGAGCGAGCCCAGTTCGCCGCCTACCAGGCGTCGTTCGCCGAGGCAGAGGGGGTCTGACATGGCAGCGGAAAAGATGGCGCTGGCCAAGGCGATCAACGAGTCGCTGCGCCGCGCACTGGACTCGGACCCCAAGGTCCTGATCATGGGCGAGGACGTCGGCAAGCTCGGCGGCGTCTTCCGGGTGACCGACGGTCTCCAGAAGGACTTCGGCGAGGACCGGGTCATCGACACCCCGCTGGCCGAGTCCGGCATCGTCGGCACCGCCATCGGCCTGGCCCTGCGCGGCTACCGCCCGGTGGTGGAGATCCAGTTCGACGGTTTCGTCTTCCCGGCCTACGACCAGATCGTCACCCAGCTGGCCAAGATGCACGCCCGCTCGCTGGGCAAGGTCAAGATGCCGATCGTCATCCGCATCCCCTACGGCGGCGGCATCGGCGCGGTCGAGCACCACTCCGAGTCCCCCGAGGCGCTGTTCGCGCACGTGGCGGGCCTGAAGGTGGTCTCCCCGTCGAACTCGGCGGACGCCTACTGGATGATGCAGCAGGCCATCCAGAGCGACGACCCGGTGATCTACTTCGAGCCCAAGCGGCGCTACTGGGACAAGGCCGAGGTCAACCGGGAGGCCATCCCGGGCCCGCTGCACACCGCGCGCGTGGTGCGCGAGGGCGGCGACCTCACGCTGGCCGCGTACGGCCCGATGGTGAAGCTCTGCCAGGAGGTCGCCGACGCGGCCGCCGAGGAGGGCAGGTCGCTGGAGGTGGTGGACCTGCGGTCCATCTCCCCGGTCGACTTCGACACGATCCAGGCGTCGGTGGAGAAGACCCGCCGCCTGGTCGTGGTCCACGAGGCACCGGTGTTCCTGGGCTCGGGCGCGGAGATCGCGGCCCGGATCACGGAGCGCTGCTTCTACCACCTGGAGGCCCCGGTGCTCCGGGTCGGCGGCTACCACGCCCCGTACCCGCCGGCGCGTCTGGAGGAGGAGTACCTGCCCGACCTGGACCGGGTGCTGGATGCCGTCGACCGCTCGCTGGCGTACTGAGGAGGGGAGCGTGACGACGATGACGGACAGCTCCGTGCGTGAGTTCAAGATGCCCGACGTGGGCGAGGGGCTCACCGAGGCCGAGATCCTCAAGTGGTACGTCCAGCCCGGTGACACGGTCACCGACGGGCAGGTGGTGTGCGAGGTCGAGACGGCCAAGGCCGCCGTCGAGCTGCCCATCCCCTACGACGGCGTGGTCCGCGAGCTGCACTTCCCCGAGGGCACCACCGTCGACGTGGGCACGTCGATCATCGCGGTCGCCGTGGGCGGCGCGGCGGCCGAGGCCCCCGTGCAGGAGGCGGCCCCGGCCGCGGCCGAGGAGGCGCCGGCCGACGCGGAGGAGAAGAAGCCGGAAGGCCGCCAGCCGGTCCTGGTCGGGTACGGGGTCTCCACCTCGGCGACCCGCCGCCGCCCCCGCAAGGGCGCACAGTCCCCGGACGACCGGCAGGCCCCGGCGGCGGCCGCGATCCAGGCCGAGATGAACGGCCATGGCAACGGCCACGCCCCGGCCGCCGCGCCGGTCCCCGGCGAGCGCCCGCTGGCCAAGCCGCCGGTGCGCAAGCTGGCCAAGGACCTCGGCGTCGACCTGGCGACCGTGGTGCCCTCCGGCCCGGACGGCATCATCACGCGCGAGGACGTGCACGCGGCCGTCGCACCGGCCCGGCCGGAACCGCAGGCGGCCCCGGTGGCGGCTGCCCCGGCCCCGGCGGCGCCGGCGTCGCACGACACCGCGCGCGAGACCCGGATCCCGGTCAAGGGCGTCCGCAAGGCGACGGCGGCGGCGATGGTCGGCTCGGCGTTCACCGCGCCGCACGTCACCGAGTTCGTGACGGTCGACGTGACGCGCACGATGAGGCTGGTCGAGGAGCTGAAGCAGGACAAGGAGTACGCGGGCCTGCGCGTGAACCCGCTCCTCCTGATCGCCAAGGCCCTGCTGGTCGCGATCAAGCGCAACCCGGACGTCAACGCCTCCTGGGACGAGGCCGCGCAGGAGATCGTGGTCAAGCACTACGTCAACCTGGGCATCGCCGCCGCGACCCCGCGGGGCCTGATCGTCCCGAACATCAAGGACGCCCACGCCCAGACGCTGCCGCAGCTGGCGGGGTCCCTGGGCGAGCTGGTGTCGACGGCGCGGGAGGGCAGGACCAGCCCCGGCGCCATGCAGGGCGGCACGGTGACCATCACCAACGTCGGCGTCTTCGGCGTCGACACCGGCACACCGATCCTCAATCCCGGGGAGTCCGCGATCCTCGCGGTCGGCGCGATCAAGCTCCAGCCGTGGGTGCACAAGGGCAAGGTGAAGCCGCGTCAGGTGACCACCCTGGCCCTGAGCTTCGACCACCGCCTGGTCGACGGCGAACTGGGCTCCAAGGTCCTCGCCGACGTGGCGGCGGTCCTGGAGCAGCCGAAGCGGTTGATCAGCTGGGCGTAGCCGGGAGGAACCGGGCCGCGCGTCCCCGCCGGGGAGGCGCGGCCCGGTCCGGTCAGAGCTTGCCGAAGCCGTAGTTCATGATCTTGGTGGCGTCGGTCGCGCGCTGGGTGGACGACGTGGACGCCAGGACCGTGCCGATGACGGTCTTGCCCTTCCGGGTCGCCGCGAAGACCAGGCAGTACTTGGCCTCCGGGCCCGAGCCCGTCTTCACGCCGATGGCGCCGCTGTAACTGCTCAGCAGCGTGTTGGTGTTGGTCCAGGCCGCCATGGTGCGGGTGCCGCCCGTCTTGGTGACCGTCTTCGCCGTGTACTTCTTGGTCTTGACGATGGTGCGGAAGGTCGAACTCTTCATCGTGTTGCTCGCGAGCTTCGTCAGGTCGCGCGGCGTGGAGTAGTTCTTGCCGTTGCCGATGCCGTCGAACGAGTCGAAGTGCGTGTTCTTCAGGCCGAGGCTCTTGGCGGTGGAGTTCATCTTGCCGATGAACGACTTCACCCGGGCCGCCCGCGTGGAGCCCGAGCCGAACTTGTCGGCCAGCGCGTACGCCGCGTCGCAGCCGGAGGGCAGCATCAGCCCGTAGAGCAGCTGCCGGACCGTCACCTTGTCGCCGACGATCAGACGGGCGGAGGAGGCGTTCTTCGACACGATGTAGTCGCTGTACGCCATCTGGATCGTGACCTTGGCGTCCAGGTCCAGCTTCGGCTGCGCGAGCACGACCTTGGCGGTCATGATCTTGGTCGTGGAGCCGGTGGAGAGCTTGGTGTCGGCGGCCTTGGTGTACAGCGAAGCGCCGTTCGCGTCGTTCATCAAGAACCCGCCCTTGGCGGCGATCGACGGTGCCGGGACGGCGGTGCGGACGCCGTTGGCCTTCCACGAGTGAGTGGGCTGGGAAACGGTGCGCACGCCGCCGGCCTTCCACCCGGGCTCGGCGGCCTGGGCGGGTGCGGAGGCGAGGACACCGGCCGCGAGCACGGCGCCGCCGGTCAGTGTGACGGCGGCGGCTCTGCGGGAGCGGCTGCCCAGAATGCTGTTTATCAAGTCAAGTACCCCGATTGTGGTGAATTCCCCTGAGGCGCGGCCTGTTTGCGGTCGGTGCGGATGGGGCCGCGACTGTGCGACTCGTGAATAGCACGGAAGGTTGCCCTGCGGCAGGGCGGGGTGAGGGGTCCCCCTGGTAGTAGGGGTGAGGGGTCCCCCTCAAAGGTGACCGGACGTCCGCATGCTGGACCGGCCCCGTCTTGCGTCCCTGTTGTATCTATCCTGTCGGCATGACCACGGCAGTGAAGCAACCCCCCGCGGCGGACCGCGTCTACACCCACGTCAAGCAGGGCGTCCTGGAGCGCCGCTACGAGGGCGGGACGCTGCTCACCGAGGGCGAGCTGGCCGAGGCCGTGGGGGTCTCCCGCACGCCGGTGCGCGAGGCCCTGCTCCGGCTGGAGGTCGAGGGCCTGATCCGGCTCTACCCGAAGAAGGGGGCCCTGGTCCTGCCGGTGTCCGCCCAGGAGATCGCGGACGTGGTGGAGACCCGGCTGCTGGTCGAGGAGCACGCGGCCAGGAAGGCCGTACCCGCACCGCCCGGCCTCGTCGAGCGGCTGGAGGAACTGCTCGCCCGGCAGAAGGAGCAGGCCGCCGCCGGGGACTTCGTCGCCGCCTCCGTCACCGACCGCTGCTTCCACGCCGAGATCGTCCGCAGCGGCGGCAACGAGATCCTCTCCCGCCTCTACGACCAGCTCCGCGATCGCCAGCTGCGCATGGGCGTCGCCGTCATGTACTCGCATCCCGACCGGATCGCCAAGACCCTCACCGAGCACGAGGAGATCCTCGACGCGCTGCGTTCGGGGGACGCGGAGGCGGCGGTCGCCGTCGTCGGCCGCCACGTGGGCTGGTTCTCGAACCTGGCGCGGGGGGAGGTCCGATGAGCACGGCCGGCTCGGCCGGGACCGGCCTGCCCGGCGATCCGCCGGGCGGCCGGCGCGCGATGGCCGTGTGGGGCATCGGCGTCTCCGTCTACTTCGTCGCCGTCATCTTCCGCACGTCGCTGGGGGTCGCCGGTCTCGACGCCGCCGACCGCTTCCACGTCAACGCCTCGGCGCTGTCCACCTTCTCCATCCTCCAACTGCTGGTCTACGCCGGTATGCAGATACCCGTCGGCCTGCTGGTCGACCGGCTCGGCACCAAGCGGGTGCTGGGGATCGGCGTGGTGCTGTTCACGGCCGGGCAGCTCGGCTTCGCCTTCTCACCGTCGTACGGGATGGCCCTCGCCTCGCGGGCGCTGCTGGGCTGCGGCGACGCGATGACCTTCATCAGCGTGCTGCGGCTGGGCACCCGCTGGTTCCCCGCCCGCCGGGGGCCGATGGTCGCCCAGCTCGCCGGTCTCGTCGGCATGGCGGGCAACCTGGTCTCCACCCTCGTCCTGGCCCGGCTGCTGCACGGCGTCGGCTGGACGGCCGCGTTCGCGGGCAGCGCGCTCGCCGGTGTGGTGGTCTTCGTCCTGCTGCTGCTCTTCCTGAAGGACCACCCCGAGGGGCACGAGCCGGAGCCGGTGCCCCATCAGGGGGCCGCGTACGTACGGCGGCAGATCGCGCTGTCCTGGCGGGAACCGGGGACGCGGCTGGGGCTGTGGGTGCACTTCACCACCCAGTTCCCGGCGATGGTCTTCCTGCTGCTGTGGGGCATGCCGTTCCTGGTCGAGGCGCAGGGGCTGTCCCAGGCCACGGCCGGCACGCTGCTCACCCTCGTCGTGCTGTCCAACATGACCGTCGGCCTGGTCTACGGCCAGATCATCGCCCGGCACCACGCGGCGCGGCTGCCGCTGGCGCTGGGCACGGTGGGCGCGACGTCGGTCCTGTGGGCGGTGACGCTGGCCTACCCGGCCGACCACGCGCCGATGTGGCTGCTGGTCGTGCTCTGCACCGTGCTCGGGGCGTGCGGGCCGGCGTCGATGATCGGCTTCGACTTCGCGCGGCCGGCCAATCCGCCGGAGCGGCAGGGCACGGCGTCCGGGATCACGAACATGGGGGGCTTCGTGGCGTCGATGACCACGTTGTTCGCGGTGGGGGTGCTGCTGGACGCGACGGGGGACGACTACGGCGTCGCGTTCTCTTCCGTGTTCGTGTTGCAGGCGCTGGGGATCACGCAGATCCTGCGGCTGCGGAAGCGGGCCGCTCGGCGGGAGAGCGAGCGGTTGGTCGCCAGTCGGGTGGAGACGGTGCACGTTCCTGTGTAGGGCACCGGCGTGCGTGCGGGGCGGGGGTGGGTGCGCAGCCCGGCGTGACGGGGTGCCGCTGCGCCCACCCGTGCCGCCCCTGGGGGTACCTCCCAGGCCGTTCAGGCACTGGGGGAGGCACGACTGCCCGCAGCTACGCGGTTACCGTGAAGTGGCGCAGGATCGCGTCCGTCAGGTCCGGGTCGCCCTCCGTCTTGATGCGGTCCGCCGACGCCTGGAGGCTCACGCGGCCGCAGGCCAGGCGGAAGTACGTCTCCCAGTCCATGGTCAGCGTCGCCGCCGGGCCGAGCGCGGGCGCCGTCTCCAGGGTGCCGCGGCCCTGGATGTCGACGCGGATCGTGCGCAGGAACTCGACCGGGCCGTGCACGTCGAAGACGACGGCCGAGCTGCGCGGCGCGTCCGCGCGTTCGGCGACGACGGCCGGCAGCTCGTCGAGCAGGACGTCACGGGCGACGTGCGCGCCCGGGGAGTCGAGGTTCCCGGGGCGGCCGAGGGCGGTGCGCAGGTCCTGCTCGTGCGCCCACACGTTGAAGGCGTGCCCACGCATCGCCTCCTCCAGGGTCAGCTCGGTGGAGAGCGGGCCGCGCACCTTCGTACCGGGGTCCCGCGACTCGTTCCGCAGCTGGCGGTTGCGCCGGATGATCATGTACTCCAGCTCGGACGTCATCTCGGGGGCCGTGTGGTGGCGGCGGACGTCGACCTGCATCTCCGTGTAGCGCTGGTGGTCGTTGGTGACGTGGTAGAGGTCGCGCGGCAGGGTGTGGATGGGGCGGGGGTCGCCGAGCATCTCGGAGTCCAGGCCCAGGACATGGGAGACGATGTCTCGCACCGACCAGCCCGGGCAGGGGGTACGGCGGTTCCACTCTGCTTCCGCAAGCGGCTGGACCAGCTCGGATATCGCCTCGATGGAGTGAGTCCAGGCGTCGGCGTAGGGCTGGAGGGTGGGATGCAGACTCACGGAACGGGACCCCTCGGCGGTCGGTACACGGGCGGGCGGTGGCGGCGGTGCCAGTGGGCGGTGGCTGCGGTCGGCGGGCGTCTTGGGACGCTAAGTTACGCTGCTGTGCGGCACCCCGGCAGTGCTTTCGTGTGACGATCGTAGGCCCGTGTGGACGGCTCGAACGCCAGGACGGTGGTAGTGTGCGCGCCTCTTTGATCCAAATCGCCGTGAATGAGGACGAAACTCCCGAAGCGCGCCGAGTGCGCGCGGCGGCTCTGGTACGGGAGCAGGCGGGCGCCGATCTCGTGGTGCTGCCGGAGCTGTGGACCACCGGGGCGTTCGCCTTCGACGACTTCGAGGCGCGGGCCGAGCCGCTGACCGGCCCCACGCACGAGGCGATGGCCAAGGCGGCGAGCGACACGGGCGTGTGGCTGCACGCGGGTTCGGTCCCCGAGCGCGCCCCGGACGGAGTCCTCTACAACACCTCGCTCGTCTTCTCCCCCTCCGGCGACCTTGCCGCCTCCTACCGCAAGATCCACCGCTTCGGCTTCGACAAGGGCGAGGCCGTGCTGATGGGCGCGGGGCGCGAGCCGGTGACGGTCCGTCTGCCGGAGACCAGTCTCGGTGTGGCGACCTGCTACGACCTGCGCTTCCCCGAACTCTTCCGCTCGCTCGTCGACGCCGGGGCCGAGACGCTCGTGATCCCGGCGGGCTGGCCGGAGCGCCGCCGGGCCCACTGGACGCTCCTCGCCCAGGCGCGGGCGGTGGAGAACCAGGCGTTCGTCCTCGCCTGCGGAACGGCCGGGACGCACGCGGGAGTTCCGCAGGCCGGCCACTCGATCGTGGTCGACCCCTGGGGCGAGGTGCTGGCCGAGGCCGGGGCCGGTGAGGAGGTCCTCACGGTGGAGTTCGACCCGGCGAAGGTGGCGACGACCCGGGAGCAGTTCCCGGCCCTGAAGGACCGTGTGATGGGGCTGGCGGCCCCGCGCCCGCGGTAGCCGCCGCCCCGTATCCGGCCGGCCCGTCTCCGGCCGGCCCGTCCGTTCAGTCGTCCTCGCCGTCGTCCTTCTCCCGTTCCTTCTCCGCCAGGTGGATCACGCAGACGGTCAGCGCGATCAGCAGCGCCGGGTCCGCGTCGTCCCGTACGACGTCCACACCGTAGGTGTCCCGGAGGGTCAGCCAGCGGCGGGAGATGACGGCCAGCAGTTCGCCGTCGTACTCGACGGCGAACTCCCGGTCGAGGATCTTGCCGCTGACGTCCAGCTCGGTGCCGTCGGCCAGGGCGACGCGGTAGTGGTTGCGCAGCAGGGAGAGACGTTTCCGCTTGATCCGCGCCAGGGGCTCGCCGGCCCGCTCGATCACCATGGTGTCGCGCAGGGCGAGCATCTTCTGGTGGATGTCGATGAGCACGCGTCCCTGGGCGTCCTTCAGCTCCCAGGTGTCCCGCAGCCGCATCGCCTTGCCGTCGACGAGGTACACCTTGCTGCCGGTGTCGTCCTCGATCCAGTAGTCGTCACCGATGCCGAGGAGCCGGTCGTACACGAGGAATCTCATGTCCGGACCGCTTCCCCGCCGGACGCCGGGGAACGCGGCCGGTAGGCCGACAGGATGAGCGTGCCCGCGCGCGGCGTGCGGCCGGTCAGGCGCCGTAGCCGTTGCTGTAGCCGTCGCGCGGCTGGTGGGAGCGGTCCTCGACGACCTGGGTCGTCGGCGGCACCATGACGCGCCTGCGCCGGGCGATGCTGCTGAACGTCGCGACACCGATCAGGCCGACCACCATGAAGATGACCCCGACCAGGTCGAGGTTGACGCCCTGCATGTCCCAGTCGGTCGCGAACGTGAGGATGGCTCCCACGGCGATGAGGATGATGCACCCGCCGAGGCCCATGAGTGTCGCCTCCCTGTAGAGCCGGTCGGATCCGGGTTTCCGGTCGATCCGGTTCCGTTCGGGTACCCCGGGTGTCAACCCGCATGCCGTGGAACGCCGTTCGGCGTCTCGCGGTCTACGGACGGAGGAACGCCACCAGCGCGTTGGCCAGCAGGTGCGGGTCGTCGGCGCCGCACAGCTCCCGGGCGCTGTGCATCGACAGGATCGCCACGCCGATGTCCACGGTGCTGATGCCGTGCCGTGCCGCGGTGATCGGGCCGATGGTGGTGCCGCACGGCATGGAGTTGTTGGAGACGAAGGTCTGGAAGGGGACGTCGGCCTTCTCGCAGGCGGCGGCGAAGACGGCGCGGCCCGAACCGTCGGTGGCGTAGCGGTTGTTGACGTTCACCTTGAGGAGGGGGCCGCCGTTGACGCGCGGGTGGTGCGTCGGGTCGTGCCGCTCCGCGTAGTTGGGGTGGACGGCGTGGCCCGTGTCGGAGGACAGGCAGGCGGTGCCGGCGAAGGCGCGCGCCCGGTCCTCGTACGAGCCGCCGCGCGCGAACACCGAGCGCTCCAGGACGCTGCCGAGCAGCGGGCCGTCGGCGCCCGTGTCCGACTGGGAGCCGGTCTCCTCGTGGTCGAAGGCGGCGAGTACGGGGATGCACGAGAGGTCGGCCGCCGAGGCGGCGGCCGCGATCAGCGCGGCCGTTCCGGCGTGCACCGACAGGAGGTTGTCCATGCGCGGCCCGGCCACCAGCTCGTTGTCGCGGCCCAGGTAGGCCGGGGCCTCCACGGAGTGGGTCATCAGGTCCCAGCCGGTGACCTCCCCGCGGGCCAGGCCCGTCTCCTCCTCCAGGAAGGCGATCAGGTCGCCGTCGCGCACGGAGTCCCCGAGGCCCCAGACGGGCTGGAGGTGGCGCTGCTTGTCGAGCTTCAGGCCCTCCGCGGACACGTTGCGGTCCATGTGGATGGCGAGCTGCGGAACGCGCAGCAGCGGGCGGTCGATGTTCACCAGCCGGGTGGAGCCGTCGCGCAGCGAGAGCCGGCCGGCCAGGCCCAGGTCGCGGTCGAGCCAGGAGTTCATCAGAGGGCCGCCGTAGACCTCCACGGCGACCTGGCGCCAGCCGTGCGCCCCGCTGTCCGGGCGCGGCTTGACGCGCAGGTTGGGGGAGTCGGTGTGCGCGCCGACGATGCGGAAGGGGGTGTGGGGTTCGGCGCCCTCCGGCACGTACCAGGCCACGAGCGCGCCGCCGCGCAGCACGTACCTGCCGCCGGCGGACCCCTCCCACGCGTCCGTCTCGGCGACCTGCCGGAATCCGGCCTTCTCCAGCCGCTCGGCGGCGGTCGCCACCGCGTGGTACGGCGTCGGGCTGGCCGCCAGGAAGGACATCAGGTCGTCGGTGTGGCCGCGGTCGAAGCGGGACGGTGCGCTCATGGGGTTCACCTTAACGACGTACGAGGGCCCGCTCCCGGTCTGCCGGGAGCGGGCCCTCGTGAGGGTGTGTGGGGAGTGTGGAGACCGGACTCCCCGGTACCGATCGGACCGGGGAGGCGCGGGCCCCTGAGCCGGAAGGGCCTAGAACGCGGCCTCGTCCAGCTCCATCAGGTCCAGCTCGACACCCTGGGCGACCTTGCGGGCCAGGGTCAGGCCGGGCAGGACGTTCGCGGCGAAGAACTTCGCGGCGGCGATCTTGCCGGTGTAGAAGGCCTTGTCCCGGGCGGAGGCGGTCGGCAGCTTCTCGGCGGCCACCGCGGCGCCCTTGAGCAGCAGATAGCCGACGACCACGTCGCCGGAGGCGAGCAGCAGGCGGGTGGTGTTCAGCCCGACCTTGTAGATGTTCTTGACGTCCTGCTCGGTGGCCGCGAGGTCGGTGAGCATCAGGCCGACGATGGCCTCCAGCTCCACGGCCGCCTTGGCCAGGTGCTCGCGGGCGCCGGACAGCTCCTCGCCGCCGGTGGCCAGCGCCAGGAACTTCTTGATGTCCTCGGCGAGCGAGTTCAGCGCGGCGCCCTGGTTGCGGACGATCTTCCGGAAGAAGTAGTCCTGGCCCTGGATCGCCGTGGTGCCCTCGTACAGGGTGTCGATCTTGGCGTCGCGGATGTACTGCTCGATCGGGTACTCCTGGAGGAACCCGGAGCCGCCGAAGGTCTGGAGCGACTGGGCGAGCTGCTCGTAGGCCTTCTCCGAGCCGTAGCCCTTGACGATCGGCAGGAGCAGGTCGTTGAGGGCGTGCTCGGTCGACGCGTCCTCGCCGTTCGCCTCCTTGACCTGGATCTCGTCCTGCACGGACGCGGTGTACATCACCAGCGCGCGCATGCCCTCGGCGTACGCCTTCTGCGTCATGAGGGAGCGGCGGACGTCCGGGTGGTGCGTGACGGTGACCTTGGGGGCCGACTTGTCCATGAAGTTGGCCAGGTCGGGGCCCTGGACGCGCTCCTTGGCGTACTCCAGCGCGTTCAGGTAGCCCGTCGACAGGGTGGAGATCGCCTTCGTGCCGACCATCATGCGGGCGAACTCGATGATGCGGAACATCTGGCGGATGCCGTCGTGCCGGTCGCCGATCAGCCAGCCCTTGGCGGGGTGGCGGTCGCCGAAGGTCATCTCGCAGGTGTTGGAGGCCTTCAGGCCCATCTTGTGCTCGACGTTGGTGGCGTAGACGCCGTTGCGCGCGCCCAGCTCGCCGGTCTCGAAGTCGAACTCGTACTTCGGGACGAGGAACAGGGAGAGGCCCTTGGTGCCGGGGCCGGCGCCCTCGGGGCGGGCGAGGACGTAGTGGAGGATGTTCTCCGACATGTCGTGCTCGCCGGACGTGATGAAGCGCTTCACGCCCTCGATGTGCCAGGAGCCGTCCTCCTGCTGGACCGCCTTGGTGCGGCCCGCGCCGACGTCCGAGCCGGCGTCCGGCTCGGTGAGGACCATGGTGGAGCCCCACTGCTTCTCGACGGCGAACGAGGCGATGTGCTTCTGCACCTCGTTGCCCTCCTCGAAGAGGATGCCGGCGAACGCCGGGCCGGAGGAGTACATCCACACGGCCGGGTTGGCGCCGAGGATCAGCTCCGCGTAGGCCCAGATCAGGGAGCGCGGCGCGGTGGTGCCGCCGATCTCCTCGGGCAGGCCCAGGCGCCAGTACTCGGAGTCCATGAAGGCCTGGTAGCTCTTCTTGAAGGACGCCGGGACCGGCGCGGTGTTGGTCTCCGGGTCGAAGACCGGCGGGTTGCGGTCGGCGTCGGCGAAGGACTCGGCCAGCTCGTTCTCCGAGAGGCGGGTCAGCTCCTCCAGGACGCTCTTGGCGGTGTCGGTGTCCATCTCCGCGAACGGGCCGGTGCCGTAAACCTTGTCACGGCCGAGCACCTCGAAGAGGTTGAACTCGATGTCCCGGAGATTCGGCTTGTAGTGCCCCATGGCGACGGCTCCGTTGAGAGATCGGCGAGGCACTGGATCCTCGCATCTGTACACATACCGACTGTGCGTACCAAGCAGTAGCTCAGCCTCGCTACCGATGATGCTACCCGTCGGTAATAAGAAGCAACCCCGAGCGGGTCATCTGTGACTCGTTACTCGTTACTCTTTGCGGCATGTACGGCTACGACCAGACCGCGGGTCCTCAGCAGCAGCAGTACGCCCCGCCGCCGCAGCAGCCGATGGGCGGCGGATACGGGCAGCAGCCGCCGCTGTACCCCGAGCCGTCCCCGCCCTCCCTTGCGGACGCGGTGCGCGCCTTCACCACCGGCCAGATGTCCGCCGAGGACTTCCAGCAGATCTTCGCGACGTCGAAGGTCTACTGCCCGCGCGGCGACAACCCCGGGTTCCTCGCGCTGCACAACACCCAGCAGCCCGTGATCCCGATGTTCACCGGCCTGAAGGAACTGCGCCGGTACGCGGGCAAGGAGTCCAAGTACTTCGTGATCACCGGGGCGGAGGTGATCGACCTGCTGCCGACCGGCTACGGCTTCGTCCTGGACATGGAGGGCGAGCACCGGATGGTCTTCGACGCGAAGGCCGTCGAACAGATGGTCGATTTTGCGATGCGCCGTATGTATGGCTAGGCGTCGCGGCCGCCACTGCTGGACGAGCCCGGAGGGAATGCCCTCCGGGCTTTCGTGGTTCGGACTGGCAAGAAGTTCAACGCTCAACTAAAGTGGGCGTACCCGAGGAGGTACCGACATGCCCGCAGTGACCGTCGAGAACCCGTTGACGCTGCCCCGTGTATCCGCGTCCGCAGACGCCGTCGCACGCCCCGTGCTGACCGTCACGACCGCTCCCAGCGGTTTCGAGGGGGAGGGCTTCCCGGTGCGCCGCGCGTTCGCCGGGATCAACTACCGCCATCTCGACCCGTTCATCATGATGGACCAGATGGGTGAGGTGGAGTACGCGCCCGGAGAGCCCAAGGGCACCCCCTGGCACCCGCACCGCGGCTTCGAGACCGTCACCTACATCATCGACGGGATCTTCGACCACCAGGACAGCCAGGGCGGTGGCGGCACCATCACCAACGGCGACACCCAGTGGATGACGGCGGGCTCCGGACTGCTGCACATCGAGGCGCCGCCGGAGCAGCTGGTGATGTCCGGCGGCCTCTTCCACGGGCTCCAGCTGTGGGTGAACCTGCCGGCCCGGGACAAGATGATGGCCCCGAGGTACCAGGACATCCGCAGCGGCTCCGTCCAGCTGCTCACCTCCCCCGACGGCGGCGCGCTGCTCCGCGTCATCGCCGGTGAGCTGGACGGTCACGACGGCCCGGGGATCACGCACACGCCGATCACCATGGTCCACGCCACGCTCGCCCCGGGCGCCGAGGTCACCCTGCCCTGGCGGGAGGACTTCAACGGCCTGGCGTACGTGATGGCCGGCCGCGGTTCGGTGGGCGCCGAGCGGCGTCCGGTGCACCTCGGGCAGACGGCGGTCTTCGGGGCCGGCGGCTCGCTGACCGTCCGCGCGGACGAGAAGCAGGACGCGCACACGCCGGACCTGGAGGTCGTGCTGCTCGGCGGCCGGCCGATCCGGGAGCCGATGGCGCACTACGGGCCGTTCGTGATGAACACGCGCGACGAGCTCCAGCAGGCCTTCGAGGACTTCCAGAAGGGCCGGCTGGGGACGGTCCCGGCGGTGCACGGGATGACCGAGGACGGTCTGTAGGTCCTCCGGCGCCGACGGCGCCCGGCGGGGGGGCGGTGGCTACACGGTTTCCGTGGAGGGCGCCGCCCCCGCCGCGATCAGGAGCGCGGCGGTCTCGGGGTGGGGGCCGTCGTTCGCCCATTCCAGGGGGGAGCGGCCGGCTCCGTGGTCCTCCCGGAGCCCCGGATCGGCGCCGTGCGCCAGCAGTTCCCGCACGGTTTCCGCGTGCCCCCAGCACGCCGCCGCGCACAACGGGGTGCCCTCCGCGCCGACTCCGCGGCTCTCGGTGTCGGGAGCGGCGCCCGCCTCCAGCAGCAGTCGCACGATCTCGGTCCTGCCGCTCACCGCCGCCTCGTACAGGGGGAGCGTGCCCTCGCCGTCGCCCCGCTCGGGGTCGGCGCCGGCCCGCAGCACCGTCCGCGCACGAGCGGCGTCCCCCAGCAGTATCGCTTCGAAGAGGTGGCGGGAAAGTTTCTTCTGCTGCCGCTGCTTCATGGGTGTGGAGGTTAGCGGAGACGAAGTGGCGCGAGCCATCCGGAGCAGGTGTCCTCCGCGTTCCATCAATGTGCAGTGATCATGGTCACCCCGTAGTGACTGGATAAACTCCGTCCCCGCCGCGTAACTTCTGGACGTCCACTCACCCGGCCGACCACCGGGAACGAGTGGCTTTTCACGGGGGCGAGAGCAAGACTCACATCCCGCATTGGCCTCTGGGCCAAGGCGGGATGAGGTGTGCCCCCACACATTTCAAGGGGGATCAACACTCATGCGCAGAATGCTTGTCATCGGCCCACTCCTCACCACTGCCGTGGCGGTGGTGATTCCACTGAGCGTCGCCGCTCCCGCCGAAGCGGCACGGGGCTGGACGGCGCACTTCCAGTGCACCAAGAAGCGCATTTCGGATGACACCGCTCATGGGTTCGTGCAGGGGCACGGCACCGGAAAGACGGCTTCGGACGCCAAGAAGGCGGCCAAGAAGAACGCCAACGACCAGATGCCCCGCGGATATCGCGCCAAGCACTGCACCCAGAAGTCGGTCAAGCAGCTCTGACCCGGGCCTGCCCGTCTTCTTCCGCCCGTCAGGGCACACCCATCCCTGCGGGCACACCCATGCCCGTCGGGGCTCACCCATGCGCGTCAGGGCACACCCATGCGCGTTTCAGCAGGCAAGAACGGAAGCGAGTCACACATGCGTATGAAGAACGGCCTCAAGGCCGCAGCCGCCGCCGGTGCCATCGTCATGGCCGTCGCCACTCCCGCGCTGGCCAAGTCGGTCGACGTCAGTGGCGGCCGGTGGAGCTACGACGTGGGCGCCAACTACGCCTACTCGAACTTCTACCACAGCGTCAATTACCACGCTTCCTCCGTTCACGGAAGGAGCTGGGCGTACAGCGGCTGCACCGCCAACAAGAAGTGGTCCAAGGCCTCGGTGGAGAAGTCGAGCGTCCACCCCAACAGCGCCCATTACGACGCGTCCTGCTGACCTTCCGCCGTACGCCACTGCTCACCGATCGAATACCCGGACCTAGGTGACCGATGCTCCACCGAGGTATCAAATACGTCCATGCCGCCGTACTGGCCACCTCAGCGATGATGGCCTTTCTCTTCGTGCGGGGGCTGGACGAGCAACTGGTACTGGGAAATTCGGCCCAGGTCTGGGTGTTCGAGTCCGACGATTCCGTGAGTGGTGCCCGGGTGGCCCGCGAGATCACCGAGTTCTCGGAGGAACACGAGATCTCGGTGGCTCGTGAGGCCCCCGACGTGCGGAATCCCGACGGAATTCGGCACCTTTATCTGAGCACGGGTGCCCCGCATTCCGACGCCGCTTCGTGGCTGCGCGACGGATACCCGGGCTTCAGCGCGCACGTCGACACGCGCGTGCATCCCCTCGCCGACATCGGGCAGCGGGATCCGCGGGGCTTCTACTACGTGTTCGGATCGCCCGAGGCCGCCGACGCGCTGGTGGCCGAGTTCAGCGGGCTCGGACTGCGCGCAAGCGTGCAGCACCCGCTCTCGGCCGGTGAACTGGCCCAGTTCTTCTCGGGCGACGACCTCTTCTGGACCTTCTGGGTCGTGGCCCTCGCCGCGGCGGCGACGACCGGCGCGAGCGTACTGCTGAGTGCCAAGGCGTACGGGGTGCTGCGCCTCCAGGGCAAGTCCCTGTGGGACGTCCTCGCCCGTGACCTCCGGCAACTGGCGGGGTTCTGGGCGGCCGCCGGCTGCGCGGTGGCGGCCGTGACACTCGGCTTTCTCGGCTACTACAACGGACTCGCCTGGCTGGGGCTGTTCGCGTCGGTGGCCGTCGCCCTGGCGGGACCGCTGGTCCTCCTGGTCCTGGCCACCCACGCGGCCGCCCTCGTCCTGATCTCCAAGGTGGCGCTGGTGCGCGCCCTCAAGGGCGAACTGCCGGGGCGGGCGGCGCTCGTCGCCACCTACCTGGTGCGTGTCCCGGCGCTGCTCCTCGCGCTCGCCGTCGCCATGGACGTGGCCCTGGCCTGGCAGCACGTCATGGCGCGGCAGGACACCCGGAGCGCCTACGCCCGGGCGGGCGACGCCGTCACCATCCGCCTCAACGGCAGCCTGGTGGGTGAGCAGAGCAAGGTCATCGCCCAGGTCGGCGGGTGGCTGCGCCGGTCCGACACCGCGGGCGAGATCGTCGTCGCCGGGCGCCGCGACCTCCGGGACGCCTCCTCCGAAGTCCGGCTCCCAGCGGGCGAGATGCTCGTCGTCAACGAGACCTTCCTCGCCCGGCAGCCGGTCCTCGACCCGACCGGACGCCGGTACGCGGCACGGTCGCCGGACGGGAGCGGCCCGGACGCCCACGCCGTGCGGCTCATCGTCCCCGACTCCCTCGCCGGCCACACCGCGGACATCCGCGCCGGGCTCCCCGACATGTTCGGGCGGCTCGCACCCGAGGTCCGCCGCAAGCTGGAGGTGACGTCGCTGCGGGCGAAGGACGGTCAGCGCCTGTTCGGCTACAACTCCGGCGCTCTGAGCCCCAACACGGCCCACCGCCCGGACGACGACCGGTCCCTGGTGCGCGACCCCGTCCTGGTCGTGGTGCCCAGCGGCTCCCGGATCCTCTCCGACGACACCTACACCGCGTTCGCCAGTCAGGAAGGCATCGTCTTTCCCGACCGGGAGGACGCCCTGGGCGCGATCACGGCGGACCCGAACGGACTGGGGACCTACGTCACCTCCGTGCGTCCGGTGGGACAGAGCGCCGCGCTGAAACTGCGGGACGCGGTGCACGACTTCCGGCTGCAGCTCTTCAACCTCGCCGCGGCTGTGGCCGTCCTGGTCGTCACCGGCGTCGGTGTCTGCATGATCCACGTGCGCAGACGTGCCCAGACCGTCTTCGCCCGGCACGTCAGCGGCTGGAGGTTCACGGCCAACCACCGCCTCGTCCTCGCCTCGGAGGGGATTCTGGCCGTGTTCCTCGCCTGCTGGGTTCCCGTGCGGGTCTGGCGGCAGAACCAGGAGCTGGCGGAGTTCACCGACCGCGGCATCCCCGCTCCGTTCCCGGCGGTCGAGACGACCACGTCGGACCTCGCCGCCATCACCGCTCTCGTGGCCGTCCAGGTGTGCGCCGTGCTCATCGCACTCGGCGTCTTCCACCGCCGCGTCGTCAAGGAGGGGGCGGCCGACTCATGAGCCTCTCGCGGACGAGAACCCCCCACCCGGCAGGAGCACCCCTGTGATCGAGATCGTGAAACTGGCGAAGACCTTCGGCAGCCGCACCCTGTGGTCCGAAGTCACCGTCGACATCGACCGCGGCCGCATGCTGGCCCTCGTCGGCCCCAGCGGATCGGGCAAGTCGACCCTCCTCCACTGCCTCGGCCTCCTCGACCGGCCGACCGCGGGCGCGATACTCCACGACGGCGTCGACATCACCCGCTTCGGCAGGCAGGAGGCCCGGCGCTTCCGCCGCGACGTCCTCGGCCACCTCTTCCAGAACTACGCCCTGATCGACAACGCCACCGTCGCCGACAACCTGGAGGTCGCGCGCACGAAGCGGCGGGGCCGGCGGAACCGCACCGGCGTGAGTGTCGCGGGCGCCCTGGACCGCGTCGGCCTGGCGGGCCGGGAGCAGGAGAAGGTCCACCGGCTCAGCGGCGGGGAACAGCAGCGGGTGGCGCTCGCCCGGCTCATCGTCAAGGAACCCTCCCTGGTGCTCGCCGACGAGCCGACCGGCGCCCTCGACCACGCCAACGCCGACGTCGTCACCGACGTCCTGCGCGACATGAGCGACGCGGGATGCGCCGTGGTCATCGCCACGCACGACGACCGTGTCCGTGACCGGTGCGACTCCGTCTTCGCCGTCCACGAGAACACGCACCACCACCTTCGAGGTGCCGAACGGTCCGCTGCTTCATGAATCCCTGGAAAGCCGCCGCCGTGGCCTGTCTCCGGCGGCGCCCGCCGCTCTGGTCGATCCCGGTCGTGTGGACCCTCGCCCTCGGGCTGTGGGGGCTCTCCCGGCAGGACAGCGTGTGGCGGGACGAGGCCGCGACCTGGCAGGTGGCCCTTCGGCCGGCCGCCGACACCGTGCACATGCTGGGCCGGGTCGACGTCGTGCACGGTCTCTACTACCTGCTGATGCACGGGCTCTTCACCTGCTTCGGGCCGGGCACGACGACCCTGCGGCTGCCCTCCGTGCTGGCCACGGCGGTGGCGGCCGCCTGTGTCACGGTCATCGGGCACCGGCTGGCCGGAGTCCGGGCGGGCCTGGTCGGCGGGCTGGTCCTGGGGCTGGTCCCGGCCGTGCAGTTCTATCTGCAGGAGGGCCGCCCGTACGCCATGGTCACGGCCGGAGCGGCCATCTCGACGCTGCTGCTGGTGACGCTGCTCCAGGGCCGCGGCCGGACGCCGCACTGGGCTGCCTACGCCGCCGCGCTCCTGGCGTGCGGGCTGCTGAACTGGCTGTCGCTGCTGATCCTGCCCGCGCACGCGGCGACGCTGGTGTGGGCGCGGGCGACGCCGGCCGTCCTCAGACGCTGGGCGGCCGCCTCGGCGGTCGCCGTGGCCGGTGTGCTGCCGTTGATCCTCTTCAGTCGGCGCCAGTCCGGCCAGGTCTCCTGGATACCGCCGCTGACCTGGCACATGATGATCGGCCCCGCCGTCCTGCTGGCGATCGGCGCGCTCTGCGCCCTGCCGAGCCGGCCGAGGGCGGGACGGCCGTCGGTGGCAGCCGTCGGACTGCCGCTGCTGGCGGTGCCGCAGCTCGCCCTGGCCGCGCTCTCCCTGGTCCGTCCCCTGTTCCTGGACCGCTACGTCCTGTTCAGCATGCTCGGTCTGGCCCTGCTGATCGGGGCGGGCCTGAACGCCGCCGCCGCGGCCCTCGCGGCACGCTCCCCCGGAGCGTCGTCCTGGCTCGTGCCCGTGGTGGTCACCGCCGCCGTGGTCGCGCTGCTGCCGCAGGCACTGGCCAAGCGGTCCCCGGCCAGCAGGGTCGACGACGTCCTCGCGGCGGCGGCGGACGTACGCAGGGTGAAGCGGCCCGGCGACGCGGTGGTCTTCATACCGGCGGCCCGCCGCGACACCGCGCTGGTCTCCCCCGACGCCTTCGCGGGAGTGCGGGACGTCGCGCTGCGGGAGACACCCGTGGAGTCCGGGACGCTGAAGGGCGAGGAGGCCGACCCGGCCCGCATACGGTCCGCGATGCTGGCGCAGCGGCGCATCCTGCTGGTCACCGACGCGCCCGGCGTGGCCCGCCCGCCGTCGGCGCGGCGGGACCAGGCGAAGACCGCGGTGCTGGAGGAGTACTTCACCGTGGTGGGCGACGAGCAGGTCCGCGGACGGCGGCTGACCGTGTACGAGCGGCTTCGGCCGGCGGGCGCGCGCCCGCCGGCCTGAGGAGCGACCGGTCCTGACGCCGTGTCACCCGGGCGGGGCGTCCGCGCAGGACAGCCCGCCCGGGGCGTGATCGGCTGGGGACGTGCACCTGCTCCCCGGCCCGGTCCGCCGGCTCGCCGCCTGGTGCGCCGTCATCCTGCTCGCCAGCGGTGTCGCCTACGTCGCGATCCGGCTCTGCGTCGAGCTGCGCACGGCGGTGACACCGGCACTGCTCGCGCTGCTCGGCACCGCCCTGCTCAGACCGCTGCACAAGCGGCTGGTGAAGGCCCACGTGCAGCGCTCGCTGGCGGCCGCGCTGACCTGCGTCGCCGTCGTCGCCGTGGTCGGCGGCGCGATGTACATCGTGGTGTCCGCGCTCATCGAGACCGGCGACCAGATCGTCGACTCGGTCCGGAACGCGGCGCGCGACATCGCCGACCACTTCGGGGCGGCGGGCACCTCGCTGGAGGACATGGCGTCCAACGCCCGCGAGCTGCTGGGCAAGTTCGGCGGCACGGCCGCCTCGGGCGTGGTGACCGGGCTCAGCGTGGTCGGCGAGATGATCGCCGTGGCGGTGCTCGCCCTGCTGCTGGTCTTCTTCTTCCTGCGCGACTCCGACCGGGCCGTCGGCACGGTGCGCGCCCTCGCCCCGCCCGGTGCCGCCGACACCGTCGAGGCGATGGGCCGGCGCGCCTTCGGGGCCGTCGAGGGCTTCATGCGCGGCACCACCCTGATCGCCCTCATCGACGCGCTCTGCATCACCGTCGGGCTGCTGATCCTGCGCGTCCCCGGCGCGGTGGGGCTCGGCGCGCTGGTCTTCGTCGGCGCCTACATCCCGTACCTGGGGGCGTTCATCTCCGGCACCGTCGCCGTGCTGGTCGCGCTGGCGGACCGGGGGTTCGTCATCGCGCTCTGGGCGCTCGGGGTGGTCCTGGCCGTGCAGGTGCTGGAGGGGCACGTGCTCCAGCCGATGATCCAGAGCCGGACCGTGCAGATGCACCCGGCGGTCGTGCTGCTGGCGCTGACCGCGGGGGCGTCGGTGGCCGGCATCCTCGGGATGCTCCTCGCCGTGCCGCTGACCGCGGCGGCGTTCGGGATCGTCCACGAGCTGCAGAAGCGCTACGCCGCCGCCGAATCGTCGGCGGGGCCGTCCGCCGGGCCCGCGGACTCGTAGAGCTCGTACCAGATGCTCTTGCCCTTGCCGCGCGGGGCGACGCCCCAGGCGTCGGCGAGCAGCTCGATCAGCATCAGGCCGCGTCCCGAGGAGGCCATCTCCCCCGGGCGGCGTTTGTGCGGCAGATCGTCGCCGTTGTCGGTGACCTCCACCCGGATCCGCCGCTCGCCGGGCTCGCCGGCCACCTCGGCGACCAGCAGGGCGTCGGTGTCGGTGTGCACCAGGACGTTCGTCAGCATCTCGGAGAGCAGCAGCACCGCCGCGTCCTGCTGGTCCTCGTCGGGCCAGTCGTGCAGCAGGTCGCGCAGGTGCTGCCGGGCGGTGGCGATGCGGGCGGGCTCGGCCTGCGCGACCGAGAGCATGGCGCGGCGCACCGTCGGCCGGGCCACCGTGCTGTCGCCGCAGCCGCAGCCCTCGCCCTGCCGGCACAGCAGCAGCAGGGCGATGTCGTCCTCCCGCCGGTCGGCCAGCGGGCCGGTGGTGTGGTGCGAGGAGGGGCCGTGCACGGCCTGGACCAGTGCGTCGGCGAGTTCCTCCAGGCCGCCCTCGTGGTCCTCCAGGACCACGCGCAGGCGGTGCCAGCCGGTCTGGAGGTCGTGCCCGCCGGTCTCGACCAGGCCGTCCGTGCACAGCATCAGGGTGTCTCCGGGCTCCAGGGCGAGCCGGGTGGTCGGGTAGTCGGTGTCCGGGTCGATGCCGAGGGGCAGCCCGCCCGCCGTGGCGAGGATCAGCGCCGTCCCGTCCGCCATGCGCACGACCGGGTCCAGGTGTCCGGCGCGGGCGCTCTCCACGGTGCCGGTCGCGGGGTCGACCTCGGCGTAGTAGCAGGTCGCGAAGCGCATGTCGCCGGGGTCCTCGTCGGACCGGGTCAGACCGTGGAAGAAGTGCGAGGCGCGGGAGAGCACCGCGTCCGGGCGGTGGCCCTCGGAGGCGTAGGCGCGCAGCGCGATGCGCAGCTGGCCCATCAGCGCGGCCGCCCGCACGTCGTGCCCCTGTACGTCGCCGATGACGATGGCGAAGCGCTCGCCGGGCAGCGGGATCATGTCGTACCAGTCGCCGCCGACCTGGAGTCCGCCGCCGGTGGGGACGTAGCGGGCGGCGATGTCCATGCCGGGGATGTCCGGGCCCAGCGCGGGCAGCATGGAGCGCTGGACCCCGTCGGTCAGCTCCCGCTGGGTCTCGGCGGCGCCCGCCCGGGTCAGGGCCTGCGCGAGCATCCGCGCCACGGTGGTCAGCACGGACCGCTCGTCCGGGGTGAACGTGACCGGGTACGCGAAGGCCGCCAGCCAGGCGCCCATGGTGCGGCCGGCCACCGTCAGCGGCAGGTAGGCCCAGGAGCGGCGGCCGAAGCGCTCGGCGAGATGCCAGGTCGTGGGGTAGCGGGAGCGGTACTGCTGGGGCGAGGAGAGGTAGACGGCCCGGCCGGTGCGGGCCACCTCGGCGGCCGGGTAGTCGGTGTCCAGGGACATGTCCACGAACGGGTTGACCTCGGGCTCGGGCTGCCCGTGGTGGCCGATGACGGTGAGGCGGTCGCCGGAGACCCCGAAGACCGCGAGCCCGTCCGGTGTGAACCCCGGCATCGACAGGGCCGCGGCGACCCGCAGCACCTCCTCCGTGGAGCGTGCCTCGGCCAGGGCGCGGCCCGCGTCCAGCAGGAACGCCT
Source organism: Streptomyces sp. NPDC048171 (assembly GCF_043202655.1). Classification (NCBI taxonomy): domain Bacteria; kingdom Bacillati; phylum Actinomycetota; class Actinomycetes; order Kitasatosporales; family Streptomycetaceae; genus Streptomyces; species Streptomyces sp. NPDC048171. The sequence goes on from NZ_JBIDAU010000005.1 coordinate 289,506, forward strand.
CGCGCGAGCGGCGCCAGTCCCCGGTGACCGCGCTGCGCCCCGCGCGGCTGCCGGGGGTGGGCTCGGTGACCTCCTGGAGGGTGCCGGTCAGCTCGTACGCCTTGCGCACCGGGTCGAAGGAGGGCTTGGAGCGGCTGCGGACCACCCGGACGACATGGCCCCGCTCGTCCATGATCCGGATCCGGACCTCGGCGAGGGTGCCCTCCGCGACGGCGAGCTGGATCACACCGGTGATCTCGTTCCAGTCGACCGGATGCAGCCGGGACCGTACCTGCGCCTCGGTGAGGGTCACCTGCTGCGCGGACAGCCCCAGCAGGCGGGCGGCCACCGCGTCGACCGTGACCTCACCCGTGGCGGTGTCCCAGTGCCACAGGCCGGTCGCCAGGGCGGCGAGGACGTCCCCCACCTCGGGCAGGGGCTCACCAGTGCGCATGGGCCCACTGTAAGAAGAGGTGTTCGCCCGCTGCCACCGCTCGCGGCGGGGCCCCGGCGGCCAAAGGGGAGGAGGGCAGCCTTGGGTGCCCGGTACGCTGGGGTTGTTTCACGTGAAACGCGAAACACCATCCCCGATCCGCGAAGGCTGGATGAACGACGATGCATCGGTACAGGTCCCACACCTGCGGCGAGCTCCGCTCCTCTGACGTCGGTACCGACGTCCGGCTGAGTGGCTGGCTGCACAATCGGCGCGACCTGGGCGGCATCCTCTTCATCGATCTGCGCGATCACCACGGCATCACGCAGCTCGTCGCCCGTCCGGGCACCGAGGCGTACGAGGCGCTGGACAAGCTGACCAAGGAATCGACCGTTCGGGTCGACGGCAAGGTCGTTTCCCGCGGTGCCGACAACATCAACCCCGACCTGCCCACCGGCGAGGTCGAGGTCGAGGTCGGCGAGGTCGAGCTGCTCGGCGCCGCCCAGCCGCTGCCCTTCACGATCAACACCGAGGACGGGGTCAACGAGGAGCGGCGGCTGGAGTACCGCTTCCTCGACCTGCGCCGCGAGCGCATGCACCGCAACATCATGCTGCGTACGTCGGTGATCTCCTCGATCCGCAGCAAGATGGTGACCCTCGGCTTCAACGAGATGGCGACGCCGATCCTCACCGCGACCTCCCCCGAGGGCGCCCGCGACTTCGTCGTCCCCTCCCGCCTCCACGCAGGCCGCTTCTACGCCCTGCCGCAGGCCCCGCAGCAGTTCAAGCAGCTGCTGATGATCTCCGGTTTCGACCGGTACTTCCAGATCGCGCCCTGCTTCCGCGACGAGGACGCCCGCGCGGACCGCTCGCCGGGCGAGTTCTACCAGCTCGACGTCGAGATGAGCTTCGTCGAGCAGGAGGACGTCTTCCGTCCGATCGAGCGGCTGATGACGGAGCTGTTCGAGGAGTTCGGCAACGGCCGCCACGTGACCTCGCCGTTCCCGCGCATCCCGTTCCGCGAGGCGATGCTGAAGTACGGCTCCGACAAGCCGGACCTGCGCGCCCAGCTGGAGCTGGTCGACATCACCGACGTCTTCGAGGGCTCGGAGTTCAAGGCCTTCGCCGGTAAGCACGTCCGCGCGCTGCCGGTGCCGGACGTCTCCGGCCAGCCGCGCAAGTTCTTCGACCAGCTCGGTGACTACGCGGTGGAGCAGGGCGCCAAGGGCCTGGCCTGGGTCCGCGTCGCCGAGGACGGCTCGCTGACCGGCCCGATCGCGAAGTTCCTCACCGAGGCGAACGTCGCCGAGCTGACCAAGCGCCTCTCGCTGGCCGCCGGGCACGCGGTGTTCTTCGGCGCGGGTGAGTTCGACGAGGTCTCCAAGATCATGGGCGCGGTCCGCGTCGAGGCCGCCAAGCGCGCCGGGCACTTCGAGGAGAACGTCTTCCGGTTCTGCTGGATCGTCGACTTCCCGATGTTCGAGAAGGACGAGGAGACGGGCAGGATCGACTTCTCCCACAACCCGTTCTCGATGCCGCAGGGCGGCATGGACGCGCTGGAGAACCAGGACCCGCTGGACATCCTGGCCTGGCAGTACGACATCGTCTGCAACGGCGTGGAGCTGTCCTCGGGCGCGATCCGGAACCACGAGCCGGAGATCATGCTCAAGGCCTTCGGCATCGCGGGCTACGAGGCGGAGACCGTCGAGCGCGAGTTCGCCGGCATGCTGCGCGCCTTGCGCTTCGGCGCCCCGCCGCACGGTGGCATCGCCCCGGGCGTGGACCGCATCGTGATGCTGCTGGCCGACGAGCCCAACATCCGCGAGACCATCGCCTTCCCGCTCAACGGCAACGCCCAGGACCTGATGATGGGCGCCCCGACGGAGCTGGACGAGTCCCGGCTGAGGGAGCTGCACCTGACGGTGCGCAAGCCGCAGCCGAAGTAGGCGGCGACCGTCTTACCGGCGAAGGGCCCGGAACCGTGTGTCGGTTCCGGGCCCTTGGCCGTTGTCATGGGTGGGTTCTTTCTCTCCAGTGAGTAGTTCATAGGGGCGCAGGTCGGACCGGAGCTTGAAGCGTCAGGTTGCGGTGGCTTCGGGGGCGGGCCGGGTGTGATCTGTCCGGTCGTGTCCAGGCTTGTCGGGGCGTCGTTGACGGGTAGGGCGTGGCTGGTACGGGGCGGTACGACGGAGGGGCGCGCATGTCGGTGGACGGCGAGGTTCGGCAGCTCAGGACCGAGGCTGACGAGCCGGGGTGGGAGGTCGACCCGGACGACGAGTGGGGCGTGGCGGTGATCGCCACGGTGGGGCGGCAGTTGAAGCTGCGGCGCGAGGCCGTGGGGATGCGGGCAGGCGACTTCGGCAGGGCCGTGGGGTACGGCGAGGACCTCGTCTACAAGATCGAGGGCGGGAAGCGGATTCCCCGGCCCGAGTACCTGGAGCGGGCGGACGAGGTGCTGGGGGCGGGCGGGCTGCTCGCGGCGATGCGGGAGGACGTGGCCAAGGTCCGGTACCCGAAGAAGGTGCGGGATCTTGCGCAGATGGAGGCGCGGGCGGTCGAGATCGGAGTGTACGAGAACAGCAACGTCGCGGGACTGTTGCAGACCGAAGGGCACATGCGGGCACTGTTCGGCGCGTGGCTTCCCGCCTACTCGGACGAGGAGACCGAGCGCATGGTGGCCGCACGCATGGCTCGCCGCGCGATCTTCGATCGGTCACCCGCGCCGACGCTCACCTTCGTCCAGGAAGAGTCGACGCTCCGGCGGCCGGTTGGGGGCAGAATGGTGTGGCGTCGACAGCTCGAACGCCTGCTTGAGCTGGGGGAGTTGCGGAACGTGTCGATCCAGGTGATGCCGACGGACGTCGAGGACCACTTCGGCACGGGCGGGCTCATCGAGGAGCTGAAGTTCCCGGAAGGCACGGCCGTGGGCCGCTCCGAGGGCGCGTTCAACGGCCGCCCCGTGAGCGACCCGAAGCAGATCCGCATCCTTGACCTGCGCTATAGCATGATCCGGGCCCAGGCGCTCACGCCCCGGGAATCGCGGGCGTTCATCGAGCAGATGCTTGGAGAGACATGAGCACCAGGGACGACTCCACGCTGACGTGGTTCAAGAGCAGCTACAGCAGCAGCGGCGACGGCAACTCCTGCGTCGAGATCGCCCTCACACCCCGCACCACCCACGTCCGCGACTCCAAGTACCGCGACGCCGGGCCGCGCCTCGCGCTCGGCGCCGACGCCTGGGCGGACTTCGTGGCGTACGCCTCCGGGAGCTGACCTCCTCGGCTACCGGGCCACGAACTGGGTCAGGATGGCCTGGACCTCGTAGATGTCGACGCCCTTGGTGAAGGTCTTCTGGATGGGGACCTGGGAGCCGGAGAGCCAGATCTTCAGTTCCGCGTCGAGGTCGAAGGTGCCGGCCGTCTCGACCGCGAAGTGCGTGATGCTGCGGTACGGGACCGAGTGGTACTCCGTCTTCTTGCCGGTGATGCCCTGCTTGTCGATCAGGATCAGGCGCCGGTCGGTGAACAGGATCGTGTCGCGGATCAGCAGGTACGCGGCGTACACCTGCTCTCCCTGGCCGAGCAGGCGCGCGTACTCCTGCTGGGCCTGGGCCGGGTCGATGCTGTGGGCGTTGCCGAACAGTGCCATGGACTGGTCCCCCTCGTGATCCTCGCGGTGCGCTCGGTGTAACGGACGCAGGAGGGCCCGGGAGCGGTTGCTCCCGGGCCCTCCCGTGTGGCGCTGCTACGCGGGCTGCGGCTCGCCGCCGAAGCGCTCCTTGTACGCGTCCAGGTCGTCGTCCGTCAGCTTGGCGAAGAGGACCGGGGGGACCGTGAAGGGGGTGCCGGCCGCCACCGTCGTCAGGGCGCGGGCCTCGTCGGGGGTGATCCAGGTCGCCGTGTCCTGCTCCAGGGAGAAGGCCTGGCGCATGGCCGCGGCGGTGCCCGGGATGAACGGCTCCGAGACCACCGCGTACAGGTGGATCAGGTTCATCGCCGTGCGGAGGGTGAGCGCGGCACCGTCCTTGTCGGTCTTGATCTCCAGCCAGGGGGCCTTCTCCTCCAGGTAGGAGTTGCCGGCCGACCACAGGGCGCGCAGGGCCGCGGCGGCCTTGCGGAACTGGAGCGCCTCCATCTGCGCCTCGTACTCCGCGAGGAGCGTGGCGATCTCAGTGCCGAGCCGGGTCTCCGCCTCACCGGGCTCGCCGCCGGCCGGGACCGCCTCGCCGAAGCGCTTCTTCGAGAAGGACAGCACGCGGTTGACGAAGTTGCCGAGCGTGTCCGCGAGGTCCTTGTTGACCGTGGCGGTGAAGTGCTCCCAGGTGAACGACGAGTCGTCGGACTCCGGGGCGTTGGCGATGAGGAAGTACCGCCAGTAGTCGGCCGGGAGGATGTCCAGGGCCTGGTCGGTGAAGACGCCGCGCTTCTGGGACGTGGAGAACTTGCCGCCGTAGTACGTCAGCCAGTTGAACGCCTTGACGTAGTCGACCTTCTTCCACGGCTCGCGGACGCCCAGCTCGGTGGCCGGGAACATCACCGTGTGGAACGGGACGTTGTCCTTGGCCATGAACTCCGTGTAGCGGACGGTGTCGTCGGCGTCGTACCACCAGGACTTCCAGTCCCGGTTCTCCGGGTCCTGGTCCGCCCACTCCTTCGTCGCCCCGATGTACTCGATCGGCGCGTCGAACCACACGTAGAAGACCTTGCCCTCGGCCGCCAGGTCCGGCCAGGTGTCGGCCGGGACGGGGACGCCCCAGTCCAGGTCGCGGGTGATCGCGCGGTCGTGCAGGCCCTCGTTCAGCCACTTGCGGGCGATGGACGCGGCCAGCTGCGGCCACTCCTCCTCGTGGCGGGCCACCCACTCCTCGACCTCGTGCTGGAGCTTGGACTGGAGGAGGAAGAGGTGCTTGGTCTCGCGGACCTCCAGGTCCGTGGAGCCGGAGATCGCGGAGCGCGGCTCGATCAGGTCGGTGGGGTCGAGGACCCTGGTGCAGTTCTCGCACTGGTCGCCGCGGGCCTTGTCGTAGCCGCAGTGGGGGCAGGTGCCCTCCACGTAGCGGTCCGGGAGGAAGCGGCCGTCGGCCGGGCTGTACACCTGGCGGATCGCGCGCTCCTCGATGAACCCGTTCTCGTTGAGCCTGCGGGCGAAGTGCTGGGTGATCTCGACATTCTGCGGCGAGGAGCTGCGGCCGAAGTAGTCGAAGGCGAGGGCGAAGCCGTCGTAGACCGCCTTCTGGGCGTCGTGCGCGGACGCGCAGAACTCGGCGACGGGCACGCCCTGCTCCTTCGCGGCCAGCTCGGCGGGGGTGCCGTGCTCGTCGGTCGCGCAGATGTAGAGGACCTCGTGGCCGCGCTGGCGCAGGTACCGGGCGTAGACGTCGGCCGGGAGCATGGACCCCACCATGTTGCCCAGGTGCTTGATCCCGTTGATGTACGGAAGGGCGCTGGTGATGAGGTGTCGAGCCATCGCGGGCTGCTCCCAAGTCGCTACGTGGAGTGACGATCACGTGTTTCCGGTCGTCCGTGGAACCTTGAAATCGTAGCCGACACGGGTTGGGCCGCCCCCTTCCGTTTCAGTGAGTGGAAGGGAGCGGCCCGGGTGCTGCGGGTGAGGTGCGCTGTCGCTACGGGCGCCAGCTGGCCAGTACGCCCTCGTACAGCTCCTCGTCGGTCAGCTCCTTCGGGGTCTCGCCGGCGAGGAAGTGCGACGTGTTGCCCGTCTTGAGCTTGCGGAGGTATTCGAAGGCCTTGTTCTCCGGGTCGCCGAAGGCGACGAAGGAGAAGTGGACGTTCGGGTGGTTCTTGGCGGCGTCCGTGAGGGACTGGGTGGCCGGGGTCTTGGCGTCCGGGGCGCCGTCGGTCTGGAAGACCACCAGGGCGGGGGTGCCGGGGGCTTCCTTCTCGTGGTGGGCGAGGACTGCCTCGACGGCGGCGTGGTAGCTGGTGCGGCCCATGCGGCCGAGCGCTGCGTGCAGCTCGTCGATCTTGTTCTCGTGGTCGGTGAGGGTGAGGTCGCCGGTGCCGTCCAGCTCCGTGGAGAAGAACGTGACGTGGACCGTGGCCTCGGGGTCGAGGTGGGCGGCGAGGGCGAGGGTCTGCTCGGCCAGGGCCTGGGCGGAGCCGTCCTTGTAGTACGGGCGCATGGAGGCGGAGCGGTCGAGGACGAGGTGGACCTTGGCGCGGGTGCCGGTGAGGTCGTGGGTCTTGAGGGTGGTGGCGGCGGCCTTGTAGGCGGTGGTGAGGGCGGGGGCGCGGGATCGGAGGCGGGCGGGTGTGGTCGCCGGCTTCGGGGTCGCGTCGGCCTGCGGCTCCGGGTGCGTGGTCTCCTCGGCGGGGGCCTCCGGCTCCGGGTGCGTGGTCTCCTCGGCTTCGCCTTCGGAGTCCTTGTTCCCACCCGCACCACCCGTGCGGCTTTCGTTGTCGGGTGCGGGTGGCCCCTGTGGGGCGTCCTCGTCGTCGGCGGCTGCGGGCTGGGGGGCCTCCGCCTTCTCCTTCGGCTCTGCCTTCGCCTCCGGCTCGGGCTTCGCCTCGACCTTCGGCTCGGGCTTCGCCTCGGCCTCCGCCTTCGGCTTCGGTTCGGGCTTTGCGTGCGGCTCGGGCTTCGGCTCGGCCTCCGCCTTCGGTTCCGGTTCGGGATCGGGCTTCGGCTCGGCCTTCGCCTTCGGCTCCGGTTCGGGATCGGGCTTCGGCTCCGGGGTCGTCTCTGCCTCTGGGGCCGGGGTCGGTTCCGCGGACGGCTTCGGGACGTTGACGTTGGTGAAGGCGGCCTTGACGAGGTCGTGTTCGTCAGGGGTGGATTCCGAGCGGGGCTCGGGGACCTGGGTGGACTCCGGCTGGGCCGGGGTCTCCGGGGGTGCGGTGGGCTGGGACGGGAGCTTCGGCTCCGGCGCGGTGACCGGCGGTGCCGTCTCCTGCGTCGCACCCTCCGCAGGGGCGGTCTGTTCCTTGCGTGACCGGCCGAACGCGTTCCGCAGGAGAGTGAGAATGCCCATGTGCGCAACCCTTCGGGTGAGTTGATGCCCGTCAATCCCTGGCCAGGACGGACACGTAAGGTTAGCGGTCCCGACTTGTGATCTTGTGCAGGGTCTGCCACGAAAGCACGGGCGCGTCAAGGTGGGATCGAGACGGCGCGGCAATTCCCCTCCGGCTGCCACGGGTTCACCCGCCGTTCACCGCGCCGCCCGGCTCCCGCACGTATGTGCACCTACGGTCGCGCTGACACCAAGGGCATCCAAGGGTTTCTCAGGGGAGAACACAGTGCGCAAGCTGCTGCCGTTGATCGGGACACCGTCGTCCGGTTCGCACCCGGGCGGCCGGTCCGCCATGACCTGTCGCTTCCGGTGTGGGGACGCCTGCTTCCACGAGGTGCCCAACACCAGCTCCAACGAATACGTCGGTGACGTGATCGCCGGTGCGCTCAGCCGCCGTTCCATGATGCGTGCCGCGGCCGTCGTCACCGTCGCCGCGGCGGGTGCCGGGGCCGTGGGCGTGGCCGGGGCGCCGTCGGCGCAGGCCGCGCCGGTGGCGGGCCGGGGGCACGGGCACCACCCGAAACCGCAGGGCGCGCGCGGGCTGCGGTTCACGCCCGTCGCACCCAACAAGGACGACAAGGTCACCGTTCCGGAGGGTTACCGGCAGGACGTCGTGATCCGTTGGGGTGAACCCATTCTGCGCGGGGCGCCCGCCTTCGACCCGGAGAAGCAGACCGCGAAGGCCCAGGCCGGTCAGTTCGGGTACAACAACGACTTCCTGGCGCTGCTGCCGCTGCGCGGCGAACGCGACCGGCAGGTCCTCGTCGCCAACCACGAGTACACCGACGAGGTCCTCATGTTCCGGGGCTACGACCCCGAGAACCCGACGCGCGAGCAGGTCGAGATCGCCTGGGCGGCGCACGGGCTGTCCGTCGTCGCCGTGGAGGAGGAGCGCAGGAGCGGCAACCTGACGCCCGTCTCGCGGCACCGGCTCAACCGGCGGGTCACCGCCACCACCGAGTTCCGGCTGACCGGGCCCGCCGCCGGCTCCGACCTGGTGAGGACCTCCGCCGACCGGTCCGGGCGCAAGGTGCTCGGCACCCTCAACAACTGCTCCGGCGGCACCACCCCGTGGGGCACGACGCTGCACGGCGAGGAGAACTTCAACCAGTACTTCGCCAACAGCAACCGCGACACCGACAAGCGGTACGGGATCGGGACCGGCGCCACCGAGCGCAAGTGGGAGCGGTTCGACAAGCGGTTCGACGTGGCCAAGGAGCCGAACGAGGTGCACCGCTTCGGGTACGTCGTCGAGCTGGACCCGTACGACCCCGAGTCCACGCCGCGCAAGCACACGCTCCTCGGCCGCTTCAAGCACGAGGCCGCCACCGTGCGGCTGACCTGGGACGGCCGCCCGGTCGTCTACACCGGCGACGACGAGCGGTTCGACTACTTCTACAAGTTCGTCGGCAGCAAGCGGATGCGGCACGGCGGCAGCCGTTCGGCGCGCGAGCACAACCTGTCGCTGCTCGACGAGGGCACCCTGTACGTCGCGAAGCTCAGCGGCGACTCCCCGGCGATCGAGATCGACGGCACGGGCAAGCTGCCGCGCGACGGCGAGTTCGACGGCAGCGGCCGCTGGATCCCGCTGGTCACCGCGACCGAGGACGGTGCCGTCTCGCACGTCGAGGGCATGAGCGCCGAGGAGGTGTGCGTCTTCACGCGGCTCGCCGGGGACAAGGTCGGCGCGACGAAGATGGACCGGCCCGAGGACATCGAGCCGTCGCCGGCGACCGGCAAGGTGTACGTCGCCCTCACCAACAACACCAACCGCGGGGTCGGGTCCAACGCCAAGCCGGACGAGGCCAACCCCCGCAACGCCAACAAGCACGGGCACGTCCTGGAGCTGACCGAGCGCTGGAACCGGGCCGACGCCACCAGCTTCGCCTGGTCGCTGTTCCTGGTCGCGGGCGACCCGGAGGATCCGGCGACCTACTTCGCGGGCTTCCCGAAGGACCGGGTCAGCCCGATCTCCTGCCCGGACAACGTGGCCTTCGACGACCACGGCAACCTGTGGATCTCCACGGACGGCAACGCGCTCGGCACCCACGACGGCCTCTTCGGTGTCGCGACCAAGGGTGACCGGCGCGGCGAGCTGAAGCAGTTCCTGACCGTGCCGACCGGCGCGGAGACCTGCGGGCCGCTCATCCAGGACCGGCGTGTGCTGGTCGCCGTGCAGCACCCGGGCGAGGTGGACGGAGCGTCGGTGGAGGAGCCCGCCAGCACCTGGCCCGACGGGCCGGGGAAGATCGTGCGGCCGGCGGTCGTGGCGGTGTGGCGCGCGGACGGCGAGGACATCGGCGTCTGAGCCCCGGCGGTCACGCCGTGCGGGGCCGGTGTCAGCCGGCCCCGTGCAGCGTGAGGTCGACGACCAGCGCGCGGTGGTCGGTGTCGGCCAGGTCCAGGAACCGGGCGCCGCGCGCGGCGAAGTCCTCCGACACGAGGACGTGGTCGATCTGCGCGCCGAACGCCGGGCTGGTCCGGGCCGGCCAGCTGACCGTGCGGTCGGCCCCGGACAGCCGGGCGGCGTCGCTCAGCCCGGTGTCGAGGATGCGGCGGAAGGCGGCGTGGTCCTGGGAGGCGTTGAAGTCTCCGGCCACGACGGCGGGCGTGGAGCGGTCCCCGGCGACCGCGTCCCGCAGCGCGTCCAGCTCGTCGCGCCACAGGCCCACCTGGTCCGGCAGCGGCGGCATGGGGTGGGCGAGCTGGAGCCGTACGGCGTGGCCGCGCACGTCCGCGACGGCGCCCGGCATGCCCATGGTGGCGGGGACGCCGGCGGTGGCCTCGAGCGGGTAGGTGCTCAGGATGACCGACCCCTCGGAGCCGCCGCCCTCGACGGCCTGCCGGTGGGGGTAGTCGGCGGCGAGGTCGCGGCGCAGTGCCGCGTCGCACGTGTACTCGCACTCCTGTACGAACACGAGGTCGGGCTGCTCCTCGCGGACGGCCGCGACGAGCGCGTCGGTGCCCTGTCCGAACTCGACGTTCGAGGTCAGCACCCGCAGCTCGGCGAGGGGCGGTCCGGCCGGGTCGGCGGACTTGCCGTACGGCTCGATGAACCAGGCCAGCAGGCCGAGCAGCGCGACACCCCACACCGCGCCGGTCCACCACCGCGCGAGCAGCGTCAGCAGCAGCCCGGCGCCGGCCGGCACGAGCAGCCAGGGCAGGAAGGCGAGCAGCTGCGGTACGGGGGTGACGCCGTCGGTGTCCGCGACGCGGCAGCCGACGACCACGCTCACCAGGGCGAAGAGCAGCGCCGCGCACCAGGCTCCGAAACGCCGTCCGGCGCGGCGCCCGGCCGGTCGGCCGGGGGAGTCCGTCCACTCACCGGTCGCCGTGTCGGTGTCCGTGTCCACGTACCGGCCCTCCGCTCGCGGATGCGATGCCCGAATCCTCCCTCAAAGACGGGGACGGTGCGGCGAAAGTTGCGCGCCGGGCCCTACGCCGGTGCGTGGAACTCCCGCACGACCTCGATACGTCCGACGATGTGCCGGTTGAACTCGGCCAGCTCCTCCGCCGGGACCCACAGCTCCAGGATCGTCTCCCCGCCGGCCTGGCGCACCGGGTAGCGCTCCAGGAAGGCGGTGTCGACCTCGAAGCGGGTGACGTAGCCGGAGCCGGAGGCGGGGACGTTCCAGTCGCGCGCGATGCGGACCGCGTAGTCCTCGTTGAGGACGGGGTAGAAGATCGGCTGCTCGGGCAGGCGCGGCGGCCAGGCAGTCCAGTCGGCCGCCTCGACCAGTGCCAGCTCCTCGGGGCCCGTGGGGCGCCACAGGGTCGTCGTCTCGGGCATGAGCGGTGACGGTAGCCGACCGCGGGCGGGCGCCGCCAAGCGATTTCAGAGCCTCGTGCGGGTCGGTCCGGGGGCCGTGGGATCCGGGGCCGGTGGTGCGGGAGGCCGGCGGCGGTGCAGGAGGCGGGTGGTGAGCCAGGAGGTCAGGGCCACCGTGAGGCCGAGGGCGACGAGGAGCCAGGAGGCCGTGCGCAGGGTCTCGGTGAGGGCGTCGTAGACGGCGCCCGCGGCGGGACCGTCCACCGGGCCGGGGAGGTCGGCGACGGTGAGTCTGCGGCCGAGCACGACGGCGAGGGCGAGCAGGGCCCCGCCCAGGGCCGTGCCGATCCCGGCGGCCGTCAGTGCGTGGCGTCGGCAGGCGGCGACCGCGATGCCGCCGAGTGCGAAGACGACCGCCGCGAGCGGCAGCCAGAAGGCGGCGACGTCGAGCACGTGGTAGCCCTTCCTGAGCCGGTCCACCTCGTGGGCCGGGAGCACGGTGACCGCGGTGTGCCGCACCGGGATGCGCCGCGCGAACGACACGTGGTCCGCGGCCAGCCGCTCCCGTACGCGTGCGGTGACGGGCGCCAGGTCGACGGTGACCGGCCGGCCCCGTGCCCCGTCGTCCCGCAGGGCGCGCAGCACGGCGACGTGGACGGCGCGGTTCGCCGCCTCCCAGCCCACGCGGAAGGCTTCGGTCCGGGCGAAGGAACGGGCCGCGTCCCGCACGAAGAGCCGCACGGCGCCGTTGCCGGGGCCGGCCGCGACCTCGTCGGCGACTCCGGCGCCCAGGGTGTCGGCGACCGTGTCCCGTACGTCCGGGTCGTCGGCGAGCGGCGCCATGGCCGCGACGTACCGCCCGGTGTCGGCCAGCCCGTACGCGACCCAGCCCGCCAGCGTGCCGCACGGTGCGAGCAGGCAGGCGAGCGAGATCAGTACGGCCGACAGGCCGCTCCTCAGACGCGGGGCCACCCTCCCAGGCAAGCCCGGGCGGCCACCCGCGGCGACCGGGATGACTGCATATGGCCCCTACGTACGCGCCGCCCGCGCCTCCTCGGCGTCCTGGTGGGTGTAGTAGCGGTAGAACAGCGACGCCGTCACCGCCGCCGCCAGCAGCAGGGACACCAGGATGGACGTGAACATGGCCACGCCGCTGCCGGAGTACAGGAACCCCAGCGCGCTGCCCGCGAACGCGCCCCACAGCACCGCGTGCCCCTCCCGCGGCAACCGGGCCGCGACCGCGCGGACCGCGACGAAGAGCACGAAGAACACGAGAACGCTCAGGAAGCCGACCAGCAGGTTCCAGCCGGTGATGGGCCCGCCGTGGCGGCGGACGGACGCGACCCAGTAGCCGTAGACCAGGCCGATCGCCAGCGGCATCGCCCATTTCATCAGCAGGTGGGTCCGCGCGCCGTAGACGTCGGGCGGTGTGTGTGTCGGTGCCGCGTGAGCCATGGAGCACTCCTCTCGCTCGCCCCGACTTCCAGGGCACACCTGGGCGGGCCGGGCGGCAAGTCAGGATGCGGGGCGCCGGGGGGCGTGCTTCGCTTGCTGCTGTGAGGGGTCGCGTGCGCAGGCCGGTGCGTGGCCGGTGGAAGTGGGGACGGCTGGTCCAGGCGGCCGGCCGCGGCGACGTCGTGTCCCGCAACGAACTGCTCAGCGTGCGCGGGCACAGCGTCGCCTGGCTGATCCCCGCGGTGCTGCTCGCCGGCATCGCGCTGGCCGACGTCAGCACCGACGTGTTCCAGATCATCTCCTGGACCGTCCTCGTCCCCGGTGTCGCCGCCGCGGTATGCGGAGTGCGGGCCACGGCCGTGTTCTCGCTGCTGGCGGTGGTCGTCTACCTCCTCGCCGACATGGTCTGGAAGCACCGGGAGGAGACCGGGCTGCCCGGTCTGATGCTCGTCGTGATCGGCGGCGGCGTGGCGGTGGTGGTGGCCGCGGTCCGGGTCGGCGGTGAGCAGCGCATGCTGCACATGCGGGACATCGCGGAGACGACGCGCCGCACCGTGCTGCGCCCGCTCCCGGTGGGCTTCGGCGGCCTGGAGCACGCCGCCGTCTACCTCGCCGCGGACAGCGAGGCCCGCGTCGGCGGCGACTTCTACGACATCCAGCCCGGGCCGCACGGCACCCGCGTCCTCCTCGGTGACGTGCAGGGCAAGGGCCTGGGCGCGGTCGACGCGGCCGCCGCCCTGCTGGGCACCTTCCGGGACGCCGCGTACCACGAGCCGGACCTCGCCGTGGTCGCCAGGCATCTGGAGATCCGCATGCTGCGCCACCGCGCGCACACGGCGGCCCTCGGCCGAGCCGACGGCGACCGGTTCGCCACGGCCGTGCTGGTGAGCTTCCGCCTCGACCTGCCCCACGCCGTGGAGATCGTCGTCTTCGGCCACGAGCCGCCCCTGGCGGTCAGCCCCGGCGGCGTACGCGCCCTTCCGGTCGCCGGCGGGCTGCCCCTGGGCATGAGCGATCTCATCTCCCGCCCCCTGGTGGCGGTGAGCCGCGCGGCGCTCGCCGACGACGAGGCGCTGCTGCTGGTCACCGACGGGGTCACCGAGGCCCGCGATCCCCAGGGGCGGTTCTTCCCGCACGGCGAGGCCGTCGCCAGCGCCGTCGCCGCCGACGCCGCGAACGCCGCGCCGCAGCGGCTGGTGACCCTCGTACGGGACGGCACGCTGCGGCACTGCCGGGGGCGGCTGGCCGACGACACCACGGTCTTCGCGGTACGGCGGGTGGGGCGGCCCCCGAGGTGGCCCTGAGCGCCCCGCTTCGCGGCCGCAGCGGTTACGGTGCTGCCGTACGTGATCGACAGGGGAGGGGACATGCCCGGAACCGTGCTGCTGCTCGCGGCGTCGCCGGTGGGCAGGGGATGCCTGGTGGACGCCGCCTCCGTCCTCCCCGTGCTCGCGGCCGTGCCGCCCGCCGTGCTGTCCGGCACCGACACGGCGAACGTCGTCGAACTCGCCGACCCGCTGGAGCCGCAGGCCGTGCTCACCCGGCTGCGCGCCGCGGCGGCGGCCCCGGGACCGCTGACCGTCTACGTCGTCGGGCAGCTCCAGCTGGACCGGCGCCAGCGCCTGCCGCACCTGGCCCTGGCCCGCACCACCCCGGCCACCGTCCGCTACACGGCCCTGCCCTGGCACTGGATCCGCGAGGAGCTGCGGCTGCGGCCGAGCGGTGCGACGACGCTGCTGCTCGACCTGCACGCCGACCACGAGACCTGGCAGTGGCTGCGGGCGGGTTCACCCGATCCGCTGAACGCGTTGGACTGCGGGCGCAACAACGCCGTCTACGGCCGTGTCGCGCCGCCGCCCGCGCGGCGGACGCTGGCCGTCCCCTCGTACATGCGGGCCCTCGCCACGATCCTGCGCAGCGGGCACCGGCCGCCCCCCGACGCGTTGCACCAGCAGGCGCTGGCCCGAACGGCGGCCGAGGCGGCGGGCAGCGGCGCGGCGGCCGGCGCGGACCTGGTGCTGACGGGGCCGGGGCCGGCCGCGGGCGACCCGCACGCCGTCATCGCCGCGGCCGTTCAGGCGGGCCGGCACCCGGACGCGGACGCCCTCGCCGCCCGGCACGAGGGGGCCGCCGCGCACGCGTACGGGCCCGCCTCCGAGGAGGCGCTGCACTGGACGGAGGTCCGGGCCGACCTGGCGATGTTCGCGGGCGACCCGGTGCGCAGCTGCCGGGCCTGGCTGACGGTGGCCGAGGCGCGCCTCGGCGCCGGCCAGCCCCCGCAGTCACCCGCGGTGGAGGCGGCCGTCGACCGGGCCCACCACCAGTGGGGCCGGGTGCGCGACACCGTCCCGGCCCGGGAACTGGGCGCGGCCCTCGCCGCGCTGCGCGGCCGCGTACCCGGGCGCCGCGAGGGCGCCCTGGACCATGTGCGGCGGGAGCTGAGCCGGTTGCAGACCCAGGGCTGAGCGGGGAGACCCGGCATCCGGGCGTCTCTCGGGTCCTGCGCGGGTCGGCGGAGCGCCTGACGCTGGACGGCGGCAGCCTCCCGGTCGGTGTCCCGGTCACGGTGTGCCCGCACGCCGGCTCCTTTCCTGAGCCGGACCCGTCCGGGCTTGACCCATCTGCCCATCTGCCCATCGGCCCATCGGCACGCGGCCGCGGAGGGGGCGGTCGACGGGCACAGTCCGCGGCCGCCGGGGCAGGGTGCGGCGCCCCCGGTGTCGCCCGGACGTCCCTCAGCGGTCCACGGACGCCACGTCCGCCGGCTGCGGGGCGGTCTCCCCGACGGGGACGGGTGCGCCGGCCGCGGACGTCGGGCCGGCGTTCGCGGCCAGCAGGAGGCAGGCCACGGCGGCGAGGGCGGCGGCGACGGCTCTGGCGTAGCGTTCGGCGGTGCGGGTGCGTACGGGCACGGCGTCCTCTGCGGGATCCGGGGATCGTGTCAAGCACTGTTAAGCGCGCTTAATACGCGGTTTAACCTAGAGCCGTCCGAGTCGAACGGCAAGAGCCTCAAGGGGAGTTGGCAGTGGGGGACCGTGACGACCGAGGGGCCATCGGACGCCGGGTGCAACGACTGCGGGCCGAGCGCGGGATGACCCAGCGCCAGCTCGCCGAACCGGCGTACACACCCGCCTACATCTCCACCCTGGAGGCCGGCCGCGTCCGCCCCTCCGACGAGGCGCTGCGGCACCTCGCCGAGCGGCTGGGCGTGGGCTACGAGGAGCTGGCCACCGGGCGTCCGGCACGGCTCGCCACGGATCTGCGGCTCAGGCTCACCGAGGCGCAGCGCACCCTCGCCACCGAGGGCGCGGAACAGGCCGCCGGGCAGTACACCGCGCTGCTCGCCGAGGCCGAGGCGCACGAACTGCCCGAGGAACGCGCCGCCGCGCTGCTCGGGCTCGGCGAATGCGCCTTGGAGACCGGCGAACTGGCCGCCGGACGGCAGTACTTCGAACGGGCCGAGCGGTGCCTCGCCGACGCCGGAGCCCCGCTGCCCGGCCGGGTGCCCGCCCTGCGCGGCCGCGCCGTCGCGCACTACCTCGCCGGTGAACTGCGGTACGCCGTCTACCTCCTGGAGTCCACCCTCGACGAGCTGAACCGCGGCGGCCTGCACGACCCCGACGCGCTGCTGCTGCTCTACGCCAGCGCGATCGGCCCGTACATGGACATGGGCGCCCACGCGCGCGCCGCCCAGGCCGCCGAACTCGCGCTCTCCCTCGCCCCCAGCGCCGGCGACCCCGCGCTGGTCGCCCGGATGCACCGCTCGGTCGCCCGCACCCTGCTCGCCGAGGGCCGCCTGGCCGAGGCGGACGCGTCGCTCGCCAAGGCCGCCGAGCTGTACCGCACGCTGCACCTGCGCACCGAGCTGGCCAACTGCCACTGGATGCGCGGGTACGTCTACGCCCAGAACGGCGAACTGCCGCGCGCCGAGGAGGAGATGCGCGAGGCGCTGAGCATGCTCGCCGCCACCCGTGCCGCCCTCTACAGCAGCCAGGTCGCCGTCGAGCTGGCCGACGTACTGCACCGGCGCGGCAAGTCCGAGGAGGCCGCCGCACTGCTGCACGAGGTGCTGGACGACCTCTCCTCCGAGCGCGGGGCCGTGCACTCCGCGGGCGCGCACCGGCTGCTCGGCATCATCGCGGAGGACGCCCGGGACACCGAGGCCGCGGAGGAGCACTACGTCCGCGCGCTGAGCCTGCTGGAGCGGGCGGGCGCGGCCGGTGACCTGGCCGACCTGTGCCGGCTCCTCGGCGACCTGCTGCGCCGCACCGGCCGTGTGGAGGCGGCCCTCGACGCGTACCGCACCGGCCTGGGGCACCGCACCGCGCCGGGCACCACGACCCTGGGTCCGGCGCCGGCGCAGCCACCGCTGTAGCGCGGCGCGTCACGTCCCGCCGGTTTCCGCCGGTTTCCGCCGGTCGGGCAGGGGTAGTCGGCCCTCGGCCGCCGGGTGGGAAGGAGGCGGTGCGCGTGCCGCCCAGTGACGAACCCCGCGGGCTCCCGGACGGCTCCGCCGCCGCCGAGCTGATCGCCGCCGAGGTGCGCGGCGCGGCGCCGGCCGAGGTGCCCGGGCGGATGTGCGCGGTGGCCGTACGGCTGCTGCCGGTGACCGGGGCGAGCGCGTCGCTGCGCGGCGAGGGCGTGCCGGTGCGGCTGTGCGCCAGCGGGGACCGCGCGTCGTACCTGGCGGAGATCCAGGCCACGCTCGGCACCGGCCCCTGCGTGACGGCCGTCGAGGAGGGCGTGCCGGTGCTCGCCTGCGACCTGACGTGCGGCGCGGACGCCGGGCGGTGGCCGTTCTTCGCCCAGCAGGCCACGGCGGTCGGCGTCCACGCGGTCTACGCGCTGCCGCTGGGCACCGACGCCGCGTGCCTGGGCACGCTCGACCTCTACCGGGACAGCCCCGGCGGCCTGAGCGCGCCGCAGTTGCGCACGGCACGGCTGGTGGCCGGGGTCATCACGGTGGCCCTGATGGCCCTGCCGCGCCGGGAGGGGGCCTGGCTGGACGAGGTGGCCGGCGACCACGACGAGGTCTACCGGGCCGTCGGCATGATCATGGCCCAGCTGCGCATCGGCGCGGACGAGGCCCTGGCCCGGCTGCGCGCCGACGCCTTCGCCCGCGACCGCACGGTCCAGGCCGTGGCCCGCGAGGTACTGACCCACCGCAGACACTTCGGCCATGACGGGGGCCCCGGGCCGTGAACCCCGGCCCGGGCCCGTCGCTGCCGCGGGCCCGTGCCGAGCGCTGCGCGCCCGGGCCGCGGGGGGGGGGGCGTCGGTCGCCCGCCGGCCGCAGACCGTGGCCCGGCTGCCCGCGGACCAGGGCTCGGTCGCCCCGCTGGAGGCCAGTCCCGCACCTGCGCCCGTTCCTCGACGCCGGGCGTCCGCCAAGCGCCGTGCGCTCGTGCGGGCGGTCGTCCAGCCGGCCGGCCAGGGGCGTGACCGGCCGCCCGCCGAGCGTGACGCGGGGCCCGGCCGACCGCCGCCCGGCGACCGACCGCCGGCCCCGGACCGGCCCGGGCGTCCCGCCGCCGCCCGCCCTACACCTGCACCCGCCCCTGTCGCCGGGCCTCCGTCAAGCGTCGGGCGCCCGTTTCGGTCGCTGTCCACGTGGGGTCGTCGGACGGTTCGGTGAGGGTGCCGATGGTCAGGGCGGCGGCGTCGTCGCCGACGCGGACGGCGACGAGGTCCACGGTGAGGACGGATTCCCCGGCGTTCAGCGTGACCCGGACGCCCTGTCGGGCCTCGCCCGCCTCCGGCAGCGGCACGGCGGTGACCCGGACGTCCCGGGCGGGGCCGTGGGCGGCGCGGGACGTGAAGTGCCCGCAGGTGTCCGGCAGCGTGCCGAGCCAGGTCAGTGTCCGGTCGAGGTCGGCGGCGCGGTGCGAGGTGACCCGGTAGTGCAGCTGGGCCCCGCCGTCCGTGTCGTCCAGGGCGGCCATGGCGCGCGGCGCGGTGCCGAAGAGGTCCTCGGTGTACAGGACGTCCAGCAGGCGACGGCAGTCCGGCCGCTCGGCGGTGGCCTTGAGCAGCTCGTCCCGCCAGGTCGCGGCGCCCCGTGTCGGCTCCCACGCCTCCCCCAGGTCGTCCGCCGTGATCAGGGCCGCCCGCGCCTGACCCTCGGTGAGCACGGGCGGCACGGCGGCCGGTGCCGGCGCGGCCGGGGACCGCGGAGCCGTCGGTGCGGGCGTGGCGGGGTGCTCCGCCGTCCGCCCGCCCCCGGCACAGGCGGCCGCCGTGAGCGCCAGGACCGCCGACAGCAGGGCGGCGAGCCGGGGACGGGCGGCGGGGGCGTGCTGCATCGGTGCCTCCTGGAGGGCCGGTGCGGCCGGCGCCGCTCCGGGCCCGGCCGCACCCCCCAGGCCACCACCGTCCCCGCCCCGCCACCAGCGCGCGCGGCCGTCCGGGTGAGGGTTGGGGACGGTACGCGGTTACAGCCCCAGCCAGACCGTCGTGTCCGGGCCCAGGCGGCCGTCGTCCAGCGGGCTGCTGCTCAGCAGTACCTCGCCGGCCGGGAGGTCGACCGTGGCACCGCTGAGGTTGGTGACACAGCGCCAGCGGTCCGTGCGGTCGAACCGCAGGACCCCGTCCGGCACGTCGTCGGACCAGGTCAGCGACTCGCCGTCGAGCAGCTTGCGGCGCAGGCGCAGGGCCGTGCGGTACAGCTCGAGGGTCGAGTCCGCCACCCCGTCCTGGGCCTGGACCGAGTACGCCGAGAAGACCGGCGGCTGCGGCAGCCACGCGGCGCCCGCGCCGAAGCCGTACGACGGTCCCTCCGTCGTCCACGGCAGCGGCACCCGGCATCCGTCGCGGCCCTTGCGGACGTGTCCGGTCTGCTCCCAGATCGGGTCCTGGAGGACCTCGGTGGGCAGGTCGGCCACCTCGGGCAGCCCCAGCTCCTCCCCCTGGTAGACGTACGCCGAACCGGGCAGCGCCAGCATCAGCAGCGTCGCCGCGCGGGCCCGCCGCAGTCCGGCCGCCGGGTCCACGGCCGGGGCGTGGCCGCCGGACAGCAGCCAGGCGTCGGTGTCGGTGCCCGGCGGCAGCACCAGGCGGGTGGCGTGCCGGACCACGTCGTGGTTGGAGAGCACCCAGGTCGCCGAGGCACCGGCGGCGTGCGCGTCGGCCAGCGAGCCCGTGATGATCGCGCGCAGCTCCGCCGCGTCCCAGCCGCCCTGGAGATACTCGAAGTTGAAGGCCTGGCCCAGTTCGTCCGGGCGGGCGTACAGCGCGCGACGGGCGCCCGGGACCCACGCCTCGGCCACCGCCATGCGGGGCGGGGTGTAGGTGTCGAAGATCTTGCGCCAGTCGCGGTAGACCTCGTGGACGTCGTCGCGGTCGTAGAACGGGTGGGTGCCCGGAGCGAACTCCGCGAGCGCCGCCTCGCCGCTCAGCTCGGGGGAGCCGAGGTCCCGCAGCGGCTCGGCCAGGTCCTTGACCAGGGCGTGCGCGACGTCGATGCGGAAGCCGTCGACGCCCCGGTCCGACCAGAACTTCAGCGTGGTGCGGAAGTCGGCGCGGACCTGCTCGTTCTCCCAGTTCAAGTCGGGCTGTTCGGGGGTGAACAGGTGCAGGTACCACTGCCCGTCCGGCACCCGTTTCCAGGCGCTGCCGCCGAAGACCGACTGCCAGTCGGTGGGCGGGAGTTCGCCCCGCGTGCCGCGGCCGTCGCGGAAGACGTAGCGGTCGCGGGCCGCGGAGCCGGGGCCCGCCTCCAGGGCCTCCAGGAACCACGCGTGGCGGTGCGAGGAGTGGTTGGGGACCAGGTCGACGATCACCTTGAGGCCCAGCCGGTGCGCCTCGGCGGCCATCGCGTCGAAGTCGTCCAGGGTGCCGAGGCGCGGGTCGACGTCGCGGTAGTCGTCGACGTCGTAGCCGCCGTCGGCGAGTTCGGAGGGGTAGAACGGGCTGAGCCACAGGGCGTCGACGCCCAGGGCGGCCAGGTGGGTCAGGCGCTGGGTGATGCCGCGCAGGTCACCGAGCCCGTCGCCGTCGGCGTCGGCGAAACTGCGGGGGTAGACCTGGTAGATGACGGCCTGCCGCCACCAGTTGGGGTCCTTGGACGACAGGTCGGGCTTGGCGGCGGTGCTGCGTACGGTCACGCGGTCTCCTTCGCGGGCGTGCGGGCGACACGAATAGATCTGTCCACATCACCCGAAAAGCGAACCCGCGGGCCCGCGACGCGCCGAGGGCTACGGAGTCCTGCGCTCGACCGCCGAGAGATACAGCTCCACGTAGCGGTCCACGTCCACGTCCAGGGCCACGTCCACCAGGGGCTGCTCCCGGGTCCCGTCATGGAGTTCGGACTCGCCGGGGCGGACGCGGCGGTCGACGACGGTCTGCCCGCGGGCCGGGCCGGGAGCCAGGGATACCTCGACGGGCAGCCGGTGCGTGGTCAGGCCCGCCGGGTCGAGCACCGCGCAGACCGCGCCCGCGTCGCCGAGGCCGCCGCCGGGGTCCGACTCGTCGGTGGCCGGGCCGCGGTGGGCGAGCAGCTCACCGGCGAGCCGGGTGCCGGGCTCGCCGCTCGCGCGCAGGCGGCGCACGTCCGGGCCCGGGACGATCACCCGCTGGAAGACGTCGAGGCCGTACATCGTGATCGGCACCCCGGCGCCGAGCAGGATCGCGGCGGCCTCCGGGTCGTGCCAGACGTTGAACTCGGCGACCGGCGTCGCGTTCCCGGTGGTCACCGCGCCGCCCATGAACACGATCCGCTCGATGTTCGCGGTGACCTCCGGGTGGGTGCGCAGCAGCAGCGCGATGTTGGTCGCCGGTGCGGTGGGGATCAGGGTGACCGGGCGCGGGGAGGCGAGGATCTCCCGGCGCAGCAGGGTCACCGCGTCCACGTCGGCGGCGGTGCGGGTGGGCGGGGGCAGCCCGAGGTCGCCCATGCCGTCGTGGCCGTGCACGTGCCGGGCGGTGCGTACGCCCTCGATCAGCGGCCGCTCGGCGCCCCGGGCGACGGGGATGTCGGGGGCGCCGGCCTGCTCCAGCACGGTCAGCGTGTTCCGTACGACGCCCGCCACGTCGGTGTTCCCGGCCACGCAGGTGACCGCGCGCAGGTCGAGTCCGGGGTGGCGGACCGCGAGCAGCAGGGCGAGGGCGTCGTCGACGCCGGTGTCGCAGTCGATGATCACGGGGACGGGCTGCGGCGGGCCGGGGGCGGTCGTCACGGCGGGGGCTCCTTGGGCTGCGGGGGGCCGGTCCCGGCGACCCTACGCGCGCCCACCCGCGCCCCCGCGCTCCGGGCGGCTCCGCCGGACGGCTCCGCCGCGTCTGCCGGGTGGCTCCGTCGTGTCCGTCGGCCGTATCCGCCGTGTCTGCTGGGCGGCTCCCGTCGTGTCCGCTCGCCGCTGGACCGCCGGGCCAGGCGGCTCCGTCGTGTCCGCCAGGCGCATGCGGTTCCGCCGTGTCCGCCGGGCGCATCCGCCGCGTCTGCCGGACGGCTCGCCGTGTCCGCTCGCCGCCGGAGCGCTCAGTGGTGCCCGGAGCCGCCGCTGCCGAAGGCTCCGCTGGAACCGGGCAGCCAGCGCTTTCGTCGCTGGTCCTCGCCCCGGCGGCTGCCCGAGTGGTGCAGCTCGTAGGGCATGAGCCGTGGGCTGCCGTCCTGGTTCAGCGGGATCTCGTCGGGTTCCCGCATCTCCCGCTCCTCGCGGACGGCGCCGGTCTCCGGAAGGTGGGGCTGATCCTCGGCGCGCGGGCGGTCGGACTCCCGGTCCATGACCCGCATGCCGATCCGTACGGCGCCGATGAGCGCGCCGGCGACCACCAGCCCGAGGATGAAGGCCACTGTCACGTTGACCGCGTCGGAGGCGGCCAGCAGTTCATACGTTGCCGTACTCATGTTCTGATTATGTACCCCCGAATGGGATAAAGCGCCCGATATGTCTCTTCGGTCTCCGGGCCCGGCGGTTCACGGCGCCCGCAGCGCGTCCACCGCGATCCGGGCCGCCGTACCGATGACCGCGTCCGCGGCCGGGAGTGTGGCGGCGGTGTGGGCGGTGCGGGTGAAGACCGCGACGGCGTAGCGGCCCCCGTCGGGGTACTCGACGACGCCGACCTCGTTGCGCAGGGTCGGCAGGCTGCCGGTCTTGCCGGCCACGTGGACGTCGTCGAAGGGGAAGCCCGAGGCCAGGCGGTGCGGCCAGACCTGGAGGCCCATGATCCGGCGCATGGCGGCGCCGTACTCGGGCGGGCACGCCTCGTCCCGCCAGACCGCGGTGAGCAGCCGGGTCATGTCCCGGGGGGTGCTGCGGTTGGTGCGGGCGGGGTCCAGGGCGCGCAGCCGGGTGATGACGTGCGGGTCGGTCAGGGCCCGGGCGCCGGCGGGCCCGGCGTCCTCCCGCATGGTGGACAGCATCTCGCCGAAGCCGTACACGGCCCGCGTCCGGGTCAGGCCGAGCCGCTCGGTGGTCCGGTTGACGACGTCCAGACCGACCCGGCGCAGCAGCAGGTCGGCGGCCGTGTTGTCGCTGACGGACATCATCCAGAACGCCGCGTCGCGCAGTGACAGCCGGACCGGGTCCAGCATCGCCGACAGGCCGGTGGGCCCCGGGGTGCGCCCCTCGGCCGGGCACTCGACCTGCTCGGTGAGGTCGAGCACCCCGGCCGCCGCCTGCTCGTGCAGCGCCACCAGCACGCACACCTTGTGGACACTCGCCGTGCACACCGCCTGGTCGGCACCGGCCTCCACCTGCGCACCGGAGTCCACGTCCACGGCATGCAGCCACCCGGTGACCCCGGCCTCGGCAAAGGCCGCGCCCAGCCGGGCCGCGGTGGCGGTGTCGGTCATGACCGTGGCTCCGATGCCGGACGGGGACGGGTGGGGACGGCGCACGGCGAAAGGGGTGCGGGGCGCGGGCGGGAGGTGGGGGTTCCGGGGCGGGGGGTCGTGCGGGCGGTCCCGGGGGGCGGGCCGGCCGGGAGGGTGCGCCGGCGCCTGCCCGGTCGGGGGAGGGTTGCGGCGGCCCGGCCGGCCGCTCGGGTGGGGGCGGGAGGCGCGGGGTGAAGGCCGGTCGAAGGTGTGGCGGCATCGGGCGACGCCGGGCGCGCGGTGGTGGGGAACACCGGGCGGTGGCCCGTCGCGGGCGCGGCGGCACGGGGCGACGGTGGGTGGGGGAAGGCGACGCGGGCCGTCATAGCCAGTACTCCGATGCCGGGCGAAGGTGCAGGGGCCGGGCGGGGGCCTCCGAGTGGGCGTCGGCCGTGGTGCGCAGGGCGTGGTTGGCCGCGTCCGTGAAGGCGCCGACGGCGGCGTCGCCGCGCCCCTTCGGCCAGGCCACGGAGTGCCGCCAGGCGGGCGCGGCCCCGGCCAGCGGGCGCCAGACCAGGTCCTGGTCGCCGGGCGTCACCAGCCGGGTGTCGCGCGGGCACAGGGCGACGGCCCCGGACGACAGCACCAGGCCGCGTACGAAGCTGGCGCCCTGGCCGTGCCGTACGGCACCGGGCGTCCAGCCGCCCCGGGCGCACGCGGTGAGCAGGTCGTCGTAGACCGCGGGGGCGTCGGCGCGCGGGAAGAGGACCAGGTCGTAGCCGGTCAGGGCGGCGAGCGGCACCTCCGCCCGGTCCGCCTGGGGGGCGCCGCGCGGCAGCAGGACGCCGAGGTCGCGGCGGAGCACCGGGCCCAGCTCCAGGCCGGCCACGTCGCAGGGGTGGTGGATCAGGCCGACGTCCAGCTCGTGCGCGGCGAACCCGGCGAGCTGCTGGGCGGTGGACAGCTCGTGCAGCTCCAGCTCCAGTCCCGCGTGGCGTCGCCGGAAGTCCGCCAGCAGCGCGGCGACGGTCTCGCCGGAGATGTCGGGGGACAGGGCGGCGCGCAGCAGACCGGTCTCGCCGTCGCGGACCCGGCGCGCGGTGGCCCGCAGGGACTCGGCGCGGGCCAGCAGCTCACGGGCCTCGGCGAGCAGCAGCGTGCCCGCCTCGGTGATGGTCACCTGGCGGCTGGTGCGCTCGAAGAGCCGGACGCCCAACTCCTTCTCAAGCCGCTGGATGCGCTGCGACAGGGGCGGCTGGGCCATGCCCAGCCGGGTGGCGGCACGCCCGAAGTGTGACTCTTCTGCAACAGCCACGAAGCACTCCAGGTGCCGCACCAGGTCCACGAGCAGTAATCATATCGGGGATTGATCGATCCAACATCCATATGAATCTTGGACAAGGGCCCGGCGGGGTTGCTCTCCTCGGGACATGCTCTCCTTCCGCGACCTCGCATCCCGCCTCCGCCGGTGGCCCGGTGCGCTCGCCCTCGGCCTCGTGCTCCCCCTGGCCGGCTGCTCGGCCGACTCCTCCCGCCCGGACGCCGCGCCACCGGCGAGCGGCCAGTCCGGCACCGGCGGTACGGCCACGGCGGCGCCGGAGGTCGCCGGGGAGCTGCGGGTCGACGGCCACACCCGCAGCTACCTCCTGCACCGGCCCGCCGCCGACGGCCGCAGGCCCCTCGTCATCGCCTTCCACGGCCGCGGTGAGAGCGCCGCGGACCTGCGGGAGAAGAGCGGGCTGCAACGGGCCGCCGAGCAGCGCGGCATGCTCGTCGCCTTCCCCGAGGGCCTCGACCAGGGCTGGGGCGCGGGCGCCGAGGCGACCGGGCAGCGTCCCGACCCCGGGCGCGACGTGCGGTTCACCGAGGCGCTGATCAAGCACCTGGTCGGCACCGAGCACGCCGACCCGCGGCGGGTCTACGTCGCCGGGTTCTCCAACGGCGGCTCGATGGCCCTGCGCATGGCCGCCGAACGCCCCGCCCTGCTGGCGGGTGCGGCCTCGGTCTCCGGCCAGCTCGCCGCGGGCGACGCCGCCGTGAAGCCCACCGGCCCCGTCCCGGTCCTGGTGGTCTACGGCGCCGACGACCCCGTACGGCCCCTGGCCGGTCTGCCCTCCCCGCCGCCGGACCCCGAGGAACCGATCCTGCCGAGCCTGTCGGCACGGGACACCGCGGAGGCGTTCGCGGACGCCGGGGGCGCGGGCGTCCCGGTCACGCGGGCGCGGAAGGGCTACGACGAGACCGTCTGGCGGCCGAAGGACGGCCGGGGCGGCACGGACGCCGGCACCGTGCGGCTCCTCGTCGTCCACGACGCCGGTCACACCTGGCCGGGTACGACCGCCGCCCCGCCCGAGGGCTTCGGCCCCGTCAGCAAGGACCTGGACGCCACCGGCACCCTCCTCGACTTCTTCGCCGCCGCGGGCCGCTGACCCCGCCGCCGCGCGCCGCGCCGCCCCCGATGCCACTACCCCGCCACTCGGCCACCCCGCCACTCGGCCCCCCCCGGCCACCCGGCCCCCCGGTCACCCCGCCCCTCGGTCACCCCGCCCCCCGGCCCCCCGGCCACCCCGCCACCCCGCCACCCCGCCCCCCGGGCCACCCGGTCACCCCGCCACCCCGCCACCCGGCCACCCCACCGCCCCACCGCCCCGACAGACAGGGAACTCCCATGCCCGACGCCCCGTACCTCTCCTCCTCCCGTCGCCGCGGCCCCCGCAACGGCGTGCGGGCCGTCGCCGCGGTGGCGGTCGTGCTCGCGATCGCCGCGGGCGGCTCGTACGCCGCCGGGCTCGGGCCCTTCGAGCGCGGCGGCGACGACGGCCCGGACCCCGCCGCGATGGAGCAGGCGCGCGCGTTCCTCGCCGACTGGTCCGCCGGACGCCTGCCGGACGCGGCCGGCCGCACCACCAGACCCGGCCCGGCCGAGGAGGTGCTGCAGAGCTTCACCGCCGGGCTCGACATCGAGAAGCCGAAGCTGACGGCGGGGAAGGAGGCGAAGGAGGCCGAGGACGGCACCCTCGGCGTCCCGTTCACCGCCCGGATGCCGATCAGCGGCCTCGGCACCTGGACGTACGAGTCGCGGCTGCCGCTGCGCGAACAGGAGGACGGCGCCTGGAAGGTGGACTGGCGGCTGTCCCTGGTGCACCCGCGGCTGAGCGACACGGAGAAGTTCCGGCTGGAGCGCGCCGAGACCACCCCGCCGAAGGTCACCGACCGCGAGGGGACCTCCCTCAACGGCGCGCGGTACCCGTCCCTGGCACCGCTCCTGGGCAGGCTCGCCGGCGACTCGGGCGGCGGTGGCCCGCGCGGCGCGGTCGAACTGGTCGACCGGGCCAGCGGCGAGACCGTGCGCACCGAGGCGTCCTTCGGCAAGAAGCCCGACCCGGCGACGGCGGACCGGCCCGTGCGCACCACCCTGGACGCCACCTGGCAGTCCGCCGCCGAGCAGGCCCTCGAGAAGGCCGACGGCAAGAACGCCGCGCTCGTCGCCCTGCGCGTCGACAACGGCGAGGTCCTGGCCTTCGCCAACTCCCCCGCCGGCGGCTTCAACCGCGCCGCCTCCGGCACCTACGCGCCCGGCTCCACCTGGAAGATCGTCACCAGCAGCGCCCTGCTGCTCAAGGGCGCGGTCGCCCCCGACGACGTCGTGGACTGTCCCAAGTACCTGACGGTCGGCAAGGAGTTCCACAACGTCGAGACGTCGGAGCACCCGGGTGCCACCTTCCGCAAGGACTTCATGGAGTCGTGCAACACGGCCTTCATCAGCCTGCGCGGCAAGCTCGGGGAGGGGGAGCTGGGCGAGGTCGCCCGCACCTACTTCGGCGTCGGCCAGGAGTGGCACGTGGGCATCCCGACGTACGACGGCTCGGTGCCGGTGCCCAAGGACGAGACCGAGAAGGCCGCGTCGATGATCGGGCAGGGCCGGATCCAGGCCACCCCCCTGATCATGGCGTCGGTGACGGCGACCGCGGTCTCCGGCGAGTTCCACCAGCCGTCCGTCACCGCGGGCAACGAGGACGGCACCCGCACCGAACCGCTCCCCCGCGAGGTCGTCTCCCAACTGCGCGGGCTGATGCGGGACACCGTCACCGACGGCACCGCGCGCGTCCTGGCCGACCTGCCCGGCGAGGTCGGCGCGAAGACCGGCACCGCCGAGGTCTCCGACGACCAGGACAACAACGGCTGGCTCGTCGCCCACCGCGGCAACGTGGCCGTCGCCGTGGTCGTCGAGGAGGGCGTCACCGGCGGCGGCTCGGCGGGCCCGGTCGTCCACAGCCTGCTGTCCGCCGTACCGGAGGACCCGTCCTGACGCCCGTGGTCAGCCCAGGCGCAGCGGCAGTTCCGCCAGCCCCCGCAGGAGGGTGCTCGTGCGCCAGGTGAGCGTCGCCGGGTCGGTGGCGAACGCGAGCGTGGGGTACCGCTCCAGGAGCAGGCGTACGGCGACGGTGGCCTCCATCCGGGCCAGCGGGGCGCCCAGGCAGTGGTGGAGGCCGTGGCCGAAGCCGAGGTGGCCGCGGGGCGCGCGGCCGATGTCGAAGCGGTCGGGGTCGGGGAAGTGGCCGGGGTCGCGGGAGGCGGCGGCGAGGGAGACGAGCACCGAGTCGCCGGCCGCGACGGGAGTGCCCGCCAGCTCCAGCGGCTCGGCCGCGAAGCGGAACGCGGAGGCGTGCACGGGGGAGTTGAACCGCAGCGACTCCTCCACCGCTCTCCCGGCCAGGTCCGGCTCGGCGCGCAGCCGGTCGAGCTGGCCGGGGTGGGTGAGGAGGCTGTGGACGGTCGCGGAGATCAGGTTGACCGTCGTCTCGTGGCCGGCGACCAGGATCAGGAAGGCCATGCCGAGCAGTTCCTCGGCGGTGAGGCCTCCGGCGTCCGCGGCGGCGATCAGGTCGCCGAGGAGGGTGCCGTCCGGCGCGTCGCGCTCGGCGCCGGTCAGATCGGTGAGGTAGCCGGTCAGCGCGCCGGCCGCGGCCTCCGCCGCCTGGGGCGAGGTGGGCATGACCAGCTCGTTGGACCAGGTGTGGAAGACCTCGCGGTCGGCCCCGGGCACGCCGAGCAGTTCGCAGATCACCGTCACCGGAAGGGGCAGCGCGTACCGGGCGACCAGGTCCGCCGTGCCCCGGCGCGGCAGCGCGTCCAGCAGGTCCCCCGCGACGCGCTCCACGCCGGGGCGCAGGGCGGCGATCCGGCCCGGTGCGAAGTGGCCGGCGACCAGGCGGCGGAGACGGGTGTGCTGCGGCGGGTCGCTCTGGAGCATGTTGCGGCCGATGGCGTGGCCGCCGTCGGAGTCCCAGGAGGCGGAGTGCCGGATGTCGTTGCGCAGCCGGGGGTCGGTGAGCGCGGCCCGCGCCGCGTCGCGCGTGACGACCAGCCAGCTCTCCCCGCTCCCCGGCATCGACACCCGGTGGACGGCGCCCGCGGCCCGGAGGGCGCCCGGTTCGTCGGGGATGGGCGCGGCCATGGGACCTCCTGCGAACCGGGGACGGCGATGGAACGGGACGTTAAACGGGGAGCGCTCCCCGTTTGCGCGGCCGACGATAGCATCGGTACCGAGGGCACGGGGAGTACTCCCCGGTTCGCACGATCCGGAGGGTGAGGATGACCGTCGGCGCACGCGAGGGAGCGCCCCGGCAGCGACGCGACGCGCGACGCAACCGGGAGCTTCTGCTGGAGGCGGCCCACGAGGTGTTCACCGAGCAGGGTCTTGACGCGCCGCTGGACGTGATCGCGCGCCGGGCGGGGGTCGGCAACGCCACGCTCTACCGCCACTTCCCCACCCGCGCCGCGCTGGTGGACGCCGTGTTCCGGGACTCGCTGACCGGCACGATGGAGGCGGGTGAGCGGGCCCGGCGGGCGCCGGACGCGTGGGCGGGCCTCACCGGCTATCTGGACGTCGTCTTCGCGGCGCTGGCCGCCGACCGCGGCTCCAACGACCTGATGACCACGCATCTGCGGGGCGTGGACAGTCTGGAGGCCGTGCACGAGCACAACCGCCGGACCGTGGACGCGCTGCTGGTCCGCTGCCGGGACGAGGGCAGCGTGCGGGCCGACGTCACCACCGAGGACGTCCTGTTCGGGCTGGCGGCGCTGGGCCGCGCGGTCCCGGCGCTGACCGCCGCGACCGCGCCGGACGCCTGGCGCCGCCCGCTCGCCCTGTTCCTCGCCGGCCTGCGGGCCGGGCCGGCTGCACCGGCCCTGCCGGCGCCCGCGCTCACCGCCGCGGACCTCGGCGAGGTCCTGCGCGAACTGGGCCCGCACCGCACCCGCGCGGGCGGCCGCGACGGCGGGTGAGACCTCAGAGGTCGAACTCGTGCGGCGGCAGGTCCAGCGCGTAGCACGCCTCCCGCACCACGGCCCGCTCGTCCTTGTCGAAGTCCCCGTCGGCGCCGCCGATCACGATGCCGATCTGCACCACGGCACGCGCCTCGGCGGGCTTCTTCCTGGCCTTGGCGATCTCCTGGAGGATGCCGACCTTGCCGAAGGCGAAGTCGGCGGTGAGCTTGTCCAGGTTCTCCTCGAAGCGGCGGCGCAGGTCGTCGGCGGGGAAGTTCTGCAGCACCTCGTTGGCCGAGATCAGCTGGGCGACCCGCTGCCGCTCCGCCGGGTCGACGGTGCCGTCGGCCGCGGCGACCAGCGCGCACATCGCCATGCTCGCGTCGCGGAAGGCGCCGCTCTTGAGGTCGTTCTTCTTCGCCACGAGCTGCGTCTGCATCTGCGACGCGGACTCCTTGAAGCGGTCCCACAGGGCCATGAGAACTCCGTACGGGTCGGGAGAGCCTAGTATCTACAGTCATGTAGAAGTTATCAGGGCCGGAACAACGCGGACCGGCGCACCGTTCTCTACAGGTGAGTAGAAGCGGGGTGCGCGAGCACTCCCCTTCTCTTTGCAGGTCCTTTACCATGTGAGGGAAACCCTCGGGCGCGCGGCTGGTACCGGCGCCCGCCGACCCCGTTAAGGAGTCCCGTTCCGTAATGGAGCCTCCCAGTACCGGCCGTGCCACGGCCGGCCCGCCAGTGCCCCCGTATGCGCGTGAAGGAAGCGGGGTGGCACGGTGACCGAGGTCCTGCTGCTCCTGCTGGCCCTCCTGCTCACCCTGGCCTGCGCGGTCTTCGTCGCGGCCGAGTTCTCCCTCACCACCGTCGAGCGCGGTGACCTGGAACGTGCCGCCGAGTCCGGCGAGCGCGGTGCCGACGGAGCCCTGAAGGCCGTACGTTCCCTGACCCTCCAGCTCTCCGGCGCCCAGCTCGGCATCACGGTGACCTCGCTGGTCATCGGCATGCTGGCCGAGCCGTCGATCGCGGTGCTGCTGCGCGGCCCGCTGACGGCGATCGGCCTGGGCGCCGCCGCCTCGACGGTGGCGACGCTGCTCGGTGTGGTGCTCTCCACCGTCGTCCTGATGGTCGTCGGCGAGCTGGTCCCCAAGAACTGGGCGATCTCCCGCCCGATGGCCGTCGCGAAGGTCGTCGCGGGCCCGCAGCGCGGATTCACCACCGCCTTCGGCCCGTTCATCCGGCACCTGAACAACACGGCGAACCGTTTCGTACGCCGCTTCGGCCTGGAACCTGCCGAGGAGCTGGCGTCCGCCCGCAGCGCCGAGGAACTGGTCGCCCTCGCCCAGCACTCGGCCGCCGAGGGCGCCCTGGAGGCGGACTCGGCCGAGCTGTTCGTCCGCACCCTGCACCTGAG
Organism: Streptomyces sp. NPDC048171; assembly: GCF_043202655.1. NCBI lineage: Bacteria > Bacillati > Actinomycetota > Actinomycetes > Kitasatosporales > Streptomycetaceae > Streptomyces > Streptomyces sp. NPDC048171. The sequence continues at coordinate 320,609 of NZ_JBIDAU010000005.1, forward strand.
CGAGCTGACCGCGGAGAACGTCATGACCCCGCGCGTGGACGTCAAGGCCCTGGAGGCCCACGCCACCGCCGCCGACGCCGCGAACCTCTCGCACGCCACCGGCCTGTCCCGCTTCCCGGTCTACCGGGACAGCCTGGACGAGGTCATCGGCACCGTCCACATCCGCGACGTCCTGGCCCTGGAGCCGGAGCGCCGGGCGGTCACCCCCGTCACCGAGCTGGCCGCCGCGCCGCTCCTGGTGCCGGACAGCCTGCCCGCCGACCGCCTCCTGGAGCGCATGCGCCGGGCCCGCACCATGGCCGTCGTCATCGACGAGTACGGCGGCACGGCGGGCGTGGCCACCGTCGAGGACATCGTCGAAGAGGTCGTCGGCGAGGTGCGCGACGAGCACGACCCGGTCGAGATACCGGACCTGCTGCCCGCCCCCGCGCGGGCGGACGGCCGGACGGCCTGGGAGGCCGACGGCTCGCTGCGCCTGGACCACCTGCGGCGCATCGGCCTGACCGCGCCGGAGGGGCCGTACGAGACCCTGGCCGGTCTCGTCGCCACCCACCTCGCGCGCATCCCCGTCAAGGGCGACGTCGTCGACCTGGACGGCTGGCACCTCGACGTCCTAGACGTCGACCACCACCGCGCGGACCGCCTCCGCGTCACCGCGCCCGCGCCCCTGGTGGGCGGGCAGCCGGAGCACGAGCAGCGGGAGATGGCCCGATGACCGCCGTACAGCTCTTCATCGGCGCGCTGACGCTGCTGACCAACGCGTTCTTCGTGGGCGCCGAGTTCGCCCTGATCTCGGTGCGCCGCAGCCAGATCGAGCCGCGCGCGAAGGCGGGCGACAAGCGCGCCCGGATGACCCTGTGGGGCCTGGAGCACATCTCCCAGATGATGGCCACGGCCCAGCTCGGCATCACCGTCTCCTCGCTGGTGCTCGGCGCGGTCGCGGAGCCGGCCATCGCGCACCTGATGGAGCCGGTGTTCGAGGCGGTCCACATGCCGCACGCGCTGGTCCACCCGGTCGCCTTCGCGATCGCCCTGACCCTCGCCACGTATCTGCACATGCTGATCGGCGAGATGATCCCGAAGAACATCGCGCTGGCCGCCCCGGCGACCACCGCCCTGTTCCTCGGTCCCGCGCTGGTCGCCCTCACCCGGGCCCTGAAGCCGTTCGTCTTCGGCATCAACGCCTTCGCCAACGCCCTGCTCAAGCTGCTCAGGGTGGAGCCGAAGGACGAGGTCGAGGCCGTCTTCACGGACGACCAGCTGGCCCGCATGGTGGTCGACGCCAGCGAGGCCGGGCTGCTCACCCCGGCCGACGGCGAGCGCCTGCGCGACGCGCTGGAGCTGGGCACCCGCCCGGTCGGCGAGATCCTGGTCCCGTCGCAGAAGATGCGCACGGTCCCCCACACGGTCACCCCGGCCGAGCTGGAACGCATGGCCGCCGAGGCGGGCTACTCCCGCTTCCCGGTCACCGGCCCCGGCGGTACGGTCCTGGGCTACCTGCACATCAAGGACACCCTGGGCCTCACCGACCGCGACCGCCCGTTCCCGCGCTCGGCCCTGCACCGCGTCACCCGCGTCCGCATCGACACCCCGCTCGACGACACCCTCACCGCCCTGCGCACCGAGGACAGCCACCTGGCCGCGGTCACCGGCGAGACGGGCGCCGTCCTGGGCTTCGTGACGATGGAGGACGTCCTGACGGAGCTGGTGGGCCCGGCGCCGGTGACGTCCTGACCCCGTGCGGCCGGCCCGGTTGGCCGGCCGCACGCCGTTCCACCCAGCCGGGCGCCTTGAGCGCCCGCCCCCCGAATGGCCTCGCCACGCATTAGAGTGCGCCGTGCGCAGAGTGTGCCTTGGGTCACACGCTGCGTCAGATCGGACGGGCTAGGGGAGCCCGTTCGTGCTCGAACGTGAGTGTCTGGGGGGTTTGATGCACGACATGGTCAAGGGGTCCAACATCGGTCTGTCGGCCCTGAGCGAGAACGCCGATTCGGTGATCGTGAGCCTGGGCTGGGCCAGCCCGACCGGCCAGGGCGATGCGGACGTGTCCGTCCTCCTGCTGGACGGGCACGGGAAGGTGCGCAGCGACGCCGATTTCTACTTCTACAACAACCCCGTCGCCGCCGACGGCAGTGTGCAGCTCCTGGGCAAGGCGCCGGCGGGAGAGGGCAGCGAGGACCGCATCGGCTTCGATCTGACGGCGATCCCGGCGGACGTGGAACGAGTGGTGGTGGCGGCGAGCCGGTACGAGGGCGCCCGGTTCGGTGAACTCGACGACTTGCGTGTGACCATGGCCGACGGCTCCGGCGACGACCTGCTGCGGTTCGCGATCGACGACGCCGGTTCGGTGAGTGCCTTCATCTTCGGCGAGCTGTACCGCCGGGGCGAGGAGTGGAAGTTCCGGGCGGTCGGTCAGGGATACGACAACGGCCTGGCCGGCCTGGCGACGGACTTCGGCGTGGACGTCGACGACGACGCGGAGGACGCCGTGCCCGAGCCGGACGGAGCGGAGGAGAGCCGCCCGGCCGCCGGGGAATCGGACGTCCCCCGCGCGCCGGGAGCCGGGCCGGAGGCGGCGGCGCCGCTGGAGTCCGTACCCGCTCCCCGTCGCTCGCAGGAGGACCCTCGGCCGAAGAAGGCCGCCGCGCGCCCGCGCACCGCGAAGAAGAAGGTCACGCTGCCCAAGGCGGTGAAGAAGTCCCTGGCGGAGAACGACTCCTGGTCGGAGGCGAGGCTCTTCCCGGTCTCCGCCCTCAAGAGCGACCGGGACCGCGAGACGCGCGCCACCTCGGTGCTGCTGTCGGTGATGGCACAGGTCCCGGAGTTCGGCAGGAGGCTCACGGCCGCCTTCGGTGCCCCGGCGGGGCGCATGGAGACCTTCACCGAGGTCTCCTTGCCCCACGGGGACAGCCCGCGCCGGCCCGACGGCGTCATCCGGGTCGAACGGGCGGGCAAGTTGTGGACAGCACTCGTCGAGACCAAGACCAACGGCAACGCGCTCAAGCCCGAGCAGGTGCAGGCGTACGCGGACATCGCCGCGAGGCGAGGCTACGAGGCCGTCATCACGCTCTCCAACGATGTGGCCTTGGAGGGCAGTCCGCTCGTCGATGTCAAGATCGACGGTCGGCGCAAGCACAAGGTGGCGCTTTGGCACCTGTCCTGGGCCGAGGTGGCGCACCAGGCACAGATGCTGCTGCGGCACGAGGGCGTGGGCAACGCCGCCCACGCCTGGCTGCTCCAAGAGCTTCTCCACTACCTCCAGCACGAGAACTCCGGTTGCCACGGCTTCCAGAACATGGGCGCGGCCTGGGTGCCGGTCCGGCGGGGCATCGACGACGAGACCCTGTGCCAGGGAGATCCGCGCCTGCTCGAAGTGGTCGAGAGCTGGGAACGCCTCATCAGGCAGGTCTGCCTGGGCCTCGGCGGGGAGCTGGGGCACAAGGTGCTGCCCGTGCGGCGCGCCAGGCGCGGTGCCGACCCCGGAGCCCGTCGCGCCGAGATGGCGGACCGGCTCTGCACGGACGGCAGGCTGCACGCCGAACTCCGTATCGAGGGCACCCCGGGTGTCCTCGCGATCACCGCGGACCTGCGCACGGGAAAGCTTCGCACCTCGTTCGACATCCCCGCACCCGATCAGGGCTACCCCCTCACCTGGGCCAAGCGACTGGTCCGGCGGCTCGCTGAGGCGCCGGCGGACCTGCACGTCGAGACCCTCGTCGAAGCTGAGACGGGCGGGCCGCGCGGCACTCTCGAACGGCTGCGCCCGGAGCCCGGAGACATGATCCCGAAGAACGGCTCACAGATCACGGGCTTCCGGCTCTCCCTCTTCAAGGGCATGGGAAGCACGCGGGGAAGGACCGAGTCCGGCTTCATCCGCAGCGTCGACGATGCGGTGCACCGCTTCCACGGCTCGGTCGTCGAGGCGCTGGACCGCCCGGTGACGCGGTCGGCACCGGCGGCCGACCGGGCAGACGCGCTCGGCTGACCCCGTGCGGTCCTACCAGCCCGTCGCCACCAGGTGGTTGACGAGCAGGGCCAGGATCGCCTGGGCGGCGAGCCAGGCTCGTGGGTGAGGGAGGAACGCGCACGCCGGGAGGAGCCACTGGGCGAAGGGGAGCCAGATGCGTTCCGTCTCCGCCTTGCTCATGCCGGACAGGTCGGCGATCAGCAGGGTGAGCAGGCCCGCGCAGACGAGGAACGCGAGGCGGGCCTGCCCGGTGGCGTCCGCGGTGTCCTGCGCCCGGAGGGTCCCGCCGGTCTCGGGCGGCCCGCCGCGTCGCCGGGCGGCGAGGCGGGCGACCGCCCGGCGCAGGCCCGCCGCCGTCGCGACGCCCGTGATCAGCACCGTGCAGGCGAGGTTGGCCCACACCCAGTACGCGTAGGGGCGGACGGCGGCCGCGCCCTCGTAGTAGCGCTCGACGAGCAGGTGGTACGCCTCCCACCAGTCGAAGCCGATCACGGTGAAGGCGACCGGCACCACCGCCATGCCCGCCAGCAGCGGCACGAACAGCAGCGGGCGCTCGCGGACCCCGCGCCGGCCGAGCAGCAGCACCGCCGCCCCGATCACGGCGAAGAGCGTGAGGCCGTACGAGAGGTAGCAGGTGAGGCCGAAGAGGAGGCCCGCGCCCGCCGCCCACCACAGGGAGCGTCCGGTGACGGTGAGGGCGAGCAGTGCCACCGACCAGGCGGCGACCGCCGCGAAGTAGCCGTCGGCGGAGGTGCCCATCCACACCGCGGCCGGTGCCAGTACGAGGAACGGCGCCGCCCGGCGGGCGAGGCGCTCGTCGGCCAGGGCCCGCACTGTCACCAGGACCGCCACGCACGCCGTCGCGCCCACGGTGATCGTCCATGTCCCGGCCCAGCCCCCGCCGCCCAGCCCGATCCGGTCGAGCAGCACGTAGGTGAGCGTGGCGCCCGGCGGGTGGCCGGCGACGTGGGCGGGCCAGTTGTCGGGGGAGTGCAGCAGGATGTGCCCGTTGAAGTCGCGCAGGGTCGCCGGGATGTCCCGCCAGCGGTCCATGACCGACAGGTACTCCTGACCGGTGGTCAGCCGCCGGGCGATGCCCCGCTCCCAGCCGTCGATCAGGGCCAGCGACCAGGTCCACGCCATCGCCGCGCCCCACGCCGCGGGGAGCAGCGCGCGCCAGCGCAGCCGGGCGGCGACGGCCGGCCCGTACGCCACGGTCGCCGCCGCCACCAGGACGGCCGCCGGGGTGCCGGGGCCCAGGTGCGGGTCCCAGCGGCCCAGCAGGGGTGGCCAGCCGACGATCAGGTCGTCGTAGGTGTACACGTGGCGGCCGACCAGGATGGCGGCCGCCACGAGCAGCACGGCCGCCGCGGCGGCGTACAGGTCGCGGGGGACGGAGCGGAGGCGGGTCACACCGGCACCGTAGGGCGGAAGATCGCGGGCCGGACGGCGCACACGGCGGACGTCAGCGTTTCGTCATGGGTCGTGGACCCCTTTCGGGGCCTCCCGCTGCCTACGGTCGGGACATGCGAGACCTCGCCACACGGCTTCCCTCCTCCCCGGGTTTCTGGCGCAGCCCCGTGCGCGGCCCCCGGTTCACGTCCGTGCTCGGCATCGTGCTGCTCGTCGGCATCACCGTGCTGTTCGTGACCGGCCTGCTCTCGTACGCCGCCTACAACCCCGACCTGTCCCCGGTCAACGACAAGACCCCGGACAAGGGGCTCCTCGGCTTCTACCTCTTCGCGTGGCCGACCGACCCCGCGTGGCTGTACCGCCTCAACCAGGGTGTCCACGTCACCCTCGGGCTCACCCTGATCCCGGTGCTGCTGGCCAAGCTGTGGTCGGTCGTGCCGAGGCTGTTCACCCTGCCGCCGGTCCGCTCGGCCGCGCACGCGCTGGAGCGGATCTCGCTGCTGCTGCTGGTCGGGGGCGCGCTGTTCCAGTTCGTGACCGGGGTGCTCAACATCCAGTTGGAGTACCTCTTCCCCGGCTCCTTCTACCCGCTGCACTTCTACGGCGCGTGGGTCTTCTTCGCCGCGTTCGTCGCGCACGCCGTGCTGAAGACGCCGCTGGCGCTGCGCAACCTCCGGGCGATGCGCGAGGAGCGCGGTGCGGAGGCGGCGGGGGAGCGTGGCGAGGAGGCTGACGACCTGGTGTCGCCCCGGCCCGCGCCGCCCACCGTCTCGCGGCGCGGTGCCCTGTGGTTCGTGGGCGGCGGCTCGCTGCTGATGTTCGCCACGAACGCGGGCCGCAGCTTCGACCCGCCGCTGCGGGCCACGGCCGTCCTCTCCCCGCACGGCGGACCCGACCCGGGCAACGGCCCCAACGGCTTCCAGATCAACAAGACGGCCGCGTACGCCGGGATCGACCCGGCCGAGACCCGCGAGGACACGTGGCGGCTCGTCCTCGAGGGCCGCTCCGGGACCGTCCGGCTCAGCCGGGCCGACCTGCTCGCCATGGAGCAGCACAGCGAGGCCCTGCCCATCGCCTGCGTCGAGGGCTGGTCGACGTCCGACCAGTGGTGGCGCGGGGTGCGGCTGCGGGACCTCGCCGCGCGCGTGGGCCACGAGGACGACCCGCCCGACGTGTTCGTCGAGTCCCTCCAGCGGCGCGGCGCCTTCCGCAGCGGCGCCCTGCGCGCCAACCAGGTCGCCGACCCGCGCTCCCTGCTCGCCCTGTACGTCAACGGCGAGGCGCTGAGCCCGGACCACGGCTACCCGGCGCGGATCATCGTGCCCGCCGCGCCCGGCGTGCTGAACACCAAGTGGGTAGCCCGGATGACGTTCGGAGACCTGGGATGAACCGTGTACACGAGTCGCGAGGGCCGGGCAGGCCGGGCAGGCCGGGCAGGCCGGGCGGCCGGCTCCGGTCCGCGATCGGCAGCCCCCTCCAGATCCTCCTGCTGGCCTGCTCCTTCGCGCTCGCGGGCTACGCGGGGGTGCGGCTGCTCGCCGACGACTGGCTGGGCGTGGTCCTGTGGTTCGTGGGGGCGGCGCTGCTGCACGACCTGGTGCTGCTGCCGCTGTACTCGGCGGCGGACCGGGCGGTCACCGGCGGGCTCGGCGCGGCCGGCCGCCGTCGGTGGGCGATGTACGTGCGCGTCCCGGCCGCCTTCTCGGGGCTGCTCCTGCTGGTGTGGTTCCCGCTGATCGCCGGCCGGGTCGACGCGGGGTACCGGGGGGTCACCGGGCTGTCGGCGGACGGCTACCTCGCCCGCTGGCTGCTGATCACGGCCGTGCTGTTCGGCGGCTCGGCGCTGCTGCTGGCGGTGCGGTCGCTGCGGTCGCTGCGCAGCGCGACGAAGGGGCGGTCCCCCGACGTCCACTGAGCGACGGTCCGCCAGCCCTCGGCGGCCGCGCGGGCGAGCAGGGCGCGGGTGCCGATCCGCGCCCAGGGAAAGGGGCTGCCGGACGCGTGGCCGTCGGTGACGTCGACGAGCTGCACATGGGCGCGCTCGTCGACGTCCACCCGCGCGGTCTCGGCGATCAGCAGGCCGCCGGGGGCGAGCAGCGCGGCGACGCGGGCGAGCAGGGCGCGGGGATCGCCGCCGATGCCGACGTTGCCGTCCATGAGGAGCACGGTGTCCCAGCGGCCCTCCCCCGGCAGCGGCTCGAAGACGGAGCGCCGCAGCGACTGGCCGCCGGACCGCACGGTGTGGGCCACGGCGGCCTCGCTGACGTCGATGCCGAGGACGGTCCGGCCCCGGGCGGCGAGTTCCGCGACCAGCCGGCCGGGTCCGCAGCCCACGTCGAGGACGGCGCCCTCGCACCGGTCCAGCACCTCCAGGTCGACCGTGTCGGGCTCCGCGCACCACCGCTCCACCTCCAACGGCAGCAGCCACCCGTCGGTACGCCGCAGGAACAGCGGGCCGCGACCGGCCCGCAGCGCGGCGGCGTAGGGATCGGAGCCGGCCCAGGGCGCCGGACCCGCCAGAGGGAACGGCGACTCCGCAAGACGGCCGGGTGTGGCGGTCGGCCGGCCGCTGAGCGGGCGGGCGGAGCCGTTCACTGCGGCGCGGGGCGGGCCGTCGGGGGATCCGTGTGCCGGGCGGTCGGGGGATCCGGTTGTCCGGCTACCCGTCGGTCCGTTGCCTGGGCGGTCGGGGGATCCGGTTGTCCGGCCGACCGTCGGTCCGTTGCTCGGGCCGTCGGGGGATCCACTTGCCTGGCCGCCGGCCGTTCCGTTCGCCGGGTTGCCGGCTGATCCGCTTGGCGGGCCGTCGGCGGAGCCGTACCCCGGTCCGTCCGCTGGGCCGCTCTCGAGCCGCCCAACCGCGCGCCCGTGGCCGCTCATCGGCCCACCCGCGCGTCCGCGCCCGCCGTGCACGCCGCCAGCCGGGCGGCGAAACGGCCGTGCGGGGCCAGTGCGGCGACGGCCCGGGCGTCGGCGGCGGTGTCGATGTCGCGCAGGGGCGGCAGGTCCCGTACCCGCAGCCCCGCCGCCAGCAGGCGCTCGCGCTGCACGGCCCCCGTCACCGGCGTCGACATCGGCACGCCCCGCAGCAGGGCCGGGTCGGGGCGGGCCAGGCCCAGCGCCCAGAAGCCGCCGTCCTCCGCCGGCCCGAAGTACGCGTCGCAGCCCGCGAAGTCCACGTCGAGCAGCTCCGGCGTCACCTGCGGGGTGTCCATCCCGATCAGCAGGGCGGGCCCCGCGCACCCGGCGAACGCGTCCGCGAGCCGTGCGTCGAGGCCGCCCGCGCACTGCGGTACGACGTCGAAGCCGGGCGGCAGCCAGGGCCCCGGGGCGCCGGCGAGGACCAGCACCCGGCGCCGGGCGGGCGTCGCGGCGACCGCGCGCAGGGTGTCGGCGAGGGACGCCTCGGCCAGCGCGGCCGCCTCGTCCGGGGTGAAGGGCGGGGTGAGGCGGGTCTTGACCCGGCCGGGGCGGGGCTCCTTCGCGATGACGAGGAGGGTGCTCATCATGCTCACCGTGTGTTCCCCTCGTGGGCCGCGTCACTCGGAACCCTGTGCTCCGGTTGCTCGGCGAGCACGCCGCGCATGTCCCGTACCGCGTGCCAGGTGCCGCGCCAGGTCCCGGTCACCTTCGACGCCCCGGTGCGGGGCAGGTACGGCACGTCGTGCTCGGTGACCCGCCAGCCCGCGTCGGCGGCCCGCACCACCATCTGGAGCGGGTAGCCGCTGCGCCGGTCGGAGAGGCCGAGGCCGAGCAGCGCCTCGCGGCGGGCGGCGCGCAGCGGGCCGAGGTCGTGCAGCCGCAGGCCGGTGCGGCGGCGCAGCATCCGGGCGAGCGCGAGGTTGCCGGCCCGGGCGTGCGGGGGCCAGGCGCCGCGCCCCTGCGGTCGTCGGCGGCCGAGCACCAGATCGGCGGTGCCGTCCCGGATCTCGCGCACGAAGGGCGTCAGCAAGCCCGGGTCGAGGGAGGCGTCGCAGTCGCAGAAGCAGACGATGTCGGCCGTGGCGGCGGTCAGCCCGGCGTGGCAGGCGGCGCCGAAGCCGCGGCGCGGCTCGGTCACGACCGTGGCGCCGAGCGCGCGGGCGATCTCCGCCGAGCCGTCGGTGGAACCGTTGTCGACGACGAGCGCGCGCCAGCCGTCCGGGATGCGGGCCAGGACCCAGGGCAGGGCTCCGGCCTCGTCCAGACAGGGGAGTACTACGTCGACGTCGGGAGCGGGCGAGGTGGTCACGGCTCTCACCCTACGAGCCGAAATAGGGCGAAACGGACTCCCGCTCCTTACGAAACACGGACGTCGCGGCCGGGGCCGGTTCGCGGGGACGACGTCCGCGTGGGCGCGGTGCGAGGCTGGGCGCATGCAGCAGCCGCACGATCCCGCTCCCGCACAGCGGGACCCCGCCGGATCCCCCGCCGGATCCCCCGCCGGATCCCCGGTCGGATCCCCGGTCGGGTCACCCGTCGGATCCCCGGTCGGATCCCCGGTCGGATCCCCGGTCGGGTCACCCGTCGGATCCCCGGTCGGATCCCCCGCCGGATCCCCGGTCGGACCCCCCGCTGGATCCCCCGCCGGATCCCCGGTCGGATCCCCGGCCGGGACCCCCGATGGATCCACCGCCGACCCCGCCCGGATCCTGGTCGTCGACGACGACCCCACCGTCGCGGAGGTCGTCGCCGGCTACCTGGAGCGTGCCGGGCACGTCGTGGACCGGGCCGATGACGGTCCGGCCGCGCTCACCCGGGCCGCCGCGCACCGGCCGGACCTGGTGGTGCTGGACCTGATGCTGCCCGGCATGGACGGCCTGGAGGTGTGCAGGCGGCTGCGCGACACCGGGCCCGTGCCGGTCGTCATGCTGACCGCCCGCGGCGACGAGGACGACCGCATCCTCGGCCTGGAGGTCGGGGCGGACGACTACGTGACCAAGCCGTTCAGCCCCCGCGAGCTGGTGCTGCGGGTGGAGTCGGTGCTGCGCCGCACCCGTCCCGCCCCCGGGCTGGTGCCGCCCTCCGCGGCCGGTCTCACCGTCGACCCGGGCGCCCGGCGGGCCACGAAGGAGGGCGCCGAGCTGGCCCTCACCCTGCGCGAGTTCGACCTGCTGGCCTTCTTCCTGCGGCACCCGGGGCGGGCCTTCGCCCGGGAGGAGCTGATGCGGGAGGTGTGGGGCTGGGACTTCGGCGACCTGTCCACCGTCACCGTCCACGTGCGGCGGCTGCGCGGGAAGGTCGAGGACGACCCGGCCCGGCCGCGGCTGATCCAGACCGTGTGGGGCGTGGGCTACCGCTTCGACCCGGCCGGGCGGGAGACGGACTGACATGCACGCCACCCTCCTCATCGCCCTGTACGCCTTCGCCGGCGCCGCCGTCACCGGGCTGGCCGGCGCGGCCGTGCTGCGGCTGATCCGGCGGCGCTCGCTGACCGCGTCGCTCGCGGTGGTGGCGGCCGTCGCGGTCCTCGCGATGCTCGCGGGCACCCTTGCCGTCGCCTGGGCGATGTTCCTGTCCCCGCACGACCTGTCCGTGGTCACCACCGTCGCGGCGATGGCGGCCGTGGTGTCGCTGGCCACCGCGCTGCTGCTGGGCCGCTGGGTGGTCGCCCGCAGCCGCGAACTGGCCGCCGCCGCGCGCTCGTTCGGCGACGACGGCGACTACGCGGCCCCCACCGTCCCGGCGACCGCCGAACTCGACGCCCTCAGCCGTGAACTGGCCGCCACCAGCGCGCGCCTGGCCAAGTCCCGGGAACGCGAGCGCGCCCTGGAGACCTCCCGGCGCGAACTGGTCGCCTGGATCTCGCACGACCTGCGCACGCCGCTGGCCGGACTGCGGGCCATGTCCGAGGCCCTGGAGGACGGCGTCGCCGCGGACCCCGACCGCTACCTCCGCCAGATCCGCACCGAGGTCGAACGCCTCAACGACATGGTCGGCGACCTCTTCGAACTCTCCCGCATCCACGCCGGCGCCCTCGCCCTCGCCCCCGCCCGGATCTCGCTCTACGACCTGGTCGGCGACGCCCTCGCGGGCGCGGACCCGCTCGCCCGGGAGCACGGCGTACGGCTGGTCGGCGACGCGGTGGCGGCGGTGCCGGTCGAGGTGGACGGCAAGGAGATGAGCCGCGTCCTCGGCAACCTCCTGGTCAACGCCATCCGCCGCACCCCCGCCGACGGCACGGTCGCCGTCGCCGCCGAACCCTCGCCCGAGGGCGTGGTGCTCTCCGTCTCCGACGGCTGCGGCGGCATCCCCGAGGAGGACCTGCCGCGCGTCTTCGACACCGGCTGGCGCGGCACCCACGCCCGTACCCCTCCGGCCGGCGCGGGCCTGGGCCTGGCCATCGTCCGCGGCATCGTGGAAGCCCACCGCGGCCGCACCACCGTCCACAACATCCCCGGCGGCTGCCGCTTCGAGGTGACCCTCCCCCTGGCCGACGCCTGAGCCGTCCGGCGTCCTCGACCTTGGACCTGCCCGGGCCGGCACTCTCGCCCTCGGGCCCGGCCCCCGGCCCGAGGGCGGCTCGGCCCCCGGCCCGAGGGCGCCTCGGTCCCAGGCCCGAGGGCGCCTCGGTCCCAGGCCCGAGGGCGCCTCGGTCCCAGGCCCGAGGGCTCGGTTCCCGGCCCGGGCGCGGCTCGGTCCCAGGCCCGAGGGCTCGGTTCCCGGTCCGAGGGCGGCTCGGTCCCAGGCCCGGGCGCGGCTCGGCCCCCGGCCCGGGCGCCCCGCCTCGCCCCGCGCCGTCTGCCCGGCCCGCGGTACGTCTCCGCCCGTGCCGCCGCCCCGACTTCAGTCCCCCCGCAGACCCGCCCGGGCGAACTCCCGCATGCCTTCCCGGAAGCCGACCCGGGGGTGCCAGGACAGGTCGGTGCGCAGGCGGGTGGAGTCGGCGGTGATGTGGCGTACGTCGCCCAGGCGGTACTCGCCGGTGACGACCGGTTCGGGGCCGCCGTACGCGTCGGCGAGGGCGGTGGCCATCTCGCCCACCGTGTGCGGGTCGCCGCTGCCGGTGTTGTAGGCGATGAGCGTGCCGTCCGGGCGGTCGGCCGTCAGCGCCGCGACGTTGGCCTCGGCCACGTCCCGTACGTGCACGAAGTCCCGGCGCTGGCGGCCGTCCTCGAAGACCCGGGGGGCCTCGCCGCGGGCGAGCGCGGAGCGGAAGAAGGAGGCGACCCCGGCGTACGGGGTGTCGCGGGGCATCCCGGGGCCGTACACGTTGTGGTAGCGCAGCGACACCGCCGTCGCGCCGGCCGACCGCGCCCAGGCGGCGGCCAGGTGCTCCTGGGCCAGCTTGGTCGTCGCGTACACGTTGCGCGGGTCGGCCGGCGCGTCCTCGCCGACCAGCCCCGGGGACAGGGCCGCGCCGCACACCGGGCACGGCGGCTCGAACCGGCCCGCGTCCAGGTCGGCGACGGCACGCGGGCCGGGCCGCACCACGCCGTGCCGTGCGCACTCGTAGCGCCCCTCGCCGTACACGACCATCGACCCGGCGAGGACGAGCCGCCCCACGCCCGCCTCGGCCATCGCGGCGAGCAGGACGGCGGTGCCGAGGTCGTTGCGCGAGACGTACTCCGCGGCGTCGGCGACCCCGTTGCCGAGCCCGACCATCGCCGCCTGGTGGCACACGGCGTCCACCCCGGTGAGCGCCTTGGCGACCGCCGCGGGGTCGCGCACGTCGGCGGCGGGGTCCTCGCGGACGTCGTATCCGACGGGCTCGTGCCCGTGTTCCCGCAGTGCCGTGACGACATGGGACCCGATGAACCCGGCATGGCCGGTGACCAGTACGCGCATGCGTCCACGCTAGGCGCGTGAGGCCCCCGCGCCGGGCGTCCGGCGCGGCACGTCACGGCTCCGTAAGAACGGGATGCGTCCGTCACCCACCACCACCCACCACGGCTTTGCCATCCCTTTACAACCCGCCGGGGTGCCGCCTCGTCTCTCCGTCCGATCCACTCACCACCCCCCGAGAGAGAGCGACCCGATGCGCCGCACCATCCTCAGCGCCGTGGCCCTGGCCTGCACCGCCGTACTGGCCGGCACCGCACCCGCGTTCGCCGACGACCCCAGCCCCGTGCCCACCAAGGCCGCCCCGGCCCAGAGCACCCCGAGCCCCGTGCCGAGCGAGGCCCCCACCAAGGCCCCGACGCCCTCGCCCAGCAAGCCGGGCCCGGCCGACGAGACGCCCGCCCCCGCCCCGGCCGACGGCCAGGTCTCCGCCGTGCCCGAGGGCGCCCCCGACACCGGCGTCGCGACCCCGGAGCCGGGCGGGACCGACGAGGGGCTGGTCGGCGCGGGCGCCGGTGCCGTGCTCGTCGCGGGCGGCGCGGTCCTCTTCGTCGTACGGCGCCGGCGGGCGGCGACCGGGGCATGACCCGGCCCGCCGGTCGCGCCCTCGCCACCGCGGCACTCGCCGTGCTGCTGGCCGGCTGCGGCGGCGCGGGGGATGCGGGAAGCGGGGGCAACGCGGGGAACGACGTGGCCGCGTCCGACCGCCCCGGCACCACTGCGCCTCAGTCGCCGACCGGTGCCAAGTCCGCGCGTCCACTGGAGCGTTCCGTGCCGGTCGGCCTGCGCATCCCGGCCGTCGGCGTCGACACCCCGGTGATGCGGCTGGGCCTCGCGGCGGACGGCACGGTGCAGGTCCCGCCCGTCACGGACGACGACCGCGCGGGCTGGTACCGGCACTCGCCGACCCCGGGCCAGGTGGGACCGTCGGTCCTGCTCGGCCACGTCACGGTCGGCACCCACGGCGACGGCGTCTTCCGGCACCTCGCGCGGCTGCACCGGGGCGACCGGATCGAGACCCGCCTGGAGAACGGCGCGGCGGCCGAGTTCACGGTCACCGCCGTACGGACGGTGCGGAAGGCGGAGTTCCCCACGGACGACGTCTACGGGGACGTGAACCGGCCGGAGTTGCGGCTCATCACCTGCGGTGGCCCGCGCGTCGGCGAGGAGTACCGGGACAACGTCATCGTCTTCGCCGCGCTGAGCGCGACGCGGCCCGCTGCCTCCTGACCGGCCGTGCGCACGGCATACCCTCACGACCATGGAGAGCGTTGAAACGGTCCCGTGACAGGGCGGCGTCCGAGCTGTTCGCCGCCCTGTATCCCCGCCTCGCCGGCTGGTGCCGCCGGCTCGTCGACGACGACGAGACGGCCCACGAGATCGCCTCGGAGGCGTTCACCCGGCTCTGGGCCCGCTGGACGTCCGTGGAGGAGCCCCGCGGGTTCCTCTACGTGACCGCCGCCAACCTCGTCCGGGATCACTGGCGCAAGCTGGAGCGCGAACGCCGGGCCGTGCGCCGGGTCACCGCGGAGGTCGCCGTACGCCCGCACCCCGAACAGACCGACCCCTCGGTGCGGATGCTCGTGCAGTCGCTGCCGGAGCGACTGCGCGTGCCGATCCTGCTCCACTACTACGCTGACATGCCGATCCGGGAGGTGTCCGCGCTGACCGGGCGCAAGGAAGGAACCGTCAAGGCCGACCTCCACGCGGCCCGCGAACTGCTCCGCGTCCATCTGAGGAGAAGCCTTGACCACACGCCTTGAGGACGATCCCGGGTCCGGACGGGACGAGGACGATCCGCTGCTGGTCGTGCTCAGCCCGGAGACCGCGTACCTGGGCCCGCCGCCCGGCCGCTACGAGGCGATCCGTAAAACCGCGTCCCGGCGGCGTCTGCTGCGCGCCGCCGCCGGTGCGGCCGCGACCGCTGCCGCCGCCGCCCTGATCGCGCTGCCGCTGAACTGGGCGTCCCCCGCCCCGCCCCCGCGTCCGACGGCCCCGCTGGCCCCGGCCCCCGCCGACCCGCCCGCGACGACCGCACCGACCCCGGCCCCGCCCCGTGACGCCTCGCAGGCGCCGAGTCCGGTCCCCGACGCGTCCACGGGGGCCGTGCCGACCCCGTCGGCCTCCTCGCCGTCGGCGTCCGCGCCGCCGTCCGCCCCGGGCTCCGTGCCCACGCCCTCGGAGCCCGGCGGCCCGGCTGTTAAAACGGAACGATGATCTACCACGTGGTACCGCTCGCCGAGTGGAACGCCGAACCCGGCCGGCCCTACGCCCCCGCCTCCCTCGCCGAGGACGGGCTCGTGCACTGCTCGCCCGACGAGGCGACCACGCTCGCCGTCGTCAACGCCTACTACCGCGCCGCGAGCCGTCCGCTGCTCGCGGTGCTCCTCGACGAGGAGCGGCTCACCGCGAGGTGCGTGTGGGAGGCGGCGGCGCCCGCACCGCCGCCCGGGGTCGCCGAGGGCACCCTCTTCCCGCACGTCTTCGGCCCGCTCGACCGCGACGCCGTCCGGCGCGTGAGCGAGGTGCGCTGGGACGGCGCGGGCCGGGCCACGGGACTGTCCTGACGCCGGGCGACGGGCCACGGGCCCCCTGACGGAGGGGGCCCGCTCTCACTCCTGCGGCTGGACCGGCCCTCCGAGCAGCGCCGACGCGGTCTGGACCGGCGTGGCTTCGGGCGCCGGGGCGGGCTCGGCCCCGGGAGCGGGGTGGCAGGTGAAGCCGAGGCGCGTCATGGCCCGGGTGACCTCCGCGCCGGAGAAGTCGCGGCTGTCCTGCCGGGTGACGACCACGCCCACCTGCTTGACCGGGTAGCGGCGGCGGCCGATGGTCACGGACTCACCCGTGACCGGCTGGGGCGTGACGCCCTTCATCGCGTCCAGGACCCCCTGCTTGGTGAGGTCGAACGGATACCGGGCGATGACACAGCGCATGATGCCTCCAACAAGGGGGACGGAGCGGATGGGCTTGCGGTTCGTCTAGGCCGCCGAACCACCGGCGGACTGGCGCCGCGGCCTGCGCCGCGGGCCTTCGCCGGTGGAGCGGCTCTGACCGCCCCCGCGGCTCTGACCGGTGCGGGTCTGCGGGACGGAGGCCTGGCCGGAGCGGGCCTGGCCGGAGCGGCCGCGCCGCCCGCGGGACGAGGAGCCGGAGCCGGACGCGGCGCGCCGCGGGCGCTCCACGACCGGTGCGGTGATGACGACGGGCACGCCGGAGGGAGCCTGCGCACCGGTGATGCGGGACAGCTCCGCCTCGCCCGAGCGGACCGGGGTGACCTGCGGGGTGATGCCGGCCGAGGCCATCAGCCGCGTCATGTCGCGCCGCTGGTCGGGCGTGACCAGGGTGACGACGCTGCCCGACTCGCCGGCGCGGGCCGTACGGCCGCCGCGGTGCAGGTAGTCCTTGTGGTCGCCGGGCGGGTCCACGTTGACGACCAGGTCGAGGTTGTCGACGTGGATGCCGCGGGCCGCGACGTTGGTCGCCACCAGCGCCGTCACCTGCCCGTCCTTGAACTGGGCGAGGGTGCGGGTGCGCTGCGGCTGGGACTTGCCGCCGTGCAGTCCGGCCGCCCGCACGCCGCTCTTCAGCAGGTGCTTGACCAGCCGGTCCACCCGGTGCTTGGTGTCCAGGAACATGATGACCCGGCCGTCGCGCGCCGCGATCTCGACGGTCGTGGCCTGCTTGTCCGCCTCGTGCACGTGCAGCACGTGGTGCTCCATCGTGGTGACGGCGCCGGCCGACGGGTCGACGGAGTGGACCACCGGGTCCGACAGGTAGCGGCGGACCAGCCGGTCGACGTTGCGGTCCAGGGTGGCGGAGAACAGCATCCGCTGCCCGTCCGGCCGCACCTGGTCGAGGAGGGCGGTGACCTGCGGCATGAAGCCCATGTCGGTCATCTGGTCGGCCTCGTCGAGCACGGTGATGCCGACGTCGCCGAGGTGGCAGTCGCCCCGGTCGATGAGGTCCTTGAGCCGTCCCGGCGTCGCCACGACGACCTCGGCGCCGCCCCGCAGCGCACCGGCCTGCCGCCCGATCGACATGCCGCCGACCACGGTGGCCGACCGCAGGCCCACGGCGCGGGCGTACGGGGCGAGCGCGTCGGTGACCTGCTGGGCCAGCTCACGGGTGGGGACGAGGACCAGGGCGCGGGGCCTGCGCGGCTCGGCGCGCTGGCCGGCCGTGCGGGCCAGCAGGGCGAGGCCGAAGGCGAGGGTCTTGCCCGAGCCGGTGCGGCCCCGGCCGAGTACGTCGCGCCCGGCCAGGGAGTTCGGGAGGGTCGCCGCCTGGATCGGGAACGGCACGGTCACGCCCTCGCCGCTCAGCGCGGCCAGCATGCGCTCCGGCAGGTCGAGCTCGGCGAACGAGTCGACGGCGGGCAGCGCCGGGGTGATCGTCTTCGGGGGCGCGAACTCGCCCTGGGGAGCGGCGGCCGGGCGGCGGCCGGGGTTCTGGGAGCGGCCGGCCGTCCGGGAGGAGCGGCGGGGGCCGCCGCCGGAGCGGCTGCGGTCATTGGTGCGTGTGCGTGCGCGGTCCATACGGAACCTTCCTCGATACGGCACGTATCAAGGGAGTCCCGCAGCGGTGGTACGGCGCGGGGAATCGCAAGAACGAGCCGGGGTCCGGTCACTGTCGGCGCATCGGGGCGCGGGACCGGAACATGGAGAAGAAAACGAGAAGAAAAAGAAAGAAACGCGAGCGGGGGCCCGCACCCCAAGGTGCGGGCCCCGACTGCGAAGTAACGCGAGTGCGTCGTGAGGTCAGGCGACCACGATGTTCTCGGCGGTCGGGCCCTTCTGGCCCTGCGCGATGTCGAAGGTCACCTTCTGGCCCTCGAGCAGCTCACGGAAGCCCTGGGCGGCGATGTTCGAGTAGTGGGCGAAGACGTCGGGGCCGCCGCCGTCCTGCTCGATGAAGCCGAAGCCCTTTTCCGAGTTGAACCACTTCACGGTGCCGGATGCCATTTTTTTCTCCTTCGGTACGGTGCTCGGCGCTCACCCTGTGTGAACGCCGGTCGCCGTGATGATCACCCCGTCGGAAAAACCTTCAGGCAACCACAACTGCAACTTCCATCGACAGTAGCACGCCGTGACCGTGTGGACGCTCGTGATAATCCCGTCGCACTTGCGACGCACCGGCTGTCCCGGCCGGACCCGGCCCGGCGGTCCGCCGCCCCCCGGCCCGCGCGGCTGGGACACGCGGCAGCATGGTCAGTTTTCGAGAAGCCTCGCCGCCCCCGCCGCCCCTACCTTCGTGGACATGAAATCCATCGACGCCATCACCCTGGAAGTGGCCGACACCGAGGCCGCCACCCGCTTCTACTCCGACGCCTTCGGACTGGACCCGAAGCAGGTCCGCGTCGGCGCCTCCGAGTCCCCGACGGCCGGCTTCCGCGGCTTCACCCTCTCCCTCGTGGTGTCCCAGCCGGGCAACGTCGACGCGCTCCTCACCGCCGCCGTGGACGCCGGCGCCACCGTCGTCAAGCCCGCGGCGAAGTCCCTGTGGGGCTACGGCGGTGTCGTCCAGGCGCCGGACGGCACGATCTGGCAGCTCGCCACCTCGAAGAAGAAGGACACCGGCCCGGTCACGCGCGAGTTCGACGAGATCGTGCTCCTGCTCGGCGTCGAGGACGTGAAGGCCAGCAAGCAGTTCTACGTCGAGCGAGGGCTCGCGGTCGGCAAGAGCTTCGGGAGCAAGTACGTCGAGTTCGCCACCGAACCGGGCACGGTCAAGCTCTCCCTCTACAAGCGGCGCGGCCTCGCCAAGGTCGCGGGCGTCGACGCCGACGGCAGCGGCTCGCACCGCCTCGTCATCGCCGGGGACACCGCTCCGTTCGAGGACCCCGACGGCTTCGCCTGGCAACCCGCGCAGTAATACATTCGTCTTCTTGTGCTGACGGGTTGGTAACCCTCCCGTCACCGAAAGGTCGTTATTGGCGCAAAACGGTAAAAAAACGCAAACAGAATAAAGATTGAGATACATGCCATCACGGATACCTTCGCGAATACGTTGGCGTCAGCCGCGCGCAAGACTCTGGGCCGTGGCGGGTGTGGCGGCTCTCGCGTTCCTCGTCGCGCTGGAGATCGCCGCGCGCCGCTACGGCCTCCCGGGGCCGATCACCAACCAGGCGAAAGAGGTGGTGTTCGCCCCCGTCTCGGGACCGCTGCTCTACGCCGGCCTGGCGCTGATGATGGTGGTCCTGACCTGGCGTCAGCGCTTCGTGGCGGCCGCCTGCGCGGTCGGTGTCGACCTCGTCTTCGCGCTGGTGCGCTGGGCGGCGGGCGCCACGGTGTCCGGCAGCCACTCCTTCGGCAACGGCGCGCTGTGGGTGGTCCTCGGCTGCGGCGTCCTCGCGGTCACGCGCCGCACCGGCCGGGAGCGGGTCCTGCTGCTGAAGGGTGTCGGGCTGGGGCTGCTGCTGGTGGCCGGCCGCAAGACCGGCGACACCTGGCTGCTGATCACCGCGAAGACCCACCCGAAGGTGCTGGACCCGTACGTCGCGGTCGCCGATCACGCGCTGGGCAGCCCCTCGTGGCTGGTGGGCCGGGCGGTGCGGGCCGCGGGCCCGGTCGGCGAGCACGTCCTCGACTGGGTCTACGTCCAGCTCGCGGTGGCCGCGGTGGTCGTGGCGCTCTACCAACTGCGTCATGTCGCCGCCGAGCGCCGCTTCCCGCGCCATCACCTGGTGCGCACGTTCCTGGTGATCGGCCTGCTCGGGCCCGGTATCTACATGATCTTCCCCGTGGTCGGACCGATCTTCACCTACGGCACCGGGGCCTTCGGCACCGGCGGTGAGCAGTGGGCCGTCGCCATGCTGTGGCCGGACACGCCGCCGCCGGTCAGCGCGCCCGCCGCGTTCACGTACGACGGGATCACCCCGCGCAACTGCATGCCCAGCCTGCACACGGCGTGGGCCACCGTGATCTTCCTGCACTCCCGCGGCGGACCGAGGGTCCTGCGCTACGCAGGAACGTTCTGGCTGGTCGCCACGCTCGGCGCGACGCTGGGATTCGGCTATCACTACGGCATCGACCTCGTCGCCGGTGTGGTCTTCGCCGTCACGGTCGAGGCGGCCCTGCGCGCGTTCGACCGCGGCTGGGACCGGGCAGGCATCCAACTGGTCGCCCACGGCGCGCTCGTGTTCGCCGCGATCCTCGCGTCGACCCGCTATCTGTCCCTGGACATGGCCCGCCACCCGCTGGTCTTCGGCCCCCTCCTCCTGCTCGCGATGGCCTCGGTGATCCACGGCTACGTGCGGACCACGAGGGGATGGCAGCCGACGGGCGCGGCAGCGCCGGCCAAGCGGCCGGAGCCCCAACTGGAGGCGGCCTGACCGGCGGTCGGTCAGTCGCGGTAGGCGTGGGTCTGGGTGGCCTTGACCGTGGCCCAGACGGCGGCGCCGGGGTGCAGGTCTAGTTCGGCAGCGGCGACCGTGGTGAGGTCGGCGGCGAGCGGGAGTTCACCGGTGAGGTCGGCGCGGATCTGATCGCCGTGGGTCTCCAGGCCGGCGACCTCGCAGCGCCACAGGTTGCGGGCGCTGGAGCCGGTGGGGCGGTCCCGGTGCAGGGTGACCGCGCTGGGCGGGAACGCCACGAACACCGGCCCGGTCAGCTCCTCGGTGGTCGTGATCGCCGTCCCGTCGTCCAGACGTACCGCATGCCCTTCGGCGCGCCCCCGATAGAGGTTGAGGCCGACCAGATGGGCGATGTAGTCGGTGCGCGGGTGGCGGGCGATGTGCGACGGGGTGCCCTCCTGGACGACCCGGCCGTCCTCCACGACGACGAGGTGGTCGGCGAGGACCATGGCGTCCAGCGGGTCGTGGGTGACGAGCACGGCCACCGCCTCGAAGTCGGCCAGGTGACGCCGGAGCTGGGCGCGGACGTCGAGGCGCGTGCGGGCGTCGAGGGCGGCGAGCGGCTCGTCCAGGAGCAGCAGTCGGGGGTGGGTGGCCAGGGCGCGGGCGAGCGCCACCCGCTGGGCCTGGCCGCCGGAGAGCCGGCGCGGCTTGGCGCCCTCGTGCCCGGCCAGGCCCATGCGGTCGAGCCAGACCGCGGCCTGCGCCCGTGCCTCGGCCTTGCCGGCGCCGTGGCAGCGCGGTCCGAAGGCCACGTTGTCCAGCGCGGTGAGGTGGGGAAAGAGCAGGTAGTCCTGGAAGACCACGCCGACGGGCCGGGACTCCGGCGGCGTACGGTCCAACTCGTCGCCGTCGAGGCGGAGGTGGCCGTCGGACAGCGGGACGAGGCCGGCCAGCGCGCGCAGCGCGGTGGTCTTGCCCGCGCCGTTGGGCCCGAGCAGGGCGACCACGTCGCCGGGTGCGGCCGTGAGCGTCACGTCGAGACGGAAGCCCCCGCGGTCGACGACGAGCCGCGCGTCCAGCCCGTCGGCGAGGGGCGCGGTCGGCTGCTCGGTCCCGGTCATGAGGCGGTCATCCAGCGGTCGCGCAGTCCGGCGAGTACGGCGATGGACACGGCCAGCAGCACCAGGCTGAGGGCGATGGCCGCCTCCGGGTCGCTCTGCAGGGCGAGGTAGACGGCCAGCGGCATGGTCTGGGTGCGGCCGGGGAAGTTCCCGGCGAAGGTGATCGTCGCCCCGAACTCGCCGAGTGCCCGGGCCCAGGCCAGCACCGCGCCCGCGGCGATGCCGGGCGCGATCAGCGGCAGGGTGACCCGGCGGAAGGCGGTGAAGCGGGAGGCGCCCAGGGTGGTGGCCGCCTCCTCGTAGCGCGGGTCGGCGGCGCGCAGGGTGCCCTCGACGCTGATGACGAGGAAGGGCATCGCCACGAACGCCTCGGCGAGGATGACGCCGGTGGTGGTGAACGGCAGGGTGATCCCGAACCAGGAGTCCAGCCACTGCCCCACGACCCCGTTGCGGCCCAGCGCCATCAGCAACGCCACGCCGCCCACGACCGGCGGCAGCACCAGCGGCAGCGTCACCAGGGCCCGTACGAGACCGCGCCCGGGGAACTCGACCCGCGCGAGGAGCCAGGCCAGCGGCACGCCGATCACCATGCTCACCACGGTCGCCGCCGTGGCGCAGATCAGCGACAGCCGCAGCGCCTGCCACACCTCGGTACTGGTCAGCAGCTCCGGCATGCTCGCCCAGGGGGCCCGGATCAGCAGGGCGATCAGCGGCAGCACCAGGAAGGCGAGGCCGATCAGCGCGGGCACGAGCAGGGGCAGGGGAGCCCCGCCCCTCACCCGCGCGCTCCTGGCCGGTGCGGTCACGGTGCGGTGAACCCGGCCCCGGTCAGCACCTTCTGACCCTCGGCGGACCGCACCAGCTCGATGAACGCCCGGCCCACCTCGGCGTTGGGCGCGTCCTTGAGCAGGGTGATCGGGTAGTCGTTGACGGCGTCGGCGGCTTCGGGGAACTCCACGCCCTCCACCTTGTCACCGGCGGCCTTCACATCGGTCTTGTAGACCAGGGCGGCGTCGGCCTCCTTGAGTACGACCTTGTTCAGCGCCGACTTCACGTCCTCCTCGTAGGAGACGGGCGTCAGCTTCAGCCCGCTCGCGTCCAGCGCCTTCTGGGCGGCGGCCCCGCACGGCACCGACTTGTCGCACAGGACGACCTTCAGGCCGGACCCGGTCAGGTCCTTCAGGGAGGCGATCCCGTCGGGGTTGCCCGGCAGGGTGGCGATCTCCAGCCGGTTGCGGACGAAGGTGGCCGGCGTCCCGGCGGCGGCGTCGGCGTCCGTGACGACCTTCATGGTCTTGGGGCTGGCGGAGGCGAACACGTCGGCGGGGGCGCCGCTGGTGATGCCCGCGGCGAGCGAGTCGCTGCCGCCGAAGTTGAAGACGACCTCGGTGCCGGGGTGCTGCTTCTCGAACTCCTTGCCCAGCTCGGTGAAGCTCTCGGTGAGCGAGGCCGCGGCGAAGACGTTGACCGTCCCCGAGAGCTTCTCCGTACCGCCGGACTTCTCACCGGAGCCCGAGCCCGAGGTCGAGCCGGAACCGGAGTCGGAATCGGAGGAGCAGGCGCTCAGCGCCAGCAGCGCGGCGGCGGTCGCCCCCACCACCTGCACGGTGCGACGGGTCCGGCGCGCGGAACGGGTCATCACGGGTCCACTCCCTCTGGTGCTGATCCTGCTGGGCTCGCTGCGCTTACGCCGATGATAATGCCGCAGATGCCACCCGGAGGTCTCCTGTCTCTTCGCATGAGCAGGCGGAACTCATCTCTGGCATGGCATGTGCGTTTGTACGGGAGGTTCGGCCGGGTACCGTCACACGGGAGGTGAAAGCCGTGAGTCAGTCCCTCGCAGCCGCCGGTCCGGCCGCCCGTCCGTCGGCGGTCGTCGTCATCACCGGCGACCTGGGCCGTCCGGCCCGCCTGACCGTCCCCGACCTCGCGGGCTGGCCGCAGCACACGGCCCAGGCCGCCTTCGAGTGCGCCACCAGCGGCGTCCGGCACCACCGCTTCACCGGACCCCTTCTGCACGACGTCCTCGCCGACACCGCCCCGGCCTTCGACCCCGCGCGCCGCAAGGACCGGCTGCGCTTCCTGATCGCCGTGCGCGGCGCGGACGGCCACCACGCGCTGCTGTCCTGGGCGGAGATCGACCCGGACTTCGGCCGCGCCCCCGTCCTCCTCGCCGTCACCCTCGACGGCACCGCCCTCGACCGCGTCGGCCCTCAGCTGGTCCTGCCCCAGGACCGCTGCGGGGGCCGTCACATCAGCGGCATCGACGCGATCCGGGTGGACGGGGGCTACCCCGGGACGCTCACCGGGCGCTGAGCGGTCACGGCCCCGCTCAACCCCGGTCGACGTGCACGTTCGTCGACTTCACGCGGGCGGTGGCCTCCATGCCGACCTCCAGGCCCAGTTCCTCCACGGCCTCCCGGGTCAGCAGCGACACCAGTCGGTGCGGGCCGGCCTGGATCTCGACCTGTGCCGCCACGTCACCGAGTTTGATCGCGGTGACGATGCCGGGGAAGGCGTTGCGGACCGAGGTGAAGGACGCGTCCTCCTCGCCGCTGCCGCTCTGGGCCAGCTCCACGGAGAACGCGGCCAGGTCCTTGCCGTCGATGAGCCGCTTGCCGCCCTCGTCGCGGTGGGTCGTCACCCGCCCCGCGTCCGCCCACCGCCGCGCGGTGTCCGGACTGACGCCGAGCAGCCGGGCCGCCTGGCCGATCGTGTATGCCTGCATGGGCGCCAAGATAGGCGAACCGCGGCGGCGCGCTGCGCGGAGCCCGCGGCGCGCGCACCATGGGACCGGGGCCGTTCGAGGCGGCCCGCGTTCCGGGAGGAGGCCGACGTGCCTGAGCTGCCCGACGTCGAGGGATTCCGCGAGCTCCTCGCGTCCTGTGCGACGGGCCGGACCGTCCAGCGTGTCGAGGTGCGCGACACCGGGGTCCTGCACGGAGTGAGCGCCCGGGGGCTGCGCGAGGCGCTGGAGGGCCGGCGCTTCACGCGGGCGGAACGGCACGGCAAGTGGCTGCTCGCCCGCACCGGCGGCCCCACCGTGCTGCTGCACTTCGGCATGACGGGCCTGCTGCTCTGCCACCGCCCCGACGATCCCGCCCACCCGTACGACCGGGTCCTGTTCACGGTGTCCCGCGACCGCCAGCTCCGCTACCGCGACCAGCGCAAACTCCGGGGCCTGTGGCTGGCCCACGACGAGTCCGACGTCGCCCGTCTCCTGGACCACCAGGGCCCGGACGCGCTGACGGTCGACCGGGAGCACTTCGAGGCCGCGCTCGGCGCACGGCGCGGCAGCGTCAAGGCGGCGCTGACCGACCAGTCCGTCGTCGCCGGCCTCGGCAACCTGCTCGCCGACGAGATCCTGTGGCGCGCCCACCTGCGCCCCACGCACGCGGCGGCCGACCTCACCGAGTCCGACCGCCGCCGCCTCCACACGCACATGCGGCGCACCCTGCGCTCCGCCGTCCCCGCGGGCCGCGTCCCACCACGCGCCTCCTGGCTCACCGGCCACCGCGACACCCCGGACCCCGCCTGCCCCCGCTGCGGCACCCACCTGCGCCACTCCCGCGTGGGCGGCCGCGGCACGGTGTGGTGCCCGCGCTGCCAGCGGTGACGAGGCGCCGACCGTCCGCACGGCGTGGCGACTAGGATCCGGCCCATGGCCCTGACCATGAACGACGTGGAACGGTTCGAGGCGTCCAGGCCCCGTCTGGAAGCCATCGCCTACCGCCTCCTCGGCTCCGCGAGCGAGGCCGAGGACGCCGTGCAGGAGACGTATCTGCGCTGGCAGGCCACCGACGTCGGCCGGGTGGAGGTCCCGGAGGCCTGGCTGACCAAGGTGCTCACCAACCTCTGCCTCAACCAGCTCACTTCGGCCCGCGCCCGGCGGGAGACCTACGTCGGCCAGTGGCTGCCCGAGCCGCTGCTCGCCGGGGACCCGATGCTCGGCCCGGCCGACACGGCCGAACAGCGCGAGTCGGTCTCCTTCGCCGTACTCGCCCTGCTGGAGCGGCTGTCCCCGGGCGAGCGCGCGGTGTACGTCCTGCGCGAGGCGTTCGGCTACCCGCACCGGGAGATCGCCGGGATCCTCGACCTCACCGAGGCCGCCAGCCAGCAGATCCTCCACCGCGCCAAGAAGCACGTCGCCGAGGGCAGGGCCCGTACCGAGATCGACCAGGCCGCCGCCCGGCGGGTCGTCGAGGAGTTCCTCGCCGCGGCCACCAGCGGCCGTACCGAACCGCTCGTCCGCCTGCTCACCCAGGACGCCGTGTCGGTCGGCGACGGCGGCGGGAAGGTCCCGGCCCGGGCCAAGGCGTTCGAGGGCGCCCGCGCGGTGGCGACGTTCATGCGGGGCCTGTTCAAGCCCGGCAAGGCCAAGCGGGCCCTGGCCGGCGGCACCGTCGGGGTCTACGCCGACACCGCGAACGGCGACCCCGCCGTGGTGGCGGTCGTGGACGGCCGGGTCATCGGCGTCATGTGCCTGGAGATCACCCCCGAGGGCATCGCCGGGTTCCGCAACCAGGTCAACCCCGACAAGCTCGAACGCGCCACCCGGCGCTGGGCCGCCACCGACCACGGAGAACCCCTGTTCAACGCCTTCTGACCATCACCCCTGCATATGTGACGCGCATCACACCCTGCTCCTGTCAGGAAACGGCGGGCCGCCCGGTTCAAGGGGCGAACCCGCCGAAGGGCTCCGGACCCCGGAGACCGTCGTACACCGGAGGCTTCGGCCACCGGAGACAGGAGCAGGGAAATGCAGCACCGCATCGTCGTCCTGGGCGCCGGATACACCGGTGCCGTCGCCGCCGGGCGCCTCGCGAAGCGACTGCGCCGCGAGGATGTCGCCATCACCCTCGTCAACGCCGAGCCCGACTTCGTCGAACGCGTCCGGATGCACCAGCTCGCCGTCGGCCAGCAGCTCAGGCCCCGGTCGCTCGACGAGATGTTCGCCGGCACCGGTGTCGAGGTGCGGCTCGGGAAGGTCACCGGCGTGGACGTGGACCGCGGGACGGTCGCCGTCACCGACCCGGACCAGCCGGGCGAGGACCGGGAGTTGGAGTACGACACCCTCGTCTACGCCCTCGGCAGCGCCTGGAACCACCAGGGCGTGCCCGGCACCGTCGAGCACGCCCACGAGATCGCCGGCCGCCCGGGAGCCCTCCGGCTGCGCGAGCGGCTGGCCGGGCTGGACGCCGGAGCGTCCGTGGTCGTGGTCGGCGGCGGCCTGACCGGCCTGGAGGCCGCCACCGAGATCGCCGAGGCCCGCCCGGACCTCGACGTGTCCCTCGCCGCGCGCGGCGGTCTGGGCGACTGGCTCTCGCCCAAGGGCCGCCGCCACCTGCGCAAGGTCTTCGGCACCCTCGGCATCACGGCGTACGAGAACGCCGCGGTCACCGAAGTCGCGGCGGACCACGTCGCCACGGCCGACGGCGCCACCATCCCGGCCGCCGTCACCCTGTGGACCGCGGGCTTCGCCGTCCACCCCATCGCACGGGCCACCACCCTGAACGTGACCGACACGGGCCAGATCGTGGTCGACGGGACCATGCGCTCGGTCTCCCACCCCGACGTGTACGCCATCGGCGACGCGGCCATGGCGGCCGGCCCCGGTGACAAGCCGCTGCGGATGTCGTGCGCCTCGGGCACCCCCACCGCCTGGCAGGCCGCCGACTCCATCGCGGCCCGCCTGACCGGCGGCAAGCTCCCGAACGCGCCGCTGCGCTACTTCAACCAGTGCATCTCGCTGGGCCGCCGTGAGGGTCTGATCCAGTACGTCACCGCCGACGACCGAGCCGTAGGGGCGGCCCTGACCGGACGCTTCGCCGCGTTCTACAAGGAGCTGGTCTGCAAGGCCGCCGCCTGGGGCGTAGCCAACCCGACCCTCGGCGTACCGGCCCGGCGCCGTGCCGTCACGCGCGCGGAGGTCCGTCCCGCGGCGGTGTGACGGCGCGCAGGAACGCGTCGGCGAACGTGTCGCAGACGTCCTCGACGGGCGGGACGGAGTAGTGCGGCATCCGGTCCGTGGTCGGCCGCATCAGGAAGTGGATCATGAGCGGGCTGGTCATCTGCTGGATGAGAAGCAGCAGTGGCAGGTCACGGATGCGGCCCGCCTCGATCTCGGTGGTGAGCCACCGGCCGACGCCGGCGAACATCCGCGGGAGGAACTGCTCGGCGATCGGCCGTACGGAGTCGTCGTGCGGCCGGGCCAGCACTTCGGCGTAGACGGCGGGCAGCAGCCGCGGCTCACGGCTCAGCGCGGCGGCCATCAGGGAGTACACGGTCCGCACGGTGCCGCGCAGGTCCGCGGACGGGGCCGCCAGCACGGCCTCGACGTCGAGGATCGGGCTGTAGCGCTCGAAGACGGCCAGCAGCATCTCGTCCCGGCCGCCGAACGCGGCGTACAGGCTGTGCACCGAGCACTGGGCCTGCGCGGCGACGCGTTCGAGGGTGAGCGCGGCCAGCCCCCGCTCGCCGATGAGGGCGGCGCCTGCCTCCAGGGCCCGTTCGCGCACCGGCCGCTGCCCGCCGGGATCGACGCCGGCGGCGCGGACCGCCTCGTCCAGGGCGCGCCGGCTGCCGCCCAGCCGGCGCAGCAGGGTGCTGCGCGAGATGCCCGCCTCCTGGGCGATGGCCTGCATCGATACATCGCCGACGGCCATGTCGTGCGTCCGGGCGGCGCGGAGTGCGGCCTGTACGAGTTCTTCCCGCACGGGCTCGGAGGCGGTGAACTCGACGTTTGACATAGCTGTCAACCTAGCATGTATCGTTGTTTCAACAGTCGATGAATTAATTTCTGACGAGGATCCCGCCCATGACTCAGCAAGCCGGCACCCCCGGCCCGACCACCGGCCGGGGTCGCAAGCTCGCCGTCGTCGTGGTGGGCCTGGCCGCCGTAGTCGTCGTGATGCTGTGCGCGTTCGCCCTGCCCTCGATCAACAGCGGCCCGCACGACCTGCCCGTCGGCGTCACCGGCCCGGAGAAGGCCACGACAGCGGTGAGCCAGTCCCTCCGGGGCGACGCGTGGGACGTCACCGCCTACGAGACCGAGGCCGACCTCAGGTCGGCGATCCGGAATCGCGACGTCATGGGCGGCATAGTCCTGGCCCCCGGCCGGGTCACCGCCTACACGGCCACGGCGGGCGGCCCGCAGGGGGCCGCGACACTGACCGGCACGGCGACGGCGCTCGCGGCCAAGCAGCGGGCGGACATCACCGTCACCGACCTCAAGCCGTTCCCCGAGGACGACCCCAGGGGCGCGGGCTTCGCCGCGGCGACCCTGCCCATGATCTTCGGCGGCATGTTCCCCGCCGTGCTCCTCTCGCGCCTCTTCCCCGGCCACTCCGGGCTGCGGCTGCGCGCGGTCGGCGGCGCCGTCTTCGCCCTCGTCGCGGGCTTCGCCGTCACCGCGTTCCTCCAGTACGGAACGGGCTCACTCGACGGCGACTACCTGGTCACCGCCCTCGGCATGTCCCTGGGCATGGCCGCCCTGGTCATGACCCTGCTCGGCGCGGAATCGCTCTTCGGGCTGCCCGGCTTCGGCCTCGGCGCCGCGGTGGTCATGCTGCTCGGCAACCCGCTCTCCGGCCTGGCCAGCGGCCCCCACTGGCTCCCCGACGGCTGGGCCGCCTTCGGCCAGCTCCTGCCGCCGGGAGCCGCCGGCAGCCTGCTGCGTGCCAACGCCTTCTTCGACGGCACGTCCGCCGGGACCCCCGCCCTGGTGCTGGCCTGCTGGGCCCTGCTCGGCCTGGCCCTCCTCTTCGCGGGCGACCTGCGGGGGCGCCGGGCCACGCCGGCCGCGGCCCTCTGAGGTCCGCTCGCGCGGACCGACCGGGATCAACGCACGGGGAACCCGAACGCGTACCCCTGCTCCGCCAGCCACGGGAGCACGCGCCGCAGGGCCTCGACGGTCTGCGAACGGTCGCCGCCCGCGTCGTGGAACAGGAGCGTCGGCCCGTTGGCCAGCTCCCGCTGGACGGTCTCGACGATGGCGTCCGTGCCCGGCCGCTCGAAGTCCTTGGTGTCCACGTTCCAGCCCAGCGGGCGCATCCCGTGGGAGGCGGCGAGCTTGCGGCTGTAGGGGGTGAAGGCCCCGCCGGGAGCCCGGTAGTACATCGGCCGGACGCCGCCCGACGCCTTGATGATCATCCGCTCGGCGTCGAGGATCTCCTTCGACTGGTACGCCTCGGACTTCTGGTCCATGGAGGTGTCGTGCGACACCGAGTGGTCGCACAGCCGGTGTCCGGCCGCGACGACCTTCTTCACCAGGTCCGGGTGGGCCTGCGCCTGCGTCCCCGTCACGCAGAACGTGGCCTTCACCTCGTACTCCGCCAGCAGGTCGAGCACTTGGGGCGTCCACGCCGGGTCGGGCCCGTCGTCGATGGTGATGTTCACGCCGCGCGCCCCCGCGTCCGAGGCGTGCGCGATGGTCACGTCGACCGGCTTCACCGCGCCGCCCGGCGCGGGTGACGCGGACGCCTTCGGCGCCGAACTGCCCACGGCATCGGCCTGCGCGGTCCACACCGAGGCACCGACGGCGAGCATCGTCACCCCGAGGGCGGCCCCGACCACCTTGCCGTACCAGCCCCGCCCACCACTGTGCCGTGCCATGCCCGCCCCGCCTTCCCGCAGTTCACCGTCGACCTCGGTAACCCGGGTCCACCTGGCAGGACGAGGAAAAGGGGACACGGGATCCGTCCGTTACAGATCACGGACAATCCAGGAGAAGTTCGTGGACACTCGACGGGACGGGCGGCGGACGTAAGCGTTTCGTCATCCGCCGAACGACGTGGGAAGGCCGCGCCATCCGTTGAATGGAGGCGATACGGAAGCGACGCGGCATTCTCCCCGGGAGGCGGACGGCATGGGACGTGGACGAAGTACGAGGGTCAGGCCGTGGATGGGCGGCGTGCTGCTGGTGGCGCTCGCCGCGGCCGGCCTCGGGCTGTACTGGTTCCAGCCGTGGAAGCTGTGGCAGGACGAGACCGTCCACGAGGCGCTGCCCGCGACGGCGGACGCGTCGCGCGCCCCTGCCCAGGGACCCTCGTCCGACAAGCCGGCGGCACCTTCCACTTCAGCACCTTCCGCCTCGGAGCCGGTCACCCTGGCGAGCGGCGACCTGATCAGCCACGAGCACACGACCACCGGCACCGTGAAACTCGTGCGGCTGTCAGACGGCTCGCACGTCGTCCGCCTGGAGGACCTCGACACCAGCAACGGCCCCGACCTGCGCGTCCTGTTGACCGACGCACCGGTCGAGGAGGGCCGGGCCGGCTGGCACGTCTTCGACGACGGAAAGCACGTCGGCCTGGGCAAGCTCAAGGGCAACAAGGGCAGCCAGAACTACACCGTGCCCGCCGGCATCGACCCGGCCCGCTACAGCAGCGTCAGCATCTGGTGCGACCGCTTCGACGTCTCCTTCGGCGCTGCGGAACTCGCCCGCGCCTGAGGCGGCGTGGCGGTCGGCGGCGATGACATGGCTCACACAGAAAGTGCGGCCTACGAGGGCAACTGCGCCTTAAGTACCGTTTGTTCATACGTCGTGGAGGCTTTTCCGGCATGGGCGGGGGAAACCCCCTGTGGTCTCGATCAAGCAGGCCATACCATCGCCGGAGCGTCGCGTCGCGTGAAGATTTTGTGAGTGCGGCGTCCCTCGCTTCCTTTCTCCACCCGACCAGGGGTCCATGTGAAGATTCGCCGTGTTCTCGCGACCGCCGTCGCCGCCGCCGTGACCGCCCCGGTCGTCCTCCTTTCGTCGGCGCCCGCCTTCGCCGACGAGAAGCCCGCCGCGCAGACGCAGAAGGCGAAGCCGACGATCGAAGAGCTGCGGCAGGCCGTCGAACGCGCGCAGAAGGAGTACGACGCCGCCGTCATCGCGGTGAAGGACGCCAAGAAGTTCCTCAAGGAGGGCCTGGAGGAGGAGACCTACCCGACCAAGGCCGCGCTCATCGAGGCCGAGAAGGCCGCCGAGGACGCCGCCAAGGTCAAGGCCGAGGCCGACCAGGCCGTGGTGGACGCCCAGGCCAAGCTGGACGCCGCCACCACCGACGAGGACAAGGCGGCGGCGCAGACCGAGCTGGACGAGGCCAAGACCGCCGCCACGGAGGCAGCGGAGGCCAAGACGGCCGCCGACACCGCGCACACCGAGGCGCAGGACGCCCACGACGACGAGCGCGTCGCCCAGGCCCGCAAGATCGAACTCCTCAAGAAGGCGCGGGACGAGGCCAAGACGAAGCTGGACGACGCGGAGAAGGCGCTCTCCGACGCCGAGGCCGAGGAGGGCGATGAGGGCGCTGAGGGCGAGGAGCCGGCCGGTGAGTGCGTCGCCGCGCCCGAACTCACCGCCGTCGTCAGCGGGCTGCCGGACAAGGTCGTCGGCGGCACCACGGAGACCTTCACCCTCCGCGTCACCAACGGCACCGGCGGCACGCTGGACGAGGTGTACCCGTTCGCGTCCGCCCACGGCTTCGACACCAAGGGCTACAAGGAGCTGGACTCCTACCTCGACCTGGAATGGTCCACCGCCGCCAACCCGAAGTGGCGCGACGCCGACCTGCTGGGCGGCACCTCCATCGGCTCCCTCAAGGCGAACGCCTCGGTCGACGTCAAGCTGCGGCTGAAGGTCGACGAGGACGTCCTCGCCGGTGAGGGCTCGGTCTACGTCACCGCCGACTACCTCAACGACGACGGCTCCTGCGGCGGTTACCCCGACCTGGACGACTACGCCTTCCAGATCCTGCCCGAGGGCGGCGACAACGCCGACGACCCGGGCAAGCCCGAGGACCCGAAGGACAAGCCGGCCCCCAACAGCCCCACCGGACAGGGCGGCACCTCCACCACCCCGGTGAACACGTCCAGCACCACCACCACCGGCTCCCTCGCCCAGACCGGTTCGAACGACGCCCTGCCGAAGATCGCCCTGGCGGGCGGCGCGGCACTCGTCCTCGGCGCCGGCGCGGTGATCGTCACCCGCCGCCGCAACAAGAGCACCGGCGCCTGACAGACGGCACGGCAAGACACGACCGGGCCCGGTTCCCCTCGGGGGATCGGGCCCGGTCCGTCGGGTCAGCTGGTCGAGGCCCGGCCCTCCACGTCCCCCACGATGCGCGTGATCGTGACGGCGACGACGCAGCTCCCCGGAGCTTGCTGGTGCACGGCCGCCTGTGCTCGGGCGCGGACCGCGCGGGCCGTGTCGAGGGCGCGGCCGCCCTCGGTGAGAACGCAGCGGACCTCGACGTGCCAGACGCCGCTGTCACGCGCGTGCCGGACGCGGACGCCGGCGCCCGGAGCCGGAGTGGCGGTGCCGGGAGTGTGCTGTGCGTGGGCCGCGTGGGCCGCGTCGGCCAGTGAGCGGCCGAGGCCCGGCTGGAGTCCGGCCACTCCGGGGACCGACAGCGCGGCATGGGCGACCGCGCGTTCCACGCTCCCCGGGTCGACGGCCGTCATGTCGCCACCCCGGGCCCCGAGGCGCGGCTGTCCGTCGGGTGCGGACGCTCCCACTCGGCCGAGACCCGCAGGTCGATCGCCTCGACGGCGAGGCCCAGCTCGTGGGCCGCCGCGTCGGCCACAGCCCGTCGCACCTGTTCCGTCCTGCCGGGCAGGGGCTGGTCGAGCGTGACGGAAAGGGTCATGGCGACGGACACCCGGGTCTCCGTCCCCGCGGCGCCCGGGGCAAGCCGGCAGCTGGCGGCCAGCACGCCCGGAACCCGTCCGGCGGCGCGGCGCAGGACGCCCGCCGCCGTGGTCTCCGCGATGCGCAGTTCTCCGGTCGGATCGTCCAGGGGCACCAGCCGCCCGAGTCGTACCTCCGCGCGCACGGCGGCGACGATCCTCTCCACGAGGGCGCGGGCGCTCGGCCCTCGCGTGCGCAGCGCGTCGGTGGCGCGGTCCAGGGCCGTCAGACCTTCGACGGCGTCCCGGCAGTACACGCACCCGTCCGTGTGGGCGTCGTCCTGATCGCGGCCGGTGCGCGCCCGCTCCCATACGTCGCTCAGCAGGCGGGCGCACGGCAGTCGCTCGTCGGCCGGGAACCGTATCCCGCCGGGGCTCCCGTGGACCGGGCCGGGCCGGCCGGACGAGGAGGTGGCGGTGGGGTGGTCTAGCGCCATGGGGCCATCTCCTTCGTGAGCGTGCGCCGAGCCCGGAAGAGCCTGCCGCGTACGGTCTGTTCACTCACCCCCAGCACCTGCGCGATCTCCTCGTAGTGGAGTTCGTGCAGCTCCCGGAGGATCCAGCAGGCGCGCTGGCCGGCGGGGAGGTCTCCGAGCGCGCGGGACAGTGCGGCAGCCGCCGCGGCGTTCTCGGCACTGCGTTCCGGTTCGCCCGTCGCGTCGTGGGCCAAGGGCTCGGCGACGGAGTCCAGGGGCAGGGAGGGCGTGCGTCCGCGGAGGAGGTTGAGGCAGCGGTTGGTGACGATGCGGTACATCCACGTGTGGAAGGCGGCGTCCCCCCGGAACTCGGGAAGGCGTCTCCAGGCACTGGCGAAGGCATCCTGCACGACCTCCTCGGCGTCCGGGAGGCTGCCCAGCATGTGGCAGGCCAGCGCGAGCAGCCGGGCGGTGTGCCGGTGCACGAGCACCGCGAAGGCGTCCTCGTCGGCTTCGGAGGCGCGGACGGCGAGGACCCGGTCGTCCGCTTCGTCGAGATCGCTCCCCACATCCACTGTCCGCTTCCCACGTGACGCCGTCGGGCGCGTCCTGCTACGAGCCAGGATACGTGAGCCAGATCACAGATAAGTGTGACGATTTCGCCTGGTTCGTGTCGAACTCTATGAAGGGCGCCGACCAGGTGCCCCCGAACCGTCGCTCGCAGCTCGTCGCTCAGGAGGACGTCATGACGCAGACGACGTACAACCCGGCATCGGACCGCGCCAGGCCGACCCCGGGAACCATGCCGCAGCACGACCCCAAGCGGGATGCGCCGGAGGGCGAGAAGCGGACCGGCACCGCCGGCTCGGAGCCCGGCGGACGGACCACGATCGCGGACGTCGTGGCGGCGAAGATCGCCGGGATGGCGGCCCGTGAGGTCCCCGGCATCCACCACCTCGGTTCCGGCATGACGCGTGCCATCGGGGGTGTCCGCGACCGTATGCCCGGCGGCCGGACGAGCGTCACCCGGGGCGTGAGCGTCGAGGTCGGGGAACGCCAGGTGGCGGTGGACCTGGACGTGGTCACCGACTACGGCTACCCCATCGCCGAGGTCGCGGCGGACACGCGCGCCGAAGTGATCGCGACGCTGGAGCGCATGACCGGCCTGGAGGTGGTGGAGGTGAACATCGACGTCAACGACGTAGCCCTGCCGGAGGCGGATGAAGAGGACGAGGGCGAGAGCGACCGCGACCGGCAGCGGGTCGACTGACTCGCCCCGCCCTTCCCGAGGGGGAGTCGTACGCGAGATGGGGAACGAGCCATGAACACAACCACCGCGGGGCTCCTGACCGGCCTCGCACTTGGCTTCGCCGGATACTTCGGCGGGTTCGCGGCGTTCGTGGTGGTCGCCGCCCTCGGTCTGGCCGGTCTGGTCGTCGGCCACTTCGCGGGCCGCGAGACGCACGTCTCCGACTTCGTGCGCCCGCGCGAGGGCCGCGAGGGCCGCGAGGGCGGGCAGGCGCGGCGAGTGCGGTGATGTCTCACCGTGAGACGCCGTGAGACGCCGTGAGACGCGGTGAGTCGTAGGGAGATCGGGTCGGCGACGCGCGCACACGCCGCCGGCCCGGTCCCGCCTACCGACCCTCGTCGTCCTCGTCCTCTTCCTCGTCCTCGTACTCCTCTTCTTCCTCGTCCTCGTCGTCGTACTGGGCATCGGCTTCTGCGTCGTTCCCGTCCTCCCCGTCGTCCCCGTCCTCCTCGTCGTCCTCAAGACCTTCCTCGTGCGAGCGGACCACTTCGCCGTCGCGGATCTCACCGCGCCAGCCCTCCAGTTCCTCGTCGTCGGAGAGCGTGGCGTACCGCAGGAAGTGCTTGAGGTCGAGGCGCAGGCGACGTCCTTGCGCGCGCCAGATGTTGCCGGTCTTCTCGAAGAAGCCGGACGGGTAGTACTCGACCACGGCGACGACACGCGTGAGGTCGGGGGTCAGTTCGTGGAAGCTGACGGCGCCGCGGGTGGTGCCCTTGCCCCCTTCGGAGTTCCAGACGATGCGTTCGTCGGGGACCTGCTCCTGGACGGTGGCCTTCCAACTGCGGTTGGAGAAGGCGATCTTGGCCTTCCAGTCGCTCTCGACCTCGTCCGACTGCGAGACGCTCTGAACACCCTTGGTGAAGGAGCTGAACTCCTCGAGCTGGGTCCAGCGGTCGTACACGGTGCGCACCGGCTTGCCGACGTCGATCACCTCGACGATGTTCGTGACCTT
Organism: Streptomyces sp. NPDC048171; assembly: GCF_043202655.1. Classification (NCBI taxonomy): domain Bacteria; kingdom Bacillati; phylum Actinomycetota; class Actinomycetes; order Kitasatosporales; family Streptomycetaceae; genus Streptomyces; species Streptomyces sp. NPDC048171. Next base: position 356,515 of record NZ_JBIDAU010000005.1, read on the forward strand.
GACGCTCCCCGCCTTGCCACCGCCGCCGAAGACGCCCTTCACGGTGTCGACCACCTTGTCCTTCACGTCCCCCGCCTTCTTGCCGAGGAACGCCTTGACCGGCGACTCCCCTTCGCCGAGTACGCGTCTGCCGACGTCGAGCAAGGTGCTGTTGCCCTCGCCGACGTTCCCGAGGTCCTGCGCGAGGCCGCTGATCCTCTCCCCGGCCTTGTCCGCCATCTGCTGGCCCTTCGCCGAGGCGAACGCGGCCAGCTGCTCCTTGAGCTGGTCCATGCCGGAGGTGCCGGCTGGAGTGGACTTCGACTCCGTCTTGGCCATGGCCTACCTCCTACGGCTGCCGCGGCCGGATGTCCTGCCCGCGTCGGCCTTCTTCTTCCCGGTGGGCGCCTTCTTGGCGGGAGCCTTTTTCGCGGGCGCCTTCTTCGCGGGCGTCTGCTTCGCGGGGGCGGTCCTGGTCGCGGACTTCTTCGCGGGGCTCTTCCGCGCTCGGCTCCGACGGGGCGGCGCCGCCTCCGCCTCCTGCTCGGCCTCCTGGTCTTCCTGGTCTTCCTGGTCCTCCGGCGTTTCCTCCTCCTCGCCCTCGCCGTCGGGTTGGCCCAGGAGGGCTTCGGTGCGCTCCTGCAGCGAGGTGGCCAGTGCGCCCAGGCGGCGGTCGGCGGTCGTGGACAGCGCGGTGCGGGCGGAGTCCATCAGCTCGCCGCGGACCTGATCCAGCAACTGCGCGGTCTGCGGGTTCTCGGATGCCCTGCTCAGCGCCCGAGTCATCAACTCTCGGGGGCTCAGCAGCCCTTGGCCGGCGAGTGCGGAGGCGACCCCGATGGCGAGTTTGCCCTTCTTGGTGCGGCCCAGGGCGTATCCGGTCGCGAGGGCCGCGACGAGAGTGGCTTGCGTTTCGGTTTCCATGAATGGCCTCGAGTGCGGTCAGCGGTGTCAGGCGCGCCCCGGCTCGGCCGGGCGGCCACCCCTTCCTCCCACCCTCCTCTCACCTGCGCGGGCCCGCATCTCCCGAGAGATCCGGAACGCACCGCGGGCACCGCGAGGGGACCGCGTGGTAGCGTCCGGTCGTATACAAGGTGTATGCGAGAGCTGGGGGCTGCGGTGACGTCCGGTCGGGAGAAGGCGTACGCGTATCTCAAGGACACGGTGCTGACGGATCCCGGGATGCAGGGCGCCTTCCTGTCCGAGCAGGAGCTCGCGGACCGGATCGGCGTCTCCCGCACACCCATCCGGGAAGCCCTGTTGCAGCTCGCGGCCGAGGACCTGGTCGAGCTGGTGCCGAAGCGGGGCGCCCGGGTGTCCCCCCTGACGGGACGGGAGATCCGCGAGCTCATGGAGCTGCGGGGCATCGTCGAGCGGTACGCCGCCCAGGAGCTGGTCTCGGGTGGGGGAGCGCCGGTCGCGGAGCTGCGGTCCCTGCTGGAACGGCAGCGCGGGCTCACCGGTGCCGATCAGGCCCGGGAGTTCATCGCCGTGGACCACTGCTTCCACGCGGCGCTGGTCTCCGCCGTCGGCAACACCCTCCTCGACCGGCATTACGAGGGTCTGCGCAGCCGCCAGGTCCGTGCCGGGGTCGCCGCCCTCTTCAGCCGGCAGGGGCGCCAGGATGCGGTGCTCGGGGAGCACGAGGCGATCCTGGACGCCCTGGAGGCCGGTGACGCGCAGGCCGCGTGGGCGGCCATCGACCATCACCTGGAGTCGACGCTCAAGGTTCTGCTGGAGGGTTGAGGGCCGGGGGCATGCGCGCGCCCCCGGGCCTCGGGCTCGTTCGGGCCCCGGCTCCCCCGGCCCCCGGCCCACGACTCCCCCGCCCACGACTCCTTGGGCCCCCGGCTCCCTCGGGCCAGGGCTCCCTCGGCCCTCCGGCTCCCTCAGCCCCACGGCTGCCTCGGGCTCACGGCTGCCTCGGGCCCCCCGGCTCCCTCGGCCCTTCGGCTCCCTCGCCCCCGGCCCCCACCGAGGCCGATGCCGAGCCGCCGAAGCCTCCACCGCCCCCGTCGTTCCCGTCGCCCCCCCGTCGCCCCCGTCGCCCCCCAACGGGGACGAGAGACGGTGCTCACCGCCCCCACACCTCGGGACGCCGGTTCGCCAGCACGGAGATCCGCTGCCGGACCGCCGCGACCTCGTCCACGTCGAGGTCGGCCACCAGCAGCTCGGGCCCGGCGCCCAGCGCGTGCCGTACGGTTCCGTCGGGTCCGACGACGCGACTGTGCCCGATGCCGGTCGGCGCGGAGCCCGGTCCCGCGTCCGTGCCGGGGTCGGCCTGGTCCACGGCGGCCAGCCAGACGGTGGCGTCCAGCGCACGGGCCCGCGCCAGCAGCTCCCACTGCTCCCGTTTGCCCGGCCCCGCACCCCAGGACGCGCCCAGCAGCGTGGCGACGGCACCGGCGTCGGCGTGCGCCCGGAACAGCTCCGGGAAACGGATGTCGTAGCAGGTGGCGAGGCCCAGCCGTACGCCGTCCACGTCGATGACCGTCGTGGCCGAGCCCGCGGCGACCGTGTCGGACTCACGGAATCCGAAGGCGTCGTACAGATGGATCTTGTCGTAGGAGGCGTCGACGCCGGCCCCGGTGGCGATCAGGGTGTTGGCCACCCGCCCCCCGGTGGCCGGGGTGAACATGCCGGCCACGACGACCGTGCCGGTGGCGGCGGCGATCCGCCGGACGCCGTCGGCCCACGGCCCGTCCAGCGTCTCGGCGAGCGGTGCCAACGGGGTGCCGAAGCAGGCCATCGTCGCTTCCGGGAAGACGACGACACGGGCTCCGGCGTCCGCCGCCCGCCGGGTCCATTCCTCGACGAGCAGGAGATTCTTCTCGGGGTCGGGGCCGGTGGTGAGCTGGCTCAGGGCGATGCGCACGGTGCGTCCTCCTCAGAGGCGGGTAGAAACGGTGTCCGCCGTCGGCGCGGCGAGGGCGGCGTCCTCGTCGAGGGCGGCGTCGGGGTCGCGCCCCAGCCGGACGCCGACGAGGGTGACGGCCGAGGCGAGGGCGATGTACACGGCCAGCGGCGTCCACGTGCCGTACGCGCTCAGCAGGGTGGTGAACAGCAGCGGGGCGACGGCGCCGCCGATGATCCCGGCCAGCGTGTAGGCGAGGGACGAGCCGGTCGAGCGCAGGTGGGGCGCGAACTGCTCGGTGATGAAGGCGGCCTGCGGGCCGTACAGGCAGCAGTGGATCACCAGGCCCACGACGACCCCCGTGGCGAGCGGCAGCCAGGTGCCGCCGCCGATCATCGGGAAGAACACGAAGGGCCACACACCGGCGGCCACCGTGGCGACGCCGTACAGCAGACGGCGGTTGACCCGGTCGGAGAGCGCTCCGGCCAGCGGCATGAGGAAGACCTGGATCGAGGAGCCGATGAGCACGGCCGCCAGGGCGGAGCCGCGTGACATGCCGAGTTCCTCGGTGGTGTACGTGAGGACGAAGACGGTGAACATGGCGTACAGCACGTCGGGGCCCACGCGGCACAGGATCGCGGCGAGCAGGGCGCGGGGTTGGGTGGTGAACACCTCGCGGACCGGCGCCTGGGGCCGGGACTGCTCGGCCTCCATCGCCTTGAACACCGGGGTCTCCTCCAGCTTCGCCCGGATCCACAGCCCGAACGCGACGAGGACGCCCGAGAACAGGAACGCCACGCGCCAGCCCCACGACTCGAACTGCGCCTCGGTCAGCGTCGCGCCGAGGGCCGCCAGCACGCCGTTGGCCAGCAGGTTTCCGGCCGGTGGGCCCACCTGGGCGGCGGAGGCGTAGAAGCCGCGGCGGCGCGGATCCCCGAACTCGCTGGACAGCAGTACGGCACCGCCCCACTCGCCGCCGACGCCGACGCCCTGCGCGAAGCGCAGCACGACCAGCGCGATCGGGGCGGCCACGCCGGCCGTCGAGTACGCGGGCAGCACGCCGATCAGGAACGTCGCCGCGCCGATGAGCACCAGCGTGGCGATCAGGACCTTCTTGCGGCCGATCACGTCGCCGAGCCGGCCGAAGACGAACCCGCCCAGCGGGCGGGACACGTAGCCGACCGCGTACGTGGAGAACGCCAGGAGCGTGCCGGTGAGCGGGTCCTCCGAGGGGAAGAACAAGTCGCCGAAGACCAGGGCGGCCGCGGCGGAGTAGACGGCGAAGTCGTACCACTCCAGCGCCGTGCCGGTCAGGCTCGCGACGAAGGCCCGGCGGACGCCGGAGTGCCGCGCGGGCGGCGTGGTGCCGTCCTTCGTGTCGTCCTTCGGGGTGTCGCGCATGGTTCCCATCCTCGCTCGGGGACGTCGGGGGACATCGACCTCCCGGCATACTTCTTGTATACAGGTCGTATGCGCAACCCTTTGCGCGAGAGATTCACCGCGGACCCGATCAACGGACCCGAACTCTGGGAGTGCCCTCATGGCCGTGCTGCTGACCTTCGAACTGCCCGACGGATCGACGCGCGAGGTCGACGTCGTCCAGGTCCTCAACGCCGGGTACGCCGGACGCAGCCAGGAGGACGTCGCCGCGCACGTCGCGGAACTGGCCGAGCTGGGAGTGCCCGGCCCGTCCGTGACGCCCGCCCTCTACCCCGTCTCCCCCTACCTCGCCCAGCAGACCGACCGGGTCCAGGCGCAGCACGGGCACACCTCGGGCGAGGCGGAGTGGGCGCTGGTCGTGGCGGACGACGGGGAGCTGCTGCTGACCGCCGCCTGCGACCACACCGACCGCGACCTGGAGGTGCACGGCGTGGCCTGGAGCAAGAACGCCGGCCCCGACGTGCTGGCCCGCCGCGCCTGGCGCCTGGCCGACGTGGAGTCCCGCCTCGACGACCTCACCCTGCGCGCCTGGGTCACCCACGGCGACACGTCGACGGAGATCCAGCACGGCACCCTGGCGGAACTCCTCGCCCCCGCCTACTGGATCGACGTACTGCGCTCACGCGGCGGGCTCACGCCCGGCACCGTCCTGATCTCCGGCACCATCCCCATGACGCCCGGCGTCGACCAGTTCGCCGACGGCTGGAGCGTTGAGCTGGCCGACCCCGCCACCGGGGACACGATCCGCCTCCAGTACGACGTCCAGCCCATGCCGGCACCCATCGGCTGAGCGCACCGGCCCTGCGTCAGGGGCCGCGCCGCGTGGCGGCCGGCTGGAGGAGCTGGTCGACGGGTGCGTAGTCGTCGGTGAGCAGCCGGGCGTCGCCGGTCCAGGCGGCGAGCCGGTCGCCACCGGCGATCTTCCAGCCGGTCCGCCGGGCGTCGAGCGCCCGCTGCGCCGCGCGCAGGTCGACGGGCCGGTCGGAGGCGAGCACGACCAGGTTGCCGCCGTCGGGCCCGGTACTCGGGTGGAGGCCGATGTCGACGGGTTCGCCGACGACGGCGACGTGCTCGAAGACCTCGCCGAGGGTGGCGACCTCGGCACGCGCGAAGTCCAGCCCCCCGTGGTCGATGAGATTCGCGACGTACAGCCCGCCCTCCCGCAGCACCCGCCGCACGTCGGTCATCGCCTCCACCGTGGTGAGGTGCCACGGCACGCTGACGCCCCCGAAGGCGTCGCCGACGACGAGGTCCCGGCTGCCGGCGTCCAGGCGCCGCAGACCGAGCCGCCCGTCCTCGACCCGCACGTCGACACCGGCGGCCGACCCGAGACCGAGCCGCTCCCGGTCGATCCGTACGACACCGCCGTCGATCTCGGAGACGAGGCTGCGCGTCCCGGGCCGCGTGGCGGCGAGGTACCGGGGGAGGGTGAGCCCGCCACCGCCCAGGTGGTGGGCGGCGAGCGGCTCACCCTTGGGAAACGCGGAGTCGACCACGGACGCGATGGCGCGCACGTACGCGAACTCCAGGAAGGTCGGATCGTCGACGTCGACGTAGGAGTGCCGCACACCGTCCAGGACCAGCGTGCGCCCGCCGTCCCGCTCTGGATCCGCGACGACCCGCGCGCAGTGGTAGCGGGTCTCGGCGTCGCAGCCACCGGGCGCGACCGCGGCGGCGAGACCCCCGGCGACGATCACGAGGGCCAGGGCGGGCGCACCGCTCCACCCGCGCGTGCGCCACTCGACCACCGCGGATCCCGCCACCAGCAGCGTGCCGAGGCCGATCAGGATGCCGCTGACCGGCAGCCGCGACACCAGGACGAAGCCGGTGAGGACGGTCCCGAAGATGGCCCCGACGGTGCCGGCGCCCGACAGCCGTCCGACGACCGCCCCGGTCTCGGCGAGGCTGGTGAGCCGCAGCTTCGTCACCATCGGCGTCACCGCGGACAGCAGCGCGCCCGGCACGAGGATGGTCAGCGACGCGATGAACAACAGCGCCGTCGGCGCCCACTCCGCGGTGGTGCGCAGCACGGCGGGGGTGAACCCCACGACCGCCCCCGACACCCCGAGCGAGGGCCCGAGCAGCCGCCGGGGATCGACCTGATCGGCGCTCTTCCCCCCGAGCCACGACCCGACGGCGATCGCCGTGAGGGCGATGCCGATCACCATGGTGCTGGTCTCGAGAGTGAGCCCGAGATACGGAGCGAGCAGCCGCAGGGCCACGATCTCGACCACGAGCACGGCGGCGGAGGACCCGAACACGAGCGCGACGGCGGCACGGGCCCCCAACCCACGCACGCGCGCCTCGCCTTCGGCAACTACTAAGGGCGACGAATCGGTCACGACCGTCATCTTCCCACGCGATTCACGCCAGTTGGTTCGGAAGCGGTGAGGAAGTGGCCGACGAGGCGGTACCGGCGGGCCCGGCCGTCCGGAGGAAGTCCAGCAGGACGGTGTTGAAGCGCTCGGGCTGCTCGGCGCCCGGCAGGTGCCCGGCGCCGTCGATGACGCTCAGCGCGGCGTGCGGAACGAGGCCGGCGATGGCCTCGGCCTCGGAGACGGGCGTGTAGACGTCGTCCACGCCGACCACGATCAACGTCGGTACCGCGACGGTGGCGAGGGTGTCGCGGTAGTCGGGACGTTCGGCGCGGCCGCGCAGTGCCGCCGCGGCGCCACGGGGATCGGTGGCGCGCATCATGCCGAGCACGTGTGCGGCCACATCCGGGAGAGCGGCGACGTTGTACGAGGCGAGCATCTTGCCGATGACCTCGTCCGCGTAGCCCGCCATGCCCTCGGCGAGCAGTCGGTCGGCCAGACGGTTGCGGTACGCCTTGCCCTCGTCGGACTCGGCGGGGGCCGACGTGTCGGACAGGACGAGTGCCCGTACCCGCCCCGGGTGGCGGCGGCAGAACTCCATGGCGATCTGGCCTCCCATGGAGACGCCGCCGACCACCGCGCGTTCGATGCCCAGATGGTCCAGGAGGGCGGCGATGTCGTCGGCGAAGTCGGAGAGGAACACCTTTCCGGGCGTCACGTCGCTCTCCCCGTACCCCCGCAGGTCGGGAGTGACCACCCGGTGCCCGGCCGCGACGAGGGCACGGGCCTGGGGCGCCCACAGCGTGCGGTTGAACGGGTGTCCGTGGATCAGGACGACCGGCATCCCGTCCGGGGAGCCGAGGTCGTCGTAGTGGAGTGCGGTGTCGCCCACGGTCATGCGGCTCATCGGAGGTCTCCCTGGAATTGCTCGTCGGCGGGGTGAAGGTGGCTCTGCGATCCTGCCCAGCACCGGTGGGGAGACCGGGGCCAGGGGGTGTCGACAGCCGGGACCGGTTTCACTCGAAGTCCCGGCGGCGGCCCGCCGGGAACGTGAGCAGGTAGAGCGGCGGCAGGACCGCGGCGGCGCACACCGTCCACAGGGCCGCGTGCGTCCCGGCGTACGTGGCGAGCAGCCCGGCGTGAGGGCGCCGAGGGGCTGGGCGCCCCAGGAGACGAAGCGGACGGTGGCCATCACGCGGGAGAGGAGCTCGGGCGGGGACGCGGTCTGGCGGTAGGTGCGGGTCGTGATCGACCCGATGGCGACCCCGAAGGCGAAGCCGGCGTTGCCCAGGGCGAACCAGTACGCGTCGGCGGCGGATGTGGTCAGCGGCGCCAGCAGGGCGGCGGCGCCGCCGGCCAGCGCGGTCCCCACGAGGCCCGGGCGGTGCCGAACCGCCGGGTCAGCCGGACCGCCACGGCGGCGCCCGCGAGCCCGCCGACTCCGTCCATGGCGAGCACCAGCCCGAGTTGTGCGGGGGTGAGTCCGGCCTCCCGGACCAGGTACAGGGGGGTGAGGGCGACCAGGGCGGCGCAGACGAAGTTGGTGGCGGTGGCCCAGAGCATGCAGGGCAGCATCACGGGGTGCCGCGTCACGTACGTCCAGCCCTGGCGGATCAGCCGGCCGGTGCCGTCGCCGGTGCGGGGGGCGGGACGGCGCTCGGGGAGGGTGCGCAGCAACGCGGCGGAGAGCAGGTAGCTGGCGGCGTCCACGAGGAGCGCCCCGACCGGGCCCGCGGCCTGCACGAGGAGGCCGCCACCGGAGGGCCCGCCGGTCTCGGTGACGGCGTGTGTGCCGGACATCAGGCTGTTGCGGGCGGCGAGTTGCCGCTCCGGGACGATGGCGGGCAGAAACGTCGAGTTGCCGATGTCGAAGAGTACGGTCGCGGCGCCGGTGGCCAGGGCGGCGAGAAACAGGTGCGGGTAGCTGAGCCGGTCGAGCCACCATGCGAGCGGGAGGGATCCGACGGCGGCGAACCGCACGAGATCGAGGGTCACTTGGAGACGGCGGAGCGGGAGACGCTGGGCGATCACTCCGGCCGGGAGGCTGAGCAGTAGCCAGGAGATCTGTCCGGCGGCGGCGAGCAGGGCGGCCTGGAGCGCGGTGGCGTCGAGGACCGAGAGGGCGACCAAGGGGAGCGCGAGGGAGGTGACGGCGGTTCCGGCACTGCTGACGGTGGCGGCGGCCCAGTAGCGCCAGAAGACGGCCGAGGGCGAGGTCGCGTGGCCCGTGCCGCGGCGATCGTGCTTCGGGACCGTCGGTGTCTCGCTCGTCGGTGTCTCGCTCATGCGGCCCCCGCCTCCGGTGAGTCTCTTATGGGAACTTACTGCTGTGACTGAGTTCCTATCGGGAACTCACTCGAGGGCGCAAGATGGTTTCCAGGACTGGAGCCGTATCCGGAGGGCAGGGGAGCCATGGTCAGGTCGGTGCCCGAACGGGACGCCGCCTGTGCGATCGCACAGGCGGCGGCGGTGGTCGGCGACTGGTGGAGCCTGCTCCTGGTACGGGAGACCGCACGCGGGCACCATCGTTTCGACGCGCTCCAGGAGGAGTTGGGGATTTCCCGCAAGGTGCTGACCGAGCGTCTCGCGCACCTGGTGGAGGCGGAGATCCTGGAGAAGGTGCCGTATCAGAGCGGCCCGGTGCGCTACGAGTACCGGCTGACGGAGAGCGGTCTCGGCCTGCTGCCGGTGCTGCTCTCGATGCAGGACTGGGCGGACCGCTGGCTGCTCGGCGACGGCTCACTGAACGGCACGGCGGACGAGGAGAGTGCCGAGGCGCGGCGGGTGGCGGACCTGCTGGGCGAGCGACTGCCCGGCCTCGAACTGCCGGGACACCGGGACGGCGACCCACTGGACCCGGTGGCCGATGCCGCGGCCACCGTCCTGTTCTGCTACCCGGCGACCGGGCGCCCGAGCCCGCTGCCGGAGGGCTGGGCCGACATCCCGGGCGCCATCGGCTGCACGCTGGAGAACCGCCTGTTCCGGGACGCCTACGACGACTTCCGCGCGGCGGGCGCCGAGGTGCGCGGCGTGAGCACGCAACGACCCGACGAGCAACGGGTGTTCGCGGTCGAGGAAGGCATCCCCTTCACTCTGCTCTCGGACGTCGACCTGCGCCTCGCCGCCGCTCTGCGGCTCCCCGTCTTCCGCGCGGGGCAGACGCTGCGACTGAAGCGGGCGGTACTGGTGGTGGACCGTGACCGCGTGGTGCGCCTGGCCCGCTTTCCGGTGACGGACATCCCGGGGGCGGTGCGCGAGGCGCTGGCGGTGGTGGGGCGGGTGGCGGCGGAGAGCCGGGCGGCGGGCCAGTCACACCCTTGAGGGCGCGTGGCCCTGGTCACCGGGCCCGCCCGCGCGACCCGCCCCCGCACGACACCGCGCGGATACGGCTCGCTCGCCGAAGCACCGGCGGACCGTCACTACAGCATGAGTGACACCGGGTAGATCTCGTCGGCGGTGTGGCCCGCCCGCTCGTGGGTCCGCTGGACCGCTTCCGCCGAGGGCCCTTCGGACAGGCACCACACGGTGCCGGAATCCGGGTCGGCCCATGCCTGCTCGAAGTGCACGCCTTCGTCGCCCTGCACCGCCAGGTCGGCATTGTGGGCGGCGAGGAACTGATCGCTCGTGATCCCCTTCATGCCGTGGTGCACGTCCATGAACTTCGTCATCGCTCCCACTCCTCCGGTCCCGCGACGGCACCGGGGAACCGGCACCGCCGGCCCTTCCCCCTCCTTCCATGCTGCACCTGCGGGTCGCGACGGGCGACCCGCGGGAACAGGCGAGCGGTTCAGGGCCTCGCCCCCGGGCAGGCGCCGGTCTCAGTCCTCGCCCTCTCCTTCGTCGTCGCCCTCGAAGAAGTCACCGACCTCGTCGACGACTTCCGCGGCGACCATGCCACCGACCACGCCGACCGCGAGTCCGGCCGCTCCGGCGGCGATGGCCGTGCCGGCACCGGGGCCCGAGCGGTGGTGGTCGTCGTGGTGATGACCTCCGTGAGCGTGGTGCCCGGGGTGCCCGTGGTGCCCTTGGCCGGTGAACGGGGTGCCGTGTCCGTACGCGGCCCCGGCCCCGTACGCCGCGCGGTGCTCGACGAGCCGCCGAACCCAGCCGTCCACCTCGGCCGCCCAGTCGCGGACGTCGTGGTGGCCCAGAGCGAAGCGGGTGACGGCGTCCTGGCCGGAGGAGAGGAACCCGCCGCGCTTGTCGGCCTCCAGGACCACTTCGAGCCCGCCGGGTCCGGCCAGGAAGGTCACCTCGACCTCGTTGAGCTGGTGCGCGTACTGGGGGGCCGGGGTCAGCTCGATCTCCTGGTAGAAGGGCAGTTGCTGGCCCGTTCCTCCGATGTGCCCGTACTCCAGGTCGGCCGACCTGAAGCCGAAGCCGAGCTGGCCGAAGGCCTCCAGGACGGCTTCCTGAACCGGCAGGGCCGTGACGGTGAGAGGGTCGAGGTCGCCCTTGTCCTTGGCGCCCGCGACCGCCAGCTCGGTGCGCACGCCGAGCACGATGCCCAGCGGCTGTCCGTACAGCTCGGTGATCGGCGTCTCCCAGGGCAGCGTGACCTGGAAGGACACACTGTGCGACGCCTCCGCCCCGAGCCGGAAGCCGCCGCCGACGGTGAACCGGTCGAAGACGACGAAGCCCTCGCTCTCCCCGTCCTCGTGCTCCGCCTCGACCCTGGCCACGAGCTCGAGCGTGATGTGCTCGATGTCGAAGTCAGCCTGTCCGCCCTTGAGATGGACCTGTCCGGCCAGCGTGCCGCCGGGCAGGACGGGCTCCGGCTGGAGAACCGTGTCGACCGTGGGAGCGCCCACGCCGAGGGAGCCGAGAAGCCGCTTGAACACCATCGTGGCGTTCACTCCTTATGAGTGCTTGTGTTTCGTGAGGCGGCGCCATCCGGCCACCGGAGGGATGCGCACGGACGACACCTGTCCGCCCGCCCAGGGCCGCCCCTGGTCTTGTTTCTACAAACAAGTAGAAGCATAGAGTTGCTCCGGCGGCCGGGAAGCGCGCTGCGGCCGGTCCCGCCCGGAAAGGCCGAAAGACGCCCCTGAGCCGACCGGGCCCGTGGCCGGGGGCGGCGCGGCGCGGCGCCAAGACCGCACCGGCGGCATGCGGGAACCGAGTAGGCCCCGACCGTGGCCGGGGCCCGTTCTCGCTCGACCTTCGCCGCCCCTAGCCGCAGGCGCAGCCCGCGGCGCTCGGTGCCTCCTCGGCGGCCCGGCCGGTGCAGCAGCCGTCGCCGGTGGCGTGGGGGTCGGTGCTCCTGTCGAGGGTGCCGGCGTCGGCCTTGACGACGTATACCTCCCAGGGCTCCTGGCCGGGGCCGTGCACCCACACCTTGTCCTGGAGGGCGTAGCAGCAGGAGGTGTCGTTCTCCTCGAAGGTGGCCAGGCCGGCGTCCTTGAGGCGGGTCGTGGCCGCGGAGACCTGGTCGGTGGACTCGACCTCGACGCCGAGGTGGTCCAGCCGGGTCTCCTCGCCGGGCTCGCCCTCGATGAGGACGAGCTTGAGCGCGGGCTCGGTGATGGCGAAGTTGGCGTAGCCCTCGCGCCGCTTGGCCGGTTCGGTGCCGAACAGCTTCGAGTAGAAGGTGATCGACGCTTCCAGGTCACTGACACGCAGGGCGAGCTGAGCGCGGGACATGGCAGGGCTCCCATCCAGTTGTTTCGATGTCCTTCGATACAACGTTGCGCCCTGAATCGAAGGATGTCAACATAGAGAAATGTCGAATCAAGAGCTGGTGGTGCTCGGCCGGACCGACGAGGCCGGGGCCTGCTGCCCCGCGTTGTTGACCGCTCCCCTGGATGAGGGCCAGGCCTTGGAGCTGGCGAAGGTGTTCAAGGCGCTGGGCGACCCGGTGCGGCTGCGCCTGCTGTCGCTCATCGCCTCACGGGCGGGCGGTGAGGTGTGCGTCTGCGACCTGACCCCGGCGTTCGATCTGTCCCAGCCGACGATCTCGCACCACCTGAAGCTGCTCCGGCAGGCAGGCCTCATCGACTGCGAACGGCGCGGCACGTGGGTCTACTACTGGCTGGTCCCGGAGACGACCGACCGACTGGCGAGCATCCTGACCCGCCCGATGGGCGAGCCCCTGCCCGACCACGGCGCGGCGGCCGGATCCGCCTCGTGAGTACTCCTGCTCCTGATCGGCACGTGGCGGGGCGCCTGTCCTTCCTGGACCGCTACCTCGCCGTCTGGATCCTCGCCGCCATGGCTGCCGGGCTGGGCCTGGGCCGCTTGGTTCCGGGCCTGGGTGACGTGCTGGCCAAGGTGACCGTGACGGGGGTGTCCCTGCCGATCGCCTTGGGCCTGCTCGTGATGATGTACCCGGTGCTGGCCAAGGTCCGCTACGACCGCCTCGGCACCGTCACCCGCGACCGCCGCCTGTTGCTGCCGTCCCTGCTGCTCAACTGGATCATCGGCCCGGCGCTCATGTTCGCCCTGGCCTGGCTGTTCCTGCCGGACCTGCCCGCCTACCGCACCGGCCTGATCATCGTCGGCCTGGCTCGCTGCATCGCCATGGTCATCATCTGGAACGACCTCGCCTGCGGCCACCGCGAAGCCGCCGCGGTGCTCGTCGCCGTGAACTCCGTCTTCCAGGTCTTCGCGTTCTCGGCGCTCGGCTGGTTCTACCTCTCCGTCCTGCCCGGCCGGCTCGGCCTGGAACAGACCGGCCTGGACGTCCCGGTGTGGGAGATCGCCCGCAGCGTGCTCGTCTTCCTCGGCATCCCGCTCGCAGCCGGCTACCTCACCCGCCGCATCGGGGAGAAGACCAAGGGCCGCACCTGGTACGAAGCCAGGCTCGTCCCGCGCATCGGCCCCTTCGCCCTGTACGGCCTGCTCTTCACGATCGTCATCCTCTTCGCCCTGCAGGGCGACGCCATCACCTCGCAGCCCCTCGACGTCGCCCGCATCGCCCTGCCGCTGCTGGTCTACTTCGCGCTCATGTGGGCCGGTTCGATGCTCGTGGGACGTGTGGTCGGCCTCGACCACCCACGCGCGACCACGCTGGCCTTCACCGCTGCGGGCAACAACTTCGAACTGGCCATCGCGGTCGCCATCGCCACGTTCGGCGCCTCCTCCGGCCAGGCCCTCGCCGGCGTCGTGGGCCCGCTCATCGAGGTGCCCGTACTCATCGGCCTCGTGTACGTCGCCCTGTACGCGCGCCGCTACTTCCCCGCCCCGGCCGCCACCCCCGCGCCCCGGAAGGACGCCACCCCTTCCCCTCAGAAGGACGCCACCCATGCCTGACACCGCCGCCCCGTCCGTCCTGTTCGTCTGCGTCCACAACGCCGGACGCTCGCAGATGGCCGCCGCCTTCCTCACCCACCTCGCGGGGGACCGCGTCCAGGTCCGGTCCGCCGGCTCCGCGCCCGCGGCCGGCGTCAATCCGGCGGTCGTCGCGGCCATGGCGGAGGCGGGCATCGACATCGCGGCCGAGGTACCCAAGGTGCTCACGGCCGAGGCGGTCCAGGCGTCCGACGTCGTGATCACGATGGGCTGCGGCGACACCTGCCCCGTCTTCCCCGGCAAGCGCTACCTCGACTGGGAGCTTCCCGACCCGGCCGGGCAAGGGGTCGAAGCGGTCCGCCCGATCCGCGACGAGATCGAGAAGCGCATCCGCGGCCTGCTCGACGAGATCGCTCCGGCGAGCCACGACGGCTGGAGTCGCGGTCCCCAAGGATCGCGGTGATCCTGTCAGTGAAGCGTTCCTGACGTCGCACGGGCTGTATGCGTCGGTGACTGTGCTGTACAGGAGGTGGCGGTCATGACAACGATTCCGGGCGAGACACGGCGAGGGCACGGCGGGCCGGGCGACAGCGAAAGGCTCAGCGGCGCGTCCCTGTTCGCCGGTTCCGTGATGATGCTCAGCGGACCGCTCAGCATTCTCATGGGGGCGTCCGGCATCGCGAGGGACAACTTGTTCGCCGCGTCCCAGTACGCCTACCGGTTCGACCTGACGGCTTGGGGCTGGATCCACATCGTGGTCGGCCTGGCACTCGTCATCGCCGGCATGGGCGTTGTGACAAACCAGAGCTGGGGGCGTGGGGCGGGCGCGGTGGCGGCAGGGATCAGCCTGATCACCCAGTTCATGTTCGTCCCGTACTACCCGCTGTGGGCCATCCCCGTGATGACACTCGACCTCTTCACCATCTTCGCCCTGACGAGGTTCCACGTCGGAACCGACGTCGGTCGCTGAGATTTGCAGCCCACCACCCACCCCGGCAGCCGGGCTGGAAGTACCCCACGCCCGCCCAAAGCGCCCGATTCCGGCGACGGCGCCCCCTCCAAGCCGGCGCGCCTGTGCCCCACCCCGGCCGAGGGCATCGTCTTTGAAGCGACGGCCGATGCGGATGACTGGCCGATCCGGCGGGGCGAGTGGAGATACCCCGATGCACCGAGTCGGGTTGTGGCTGTCGACGCGGGGACGGCTGAGGGCCTCGCCCAACGGCCGTGAACGGGGCTGAATGAGACGGAACCTGAGACGGCCGACTGTGGCCCTAGAGCTGACCCCGCCACCAGGGCACGTCCAGGCTGTCAGCAGCGATGACCTCGGCCCTTGCCAGAATCTTCTCGTCGAGGGCCCGCACGAGGGCGCGTAATTCACGCGCACTCTTCCTGGGAAGCGCGTGAAGCACGGTTTCGAGGTGCTCGCGGAAGCCGGCGCCGTAACACCCGCACTCAGGGATGCCGCAATCAGTACCTGTGCGTGGGCCTACAAGTTGTCTGAGGGGACCATGGGCATAGGCCTGCCAGTGCCAGAACGCTTCTTCTGTGGCTTCGGACCAGAAGCGGATCCGCTCCAGCCGACGCAGGTCAGCTGTGCAAGATCCTGAGAGTCGGTCGATGAACGGGTACTGTCGCCGCCTCCAGGGGCGGACAGGGAGGTCGCCCCGCAGGGCTGACGGGCGCCTACGCGGCATTGCCCCTTCGGTTGTCGGTCATGGGGGCAAGCTACAGCGCCACGCGTCAGGTGGCCACTGCGTATCCGGAGGCTGAAGCTCTGAGCTTGGGAAGCTGAGGCGATCTCGGGGTCACTCTGTGGGAAGTCACGGGGAACGCAAGGGAATCAAGACGACGGTTACCTGGGACCAAGCACCGTTTCACTGTGGGTCAGGTCAGCTCCAGCCAACTCGCCAGCACGATAACCTCATTCGTGGTCGCTTTTGCCTGGACGACGTGATGGGCAAGGTCCGCTCTAATTCTGACGGGGTGAAAGTGTCTCCAGGCGGGCTGAGCCGCCGACTTGGCCTATGTTGACGGGCCGCGTTCATGGCGTACGAAGTGGAGCGACCGAAGTGCCTACGCCTCGCCCAGACGCTCCAGCGCCGCATGGAGGACGGCACCTAGGTGCCAGGGGGTTGGGAGCCGAGCGAGAATCTGCTCGTGCAGACCTTCGGTAGGTCCTGCCCGACTGCCCTTCGCGCCCTGGAGCTGCTGGTTCGGGATGGCTGGCTCGAGTCCCGTCAGGGGTATGGCGTGATCGTGAGGGGACGTTCGACCGCTGTAAAGAACTCCGATCGTTATCGCCAGCTTCTCTGGCACCCGCTGGACTTTGATCACCGTGGGGTGCTTCGCCGCCTGGTTCATCGTCGCGCTGACAGTCATCCTCATCAGGTGGCTGCCAAGCAGGGTATCCGGGCCGCGCCGGACAGTCCTCCGAGAGTAGGCGTTGATCTACCAGCACTCCGACGCAGAGCGTCAGGAAGAGGTGGCCGCCGCTCTCCACGCGACTGAGAGCTCGTAACACGATCACGGTGAGACACGGTCTACCTTTGTTGGGTGTCGCCCCTTGCTGTTACTGCTATCTCGCGCCTATCGGCGCCTGCTGCTCTCGTCTACGCCGCGCTCCTGGATGCAGAATCCTGACCGTTGTGGACCTCCTACTGCGAGGTCGAGTGGAAGTTGCCCGCGGGGGCCGAGCGACCGGCACGGGTAGGTGATCTCCCACCATCCGTTCTCGCCTCGGACGGGGGTAATGTCGCGATCGCATCGTCGAGATGGTTCCCGACCAGCGCTTCAGCTACGAACAGGTCGCAGGGCTGTTCGCTTGTCATCGGGGGTCTGTGGACGTGGCCCGAGCACTCGGCGGTGGCACCGACATCACCTCGTCAGGCACCTACCGGCACAGCTTCGCCCTTCTGGACAAGCTCAGGAGACGGCGCCTGCAGGTTTAGTCCACGACCTGGCTTCGTACGCCACTCAATCGTGACCCGACCGCCCTAGAAGCCTGTGCCAGGTTCATGATCCGGTCTTCCTGAGCCGCCGCCAGCAGACCAGGAGTTCCCAAGCGATGTCCTAGTGCAGGACGTACAGGATGCCTTGCAGACACCGCCGGTCCGGCACCGGCCTCGACCCTGGGGACCGCTCCGGCCATGGCGGCAGCGGTTCGATCCGCACCCATCAGTCGTCATCCACGATCCACGGCCGAGTCAGCACACGACACGAACGGCCAGATCATCACATCGGTCACGCCCGGCCAGGGCACCCCGACAAGATCCTGCTACGAGCTCTAACCGTGCGCGAGCTCATTAGCCAAGGGCGAGGGTGTAGACGAAGCGGTGGGCCCCGCCGTCGCTGCAGGGGGCACCGAGAACCTTGTGAATCGTAGAAGCGCATCTCCCCTGTCCATGCTCACTCAAACCGCACAGACCGCATCGTCGCTGGCGACGATCTCGGGAAGGTTGCCGGCCGAGCTTTCCTGTCAGACCCGTGGGAGCATTGATAGTTGATGCCGTGATTGAGGATGTCCGCCTCTACCCTGACAACTCAACAAGGTGCTAATGTGCCGCAACGTCATGTTGGGGTCGAGTCGCGTTACAAGATCCAATCTCGACGTCAGCCTTCGCGATGGGGGAGCGCGTTGGACGAGGACGAGTGGGTGGCTCTGCAAGCAAGGTACTGGGATTCACTTGCGGAAACGTACGACCAGGTATATGACTCGCCCTGGTCGGTTCGGGAGAATGCTCTGGTAGCAAGTCGGCTGACATCGCTGGTACCTCCTCGGGAGAGGTGCACTGTTCTCGAACTCGGCTGCGGCACCGGGTTGGGCTATGACCTGCTTATCAAGAACACGACCGCCAAAATCAGTTACACCGGCATAGACGTCTCATCTGGAATGTTGGGAAATTTCGAACGCAAATATCCCAGTGGAAGCATTCGCCTCTTGAATGCGCCAGTAGAAGAAATGCAAGCCCATCAGTTCCAGGACGTTGACCTGGTCATAGCTATTTTCACTTCCGCTTCCTATGTCCGATTGCCGCTGGAATCCTTGTTGTGGAAAATCCTTAAATGGCTTAAACCAAAGGGTGGGCGCCTTTATCTCAGCTTTCTAAACAGAGTTTCGTTGAAGCTTTCCCCGAGATGGGGTATTCGTTCTGAGATTAAATATGCTTCTCGCCGCACCAGTGGCGGAGTTGTGCCAGCTTTCCGATACTCCAAAACAGATTTACTCCGAGCGGCCGGTGTATACGGCCTAAAGGTAAAAATCGTCTCGTTAGGTCCTCTGAGTGGACTTCTCGAGTTACCGCTTGCATGGCCCTTAAATCGTCTTTTCGCTGATTTCACGCTGGGAAGTCATACGATCGAAATGATCAGGTAGCGGAGGGTGGGGTGCATGGTCGTCGATGCAGCATTGAGGCTTCCCTTCTTTTCTATGGTGGACGCTTCCGATTTACTGCCCCACGGATGGTGTTCGGACGTTGAACGCTGCGTCGATGAGGCGTCCATGGAGACCGTCCTACGCGGCGGGGAACCAGGAAGCCTGGAACCCGTCGGCACGGAGATCAGCTACCGGCTCATCGACGGTGAGGCGGTAGCAACGAGACTGCCCTGGCTCCGCTCGCTGTACGAGGATCCCTTCCTGCGCCTTGCCGAGACGGTCAGCGGTCGGCTCTTGGAGGTCGACACTTCTCTACGGTCGGCCGTCAACATCAACATCTTGCCCGCGCATGGTGGGGGGTATGAGTGGCATTGTGACACCAACCCCGTCACAGGTGTTCTCTTCCTGACGAGCCACCCGGATGGACAAGGGGGCGCATTGGAATTGACTGGGCCGGGAGGTCATGTCTGGCGGATTCAACCCCTGGAGGGTTATCTCGCCTTCTTTGACGCGCGGAAATCACCTCATCGTGTGACGTCGGCGTCGACGCCTCGCATATCGGCTCCCATGAACTTCTATCTTCAAGGCGAAGGGCGTATCCGCCCCAAGGGACTGGATGACCGCCTGTACCGATAAAAAATGTGAGGAGAAGAGTAAATGGGTATTGATGGGAAGCGTGTCCTGGTGACCGGAGCCTCGCGGGGCATCGGGAGGGCGATCGCTTTCGCGCTGGCCGCGCGCGGGGCCAGCGTCGTGGGTACCTACAACACTGGAGAGGCCGAGGCACGTGAGCTCTTGGAGCATGGCGTCAGCGAGGTAGTCCACCTGAACTTCCTCGACCGCGACGGGGCCGCAGAGACGCTACGGACCCTTGCCGCTGGCGTTCCCTTCGACGGTCTGGTCAACAACGCCGGCGCCATTGAGTTTGAGAAGTGGGACAATTTCACCCTTGAGGCGTGGGACAATGTACTAGAGGTGAATCTCCGCGGGCCGTTGCTGGCGACGCTCGAAATCAGCAAGAGTATGGGGCCTGGCTCGGCCATCGTGAACATCGCGAGCACCGACGGGCTGATCGGCTCGTTCTCATCTATCTCGTACTCCGCCAGCAAGGCCGCACTCATCAACCTCACGAAGAGCCTCGCTAACGTGCTCGGGGGCGCGGGGGTGCGAGTCAACGCCGTCTCGCCCGGGTGGGTCGACACCGGGATGTCCACCGAGGAGTCGTACGAGGCAACACAGTTGACTCCACTCGGTCGGAACGGGACGCCTGAGGAAGTGGCGGGCGTTGTCGCCTTCCTGCTGTCTGCCGAAGCTCGCTTCATTACCGGCGCCAACCACATCGTGGACGGCGGTTACACCTGCGTCGACGCGATTATGAAGCGGGAGAATGATGCCCTCTGACCGTAAGCGATTAAGCAAGGCGAAGGATGCAGACCACGAACAGCAACTGCTCACCGAAATCGTCTCAAACGTGTCTGCTTCCGTTTGGGCGGCAGCTGGTCCCGAGGACGACTACGCGATCTACGTGTGGAATCGGGGCGCGGAGAAGTTGTACGGCTTGACTCGCGAGAGGGTGCTGGGGAAGAGCTATCTCGACCTGTTCGTCAACGAACTCGAGCGCGACCAAGCAGTAGCCGACCACGCGGACATCGTCGCCAAACGTCGAGAGTTTCGAAACCTGGCCAATGATGTCATGGCGGACGGCTCCGAGCGCCTGCTGCTGACGGTCGGATTTGCCCTCTGGGATGAGTTCCGCAGCAAGTACCTCCTCGCAGAGCTAGGGATCGATGTCACGGATGTGCCGCTGGAGGATGAGGCACGCCTGCGGCAGGCCCGAGAGGAAGCTATCCGAGCGAGCGAAGCCGCAGCTCGTGAGGTGCTGACCGACCAACTTCGGCAGCTAGTTGGTGCCCTCACACTCTCGGGGCAGGGCGAGGATGAGCGGTCGGTGCTCGCCTTGGGCGCTGCCCTGCTCCGCGACGCAATCCACTCCGAACTGGAGTCAAGTACGTGGTTGGCGGGCCGAAACGGCCGACTGCGGGAGGCCTATCACACAGAGGGCTGGGAAACGCCCGAAGGCCTCGACATCAAGGGGACTCTGAAGTGGTTCAGCGGGCACTCCAAGCCCATCATGCTGGATTCTCAGAACCGCCCTCACCGTTTCGCCAAGTTCATCGGCCCCAACGCATGGCCGGCCAACTCGGTTGCACTGATCCCGCTGCACGCCGAGGGAACACTCCTCGGCGTGGAGATAATCACTATTCCCAACGGACACCCGTTCACCCCGCCGCAACGTGAAGTCGTCCCCGTCCTGGCATCGGTCGTTCTGGCCAGCGCCAGGTTGGTCGCGGAACTGCGACGTCGCCGCGAGGAGGTTGCCGAATCTGAGGCCGAGACTACTCGACTTGGCCTGAATCGAGACTTTGCCCACCGAATCCGCAAGGCTGTCGACCCCATTCTGAGAGACATCCAGTCGATTAGGCAGGAGCTGACCACTCGTCAGGTAGCTATTGATGGTGAGTTGAAGCAGTGTCTCGACGACATCGAGGACGGTTGTACCGAGCTTGCGCTCGCACCGTCCGACATCCGGCGGGCTCAACAGGTGGACGACGTCAACCTCGTCAACGTGCTGACTGCGTTGCGCAACCGGCTATCACTAGAATTCCCAGACACCCACATTGAGTTACAAGTTCCCCTTGCGGAGGACATCTTGATTCGTGGTGTCCGCGGCGAAGTAACGGCTGTCTTCGAAAATCTCCTCTACAACGCGATAGAAGCCACAGACGACTGCGGCACCGTACGGGTCGCTGTGGAGATGGCTGGCTCCACGGTCCACGTGGCCGTTACCGATGACGGTCCGGGCATCCCCGCGGGTAAGACGGAGGAGATCTTCAGCCTTGGATTCAGCTCCCGAGGGGAAGGTAGGGGGCTGGGACTGGCCCGCGCTCGAGAGATTGTGACGAAACTGCAGGGGAGTATCTCGGCTTCGGGCACTCAGCTTGGCGGAGCGACTTTCCTGGTGTCTATGCGTTGTGAGGGGAAATGACGATGTCCAGCATCCTTCTCCTTGAAGACAACGGGCATTTCGCACGCGCGGTCAGACGGGCTCTCACTGGCCATCAGGTAATCCACGTCAGGACAGTCCAGGACGCCATGAATGAGCTGAGCGTCGGTAGCTTCGACTGCGCTCTGATCGATCTTAACCTCACCGACGAGGACGATTACTCGGGCTATGAGGTGCTGACCTTCCTTTTGCAGAACCGGCCAGAGCTACCGAGGGCGGTGGTAACCGGCTCGCGACTCAAAGGTTCAATCTACAAGAACATTCTGCTGCGATACGGCGTCGCCGATGTGGTGATCAAGGGCGATGTGGAACGTCGCGGCTATGGAACCACCGACATCGTGGAGACCGTCGAGGCCCTGCTGGCAGGAGCTGAAACGAAGCGCCGTGAAGCGGCGCAGACAGAGGTACGCGAAGTATGGGGTTCGGCTAAGGAGCGTCTCAACGAGCGGCTCGTCACGCTCCAACAGTTCGCGGAGCAGGTGGGAGGGCGGCTATTTAAGCGCGACGCGACAGCCAGGCGTAGGGCATCGATTCTGGCCGACATCGCAAAGATCGATGACCTCGCTGACAGCACCCTCACGTTATGCCGGGATGAGCCCGTTTCGACACTCATGGAACAGATCAATAAGTTCCGGCGCCAGGTGAAGGAGATCGTTGGCGATGCGTAGGTTAGCTATGGCCATCACCCTGATCAACCCCGCAGCCTTGTATCTCGCGGGTGCTGTCGTCCTGTCCCTTGCTGTCAACACCTTCACCTCGGCCTACGGAACGGTGCCGACACCCGTCAACCGAGCGGCGCTCGGCTGGTGCACGCTGGCCGCCTTCGTCTCCGCCGTCGCGTTTTCATCCCTGGCGTGGAGAGTCGAAGCGATCAAGCGTCTGGCTGAAGGGCAAGCCCTGCATGCGGGAGTGACTCCACAAGCTCTCATCTCCGATGTGGCGTCAGCCTATTGGACGGACATCCTGGCCAGATTCTTCAGCGGCTTGATCGGCGTCGGTCTGTCCATCCTATTCCTGTTCGTGATCCCGTAAGGCGCGCATGAGTAGTCGCACCGTCCCCGGTGAGTGGGAGGATCACGAAGCCACCCTCGTCGCGTGGCCTACTCGCGAGTCGGTCTGGTCCCCTTGGATGGGCCGCGCAGTGGAGGAATACACGGCGCTCCTCAACGCAGTCGCTGAGGACGAGTCAATCGTGGTGATCTGCCATCCACGTGATGAGCACCTGGTGGGGCGGATTCTGCCGCAGAACAGCCACTTGCTTGTGCACCCCATCGATGACGGGTGGATCCGTGACAACGGTCCGATCTTGGCGCGGGGGGAAGCAGGCGCGGAAGTCGTCGATTTCTCCTTCAACTCCTGGGGACGCCGATTTGTCCCGTACACAGGCGACGCCTCGGTGGGGCATGCGGTCGCCAGGCACTTTGATCTTCCGATCGAGAGCCTACCGTTTGTATTGGAGGGCGGGGCCATCTCCATGAACGGCGCCGGCACCGCCGTCGTCGTTGAAGAGTGTGTCCTCAACCTCAATCGGAATGGTCCGGTTACCCGTCAGGATTTCGAAGCCGTCGTACGCCGCAGTCTAGGGGTGCGCCATGTCATCTGGCTCCCGTACGGTCTTGTTGAGGATTTGGCGAACACCGATGGGCACGTCGATAACGTCGCTGTGTTCACCGGTCCAGACACGTTGCTTGTCCAGGTAGCAGCAGTCGACAACCCAAACCACACCCGTCTGGCGGCCAACCTGGATGTCCTTGCGCATTCCCGGCTTGCCGGGGGAGAGCCGTTGCACGTCCACGTAGTGGAGCACCTGCCTTACGCTGTCATGCCAGACGGCCGTGCGCAGCCCGCCTCGTACATCAACTTTCTGCTGACCAACCGCAGCGTGATTGTCCCCACGGTGGGTGCCGGTACCGACATTGCGATTGCCCGCCAGTTCAAGCAGGTCTTTTCGGGACGAAAGGTCAGGTTCACTCCTGCAGTGGCCTTGACGCACGGTGGTGGTGGCCCTCATTGCGTCACCATGCAATGGCCTAGATTGTGAGCAAGTGTCTGCTCGGTGAAGGGCTGCTCTGCGCACTGGCGGCACCCCGACAAGATCCTGTTACGAGCTCTTAGACGTTCGGTTGCTCCTCGGCACTATCGGTGAGCCTCATGGCCATGCTGCCCACGTCAGACCGCCTGGCAATTCTGACTTCCGGGGCCGTTCATGTCGCTCGCGGATATCGGAGGCGGGTGTCTGACCTTGAGCTGGGTGTGTCCGCTACCTGCGCTGAAGGCCCACAGACGTCCGTGCATGTCCGCCGCTATACGTCGGCGTTGTCACGCAGTTAGACGATGTCTCAGTTGGCGTTGGCTCGTTGCCCTTGCATGGGGATAGTTGAACGGCTCGTGCCGGATGGGTTATGAGAGATCTTCCTGGACGTGGCGCCGGAACCACCGGCTCGCGCACAAGGTGGGGGGCGTCGGCGGTGCGACGACCGTGCGGTGCTCGCTGCAGTCATCTTCGTGGCCACGTCGGGCTGTACCTGGCGGCAGTTGCCGCCCGTCTTCGGCGCGTCCTGGCATACGGTGCACCGCCGCTTCACCTACTGGTCCAAAGCCCGGGTATGGGCCAAGCTGCACCGCGTCGTGCTTGACCGGCTCGGCGCGAACGGCGAGTTGGACTGGTCCCGGTGCGCGATCGATTCGGTCAGTGTCCGGGCGGTCAAAGGGGCCCTTGACCGGACCGAATCTGACCGATCGCGGCAAACTCGGGTCGAAGATCCACGTCATCTCTGACCGCAACGGCCTGCCGATCTCAGTGGGCATCTCCGGCGCCAACCTGCACGACAGCCGGGCCCTCATCCCGCTCATGCGAGGCATCCCACCCATCCGCTCCCGCTACGGGCCCAGATGACGCCGACCGGCCAAGCTCCACGCGGACAAGGGCTACGACTTCGACCACCTGCGCAACTGGTTGCGGCGACGACAGATCGTCCCGCGCATCGCCCGCCGCGGCATCGAGTCATCCGGCCGCCTGGGCCGGCACCGCTGGGTGATCGAACGCACCATGTCGTGGCTCAACGGCTGCCGCCGCCTGCATCGCCGCTACGAACGCACCGCTGACCACTTCCTCGCCTTCGTCGGTATCGCCTGCGCCCTCAGCTGCTGCCGCAGAGCCGCGCAGGTCTAGGACTTGGCCCAATAGATCATGCGCTCGTGCGGTCTCATGACGGCCGCCTCCGGAGCACCCACCACGACGCGCGCTTCGATCAGCGGGCCGTCTGGTTGGAGAAAGGCGTCCAGGTCGGCGATCGCATCGGCGGTGTCTTCGTCGATCTCGGTGGTATGGCGATGCACCCAGAAAGAGAGCAGCACTCTGTCCTCCTCGACCCCAACCGCTACCGCGACCACGTCGGAGGAGATCAGCCCCAGCAGGGCCTGCACCGCCGTGAGGGCAATGTCGTTAACACGCTCAAGCTCCGGATCTGCCATGCCGGTGCATCTTGCCGGGGAATAGAGCAATCACGCCAACTGAGACATCATCTTAGTTATTCGACCGATCGGCCTACACCGGCACCGTGGTGGGCTGCTGAGGGTCGCTGCCGTTCGCCGTCGTTGCCGTCGGGATTGCCGTCACCCTAGCGATCGGGCCGGGCGAACGTCTGCTGTGGTTGACAGGCGAGTGGTACGTGCGGTGAACCCTGTTCAGGCGGTGCGCGCTCCCTTCGTGCGCTGGTTGCGACCTTGTGTGACTCGCCTGGGCGCAGCACGGTTGAGGCGGATGCTGCTCGGTGCTGTGCCGCAGGACCATCAGGGAGGGGCTACGTCGTGGGTTCAGCCAGTCAATGGGCACGTGAGACCTTCGGGGACATAGCCGGTGAGCTGGCCGACATCATCCCGGCTTGCCTCCTACGGGCTCATGACCGCGCCCGGACGGGGCATGAGGGCGTTCACACTCAGACGCTCGAGGCCTACGGGCATGGCCTCTACGCGGTGCAATACGAAGAACTGGCCGCCGGCATCTCAGGGCTTGGGGAAGCTGTGCGTCTACAAGGGCGAACGCTGATGCTCGTCCGCGGCCACCTGATCTACCCCCTCCGCTACGCCAAGAAAGACGTGCCTGTCACAGCCGCTCGTCTCCGTCGGGCCACAGGCTTCCGAGCTGACCTGATCCGCCGCCACGGCCCACCTCCCAGGCAGCAGGCATTCGACCTGGACTGGGGAGAGCTTGACGACTCCGAAGTGCATCCAGATCTGGAGCTGCTTCCCGAGGACGTGCAGCTCGTCCTCGTCGCCTACGCCTGCTCCATGGAGAAAGGTGTCATGCGCATTGAGTGGGGGTCAGCGGAGCTGCGCCGCGAGGACCGGTACCTGATCTGGCACCGTCACGAGCCGTTGCCAACCAGAGACTGACCTGGCCCTTGGCTCGGGCCGCGGTACTGCTTTGGCGCCGTTCAGCGTCAGGAGTACGACAGTTCACGTGCGGGCAGTGTCCGTAAGCTGCCACAGTACGGGGATGCTTGTGAGTTCGCTGCCCGGCGTTGACCGGAAGCACCTATACAAGACGCTCAGCGAGGTGTGCCAGAAGCTCTCGAACCTGCACACCAGCGGTCCGCACGAGTACTACGAACGGCTCTTGGCCTACCTAGATTGGGCGGCGTATGCCGTTGATCGACTGGAGGCTCTCATCAGCAGCGCTGACCTTGACCGGCTTGTTCTTACCAAGCGGCACGACCAGTTGCTCGCCGGACTGGACAGTTTTACCGTCGGGACGACTCAGCGCCTCGTGAACCAACTGGTGAGTGCCGAACTCCGGCAGCGGACGACGGCATTCACGTCTCATCCATCATCCAGACAAGCTGGAAGACACGGACTTTTCTGTTCTGCTAGGTACGCGCGGGGCGTTCGTACACCTCATGGTGCCGATGGTCGTGGTTGATGAACTCGACCAACTCAAGGAGAGCAAGGCCCCGCAGTCGCGATGGCGGGCACGGTACACACTTGCTGTTCTGGATCGACTCTTCCAGAAGAGCACGGAGCAGGCCAGGCTCCGTGAGGCTGACGCCGAGGAACTGCGAACCACCGGGCTGCGACGTGGCGAAGTGACCGTGCAGCTCCTGTTCGATCCGCCGGGTCATGTGCGGCTGCCAATCAAGGATGACGAGATTGTGGACAGGGCACTGGCGGTCAAGCCCCTGTCGGGGCGCGAAGTGACGGTGCTTACGTACGACACCGGCCAGGCAACCCGAGCACGCGTTGCGGGTCTGCGCGACCTCAAGCTGAGCATGCCGGTCGGCGACGAACCGGAGAAGCAGGAGGTCAGCAGAAGGAGATCCCCTGTCCAAGGAACGAGAGGTTGAGTGGCAGCCGGCCGCTTGGGCGGGCAGCCGTTGCGGGCGCCCGACTCACGACCCTAGTTCTCCGGGCTTACAACGCCTAACACAATGAGGTGGATCAGTCCTGGTTGCCGTGTCCGGCACGGGAGTTGAGCCTTTGTTCGGTGTGGGGACGTCGCCGTGGATCGTGTCGGATGAACTGTGGGACCGTCTGGAGCCGCTGCTGCCGCAGCGTGAGCGCAGGTTCCGGCATCCAGGTCGCAAGCCGTTGCCGGACAGGGACGTGCTGTGCGGGATCTTGTACGTGCTGCACACCGGGATCCAGTGGGAGTACCTGCCCAAGGACCTCGGCTTCGGGTCGGGCATGACGTGCTGGCGCCGGCTGCGAGGCTGGAACGAGGCTGGCGTCTGGCAGCGGTTGCACGAGATTCTGCTGGCCGAACTGAACGCGGCCGCACGTCTGGACTGGTCCCGCTGTGTGGTCGACTCCTCGCACGTCAGGGCGCTAAAAGGGGGCAGCACACGGGCCCATCGCCGGTCGACCGGGGACGAGCCGGCTCCAAGCATCACTTGATCACCGACGGACACGGCACCCCGCTCGCGGTCCTGCTGACCGGCGGCAACCGCAACGACGTCACCCAACTCCTGCCCCTGCTCGACGCGATCTTGCCGGTCCGCGGCCGGGTCGGTCATCCTCGCCGGAAGCCGGACTCACTGTTCGCCGACCGCGGGTACGACCACGACATCTACCGGGACCAGGTCCGCGCCCGCGGCATCGTGCCCGCGATCGCCCGCCGCGGCACCCTGCACGGCACCGGACTGGGCACCGGACTGGGCACCTACCGCTGGGTCGTGGAGAGGAGCTTTGCCTGGCTGCACGGCTTCCGTCGCCTGCGCATCCGCTGGGAACGGCGAGCTGACATCCACGAAGCATTCCTCAAACTCGCCTGCTGCCTCATCACCCATCGGCAGCTCAGGGCATTGCGCTGACACTGGAACCGCTGGGCACTCCATGGATGTCCGTCGCGCATGCCATGATCCGGCCCCATGAGCGATCGATCGCTTTCGCCTGCCTGGCTGGCCTCGTGGACAGAGAGGGTCAGCGGGACACTCACGGCCATGACGGGCGAGTTCGAGCATCGGCACGGCTTTCCTCCCGGGATCAACCAGGTTCGGCCGGCCGACCATGACGATCAAGCCGCGGCTCGCACGCTGGCCCAAGTCACCCCTACACCAGCTGACCTGGTCACCTTCTACGAGGGCATCGGTGACGTCACCTGGGAGGACGTTGGCAACGGCTACTTCCTCGATCCGGCCGGTGACCTCCTGCTGCGGCTCCAGGAGTGCGGCGTTGTCGACGTCGGCACGGACGAAAAGAGCCGTGGCCTGGTCATCGGCTCGAACGGCGGCGGCCTGATCTATGTCGCGGGGCCTGATGGGGCCGTGTACCGGACGCGGACGGCTTCGCTGGACGAAGCGGAGCTCGACAAGGTAGCCGATGGCCTACGACAGTTTCTGGAACTGCTGGAGCGCTCCCTGACAAGGTTCAACGCCGAAGGCGAGCCGGGAGGCTTGTAAGCACAGGCCCGACGACCATTTTGTTAGCCGTTGTAAAGCCGTGGAGCCGACCGCCCCAGCCACAGAGGCATGGTGCGGTTGTGGTGCGGCAGTCGCCCACCGGTCTGGACAACAAGAAACCCCCCGGGTCGATGACCTGGGGGGTTTCGCATGGAGCGGGTGACGAGAATCGAACTCGCGCTCTCAGCTTGGGAAGCTGATGTTCTACCATTAAACTACACCCGCGTAAGACGCCGAACACGGTCGGTGCCTGGACGCTCGCTCACTCTACCCCATCGCCGGCCCCCGGTGTTCCCGCCGCGAGGCCGCTGGTCGTTCCGGGGGGTGGGATCCGGCTGCGGGTGGGCCGAGTTGGCGCGTACGGTGGGGGCGTCGGAGAGGGTGTGCGTGAAGGCGGAGTGCCGCCTGGAGAGTCGTCTCTTTCATCCCGTACTGTGGCTTTTGTCGTCAGGGTAGACAGCCAGACGCGGCTCTTGGGGAAGGGACTTGAAGGACTTGATGGAGCGCACCACCGTCGTCCGCTGTGCCGATGGGCACGTGTTCACCGCCGCCTCGTTCCCGATGCAGCAGGCCGAGCGACTCGGCCCCGGCAGGCTCGTCCGATGTCCGCGGTGTGCGCGGCTGCGGAGTGCCGTGCCGGTGGGTTCGCAGGAGCGGTAGCAGGACATCCCGGGGGCTTCCCGGGGCAGGATCGGGCGCGCGGTGCGGCGGCGGTTGTCGCAGCTCCGCGCGCCTTGCGTATCCTCGGTGCGTGCTTCTCTCAGACAAGGACATCCGGGCCGAGATCGACTCCGGGCGGGTGCGGATCGATCCGTTCGACGACTCCATGGTGCAGCCGTCGAGCATCGACGTGCGCCTCGACCGCTACTTCCGGGTGTTCGAGAACCACCGGTACCCGCACATCGACCCCTCCGTGGAGCAGGTGGATCTGACCCGGCTCGTGGAGCCGGAGGGCGACGAGCCGTTCATCCTGCACCCCGGCGAGTTCGTGCTGGCCAGTACGTACGAGGTCGTCTCGCTGCCCGATGATCTCGCCTCGCGGCTGGAGGGGAAGAGCTCGCTCGGGCGGCTCGGCCTCGTCACGCACTCCACCGCCGGGTTCATCGACCCCGGGTTCTCCGGGCACGTGACGCTGGAGCTGAGCAATCTCGCGACCCTGCCCATCAAGCTGTGGCCGGGGATGAAGATCGGGCAGCTCTGCATGTTCCGGCTCACGTCGCCGGCCGAGCACCCGTACGGGAGCGAGCGGTACGGGTCCCGTTACCAGGGGCAGCGGGGGCCGACCGCCTCCCGCTCCTTCCTCAACTTCCATCGGACCCAGGTGTGAACCCGGGCATGAACCCAGGTATGAGCAGGACGCGCGCATGAGTGATGTTCGGGAGAATCTGACCTACGAGCAGTTCGGCGTCGCCGTGCGCGAACTCGCTCAGACGATCGCGGACGACGGGTACGAGCCGGACATAGTGCTCTCCATCGCCCGCGGTGGCGTCTTCGTGGCGGGCGGGCTGGCCTACGCGCTGGACTGCAAGAACATCCACCTCGTGAACGTGGAGTTCTACACGGGCGTCGGGACCACGCTCGACATGCCCGTCATGCTCGCGCCCGTCCCCAACGTCATCGACTTCTCCGACAAGAAGGTCCTGATCACCGACGACGTCGCCGACACCGGCAAGACGCTCAAGCTGGTGCGGGACTTCTGCCTCGACACCGTCGCCGAGGTCCGCAGCGCGGTGATCTATGAGAAGTCGCACTCGCTCGTCCAGTGCGAGTACGTGTGGAAGCGGACCGATGAGTGGATCAACTTCCCGTGGAGTGTCCTGCCTCCAGTAGTGCGCCGGGACGGACAGGTGCTCGACGCCTGAGTGTCGCGCGGTACGCCGTGCGCGAAGGGCCCCGGCGTGACACACGCCGGGGCCCTTCGCGGTTCGGTCGGGCAGGGCAGGACGGGTCAGAACAGGCCCTTGAACGTGTTCCAGCCCCCCGTGCCGATCAGCACCCGGCCCCCGTACGCCCCGGATCCCGTGGACGCGTATCGCCACAGCTTCCCGGTGGTGTCGCGGGCCAGCAGGTCGGTGCGGCCGTCGCCGGAGAGGTCGCCGGTGCCGGCGAGGGCGGAGTAGACGTTCCATCCGCCGCCGACCCGCTCCCGTGGGGTCACTCCGCCGGCGGCGGTGCCGTAGTAGCGCCACAGCACGCCCGCGTTGTCCAGGCCGAGCAGGTCGCCGCGGCCGTCGCCGTTGAGGTCCCCGGCGCCGGTGATGCTCTTGTACAGCTTCCAGTTCGTCTGGATCCGCACCCGGGGCTTCAGGCGATGGTCCGCCGTACCGGCGTAGAAGTAGATGTCGCCGGTGGCCGCCTGGCGTGCGACGAGGTCGACGAGGCCGTCCCCGTTCAGGTCGCCCGGCGAGGTCAGCCGGTCGTACTGGGACCAGCCGCCGCCGATCGGCGTGTACGGCGACGAGGCGCCGACGACCTTGCCGCAGCCCGGCCGGTAGGCCCGCAGCTGGTCGCCGACGCGCACCAGCACGTCCGCGCACCGGTCGCCGTCCACGTCCCCGACGGGCACGAGCAGCGAGCCGGCGGCGAAGGCTCCCGCGGTGCCGGCGGTGCGGGCCGAGAGCCCGCCGGTTCCGGTGCCCCGGTACAGCGACACGGCGCCGGCGGCGTCCGTGGTGAGCAGGTCGCCGAAGCCGTCGTCGCCGGCCATGTCCCGCCAGACGGCCGCGCCGCCGGTGACCGGCACGGTGCCGGAGACGGAGAGGTCGGCCCCGGCGCCGTCGGCGGGCTTCACGGTCAGCGTCCAGGTGTAGGTGCCGTTCGGGACGTGCTTCCCGGCGGCGTCCCTGCCGTCCCAGGAGGCTGGGAGCAGGCCCCGGGCCTCGCCGCCGGACAGGGTGCGCACGGCCTTGCCGCCCGCCTTGTTCTTCAGTGTCAGCGACCAGGAGGCGGCCGGCTTCGACAGCCACCAGCGCGACGCCCACGTCGCCCCGGCCTGGATGTCCAGGGTCGGTGACGTCTCCGCGTCGATGACGGTGATACGGGAGGCGGGGACGTTCGACGGGACGATCCGCACCTGGCGGTCCGCACCGATGTAGGCGACGTGGCCGCCGAAGCGGTCCACGGTCCAGCCGGCCCGGCGCACGGTCCGGTCGCCCAGCTCGGCGGCGGTGACGATCACGCGGCGGGGCAGGTCCGCCTCCGCGCCGCCGGCCGGGAAGCCGTCGTGCAGGTCGACGAGGGTCAAGCCGGTCGTGTCCGACTGGCGGACCAGATAGCCGTCACCGAGGAGTGTCTTGTCGGCCCCCAGTTTCAGGAAGCGCTTGGTCTGCCGGTCGTAGACGCCGGCGCCCTTGAAGTCGTGCCAGTAGTCGCTGCACCGCCAGTACACCCAACGGCCCACGGCCTGGAGGTCACTGGGGACGCAGCCGGCGTCGAAGGACTCGCCTGCGGCGCCCGTCGACAGGTTCTTCGCCGCGACCCGCGTCGACACGCCCGAGCCGGTGTCGTCCCACCGGCCGAGGGCGCTCCACAGGGTGCTGCCCCAGACGGAGGCCGCGACCTCCGCCCGCTTCTCCACGACGCTCCCGGTGTCGCCGTCCTTGAAGTGGACGACGGCCTGCGCGCCGCCCGTCCCCTCGTTCACGACGCCGTACCGGCCGGAGAGGTCGAGGAGCTGTGGGCTGTAGTACCCGGAGGTCACCCGCGGCCCCCACGAGGAGGCGCCGTTGCGGTAGAGCATGGTGACGTCCTGCTCGGTACCGGCCTTGCGGCCGTGGTGGCCGTCGCCGCTCGCGAACATGGTCACGCAGTAGCCGCTCTCGGAGTCGCCGCAGTCCCCGTCGTCGCCCGCGACGAGGCCGTCGACGGTCGAGTTCAGCTCCTCCGGGCGGCCGGACGTCTTCAGCCAGGTGCTGCGGTAGGCGCCGACGTAGGTGTGCGGCATGTAGAGCTTCGAGTCGTCGGCCGTGGTGAGGATGCCGCTGCCCAGGGAGATGCCGTACGGCTCGGCCTCCCGGTCCTCGATGTCGGCGACGCGCTTGCGGGTGACGGTGCCGTCCGCCGCGGGCGTGAAGAGGTAGTAGCCCCAGTCGAGCGGGCCGTAGTCGGTGTCCTTCTCGGCGCCGGTCACCAGCAGCGAGCCGTCGGGAGTGCGGTGCAGCGAGGGGGAGGCGACGTCCAGCAGGGTCCTCGCGTGCCGACCCTCGATGTCCCTCAGGGTGAGCGCGTTGCCGCGGTACTCGTTGTTGCCGGGGTTGGGCGCGGACACGGTGGCGAAGCCGTCGGCGAAGGGCAGGATCGTGTCGTCGTACGCGTGCACCTCCCGCAGGTCGAGCGTGGTCGGCTCGGCATCCAGGTCGTCCCGGCGGTAGACCTGGGCGGCGTAGGGCTCCGGGGCGTCGAGGTGGAAGACGGTGTCCCGGTCGAAGGAGACGCTCTCGCCGTGCGTGGACAGCGTCTTCAGTGACCCGGTGGCGAGGTCGACGACCCACCACCCCTGCGACATCCTGGTGTCCTCCCACTTGATCGCGCGGACGGCCACGGACCGGGCGTCACCCGAGCTGATGGTGAGGTGCCAGCCCTCGGGCAGCCCCTCCAGCCTCTGGTCCCGCACCCCGCCGTCCTCCGGGCGCAGCAGGTGCAGGCCCGTCGCGGCGTTCTCGGTGCCGGTGCGGGTGATGACGGTGTCTCCGTAGGTGGCGACGTACGTCTGGCCGTCCGGGACGGGGATCGTGACCGTCGCTCCGTCGCCGGCCCGCTGCTGGAGCGTCACGTGTGGCGACGGTGTCGGGGCGTACAGGGCGACGGTGTCGGAGCCGTGGCCGAAGTCTCCGGGGTGCTCGGCGAAGCGGAAGTCGTCCACGTCGTAGGCGAGCGGCTCGGGCAGCCGGCGGTCCAGGACGGTCGTCGCGCCGGTGGCGTAGTCGATCCAGCGCAGGCGGTCGTCGCCCTCCTGCGCGGTGAGGAGGCCGGTCTCGCCCGTGTTGAGGACGACGGTGGCGCGGGGCACGAAGCGCGCGCCGGGGCTGACGACGACGGGTTCGGCGGCCGCGGCGGTGGTCCCGGTGGGCGCCGCGGCGGCGGTGCCTGCCGCCGTGGTGCCGATTCCGGCGGTCACGGCGAGCGTGACGGTGACAGCGGTGCGGCCGAGCGCACGCCGACGGCGCACGGCCCGCTTGTTCAGCGGACGTATCACGAAAG
This sequence comes from Streptomyces sp. NPDC048171, assembly GCF_043202655.1. Classification (NCBI taxonomy): domain Bacteria; kingdom Bacillati; phylum Actinomycetota; class Actinomycetes; order Kitasatosporales; family Streptomycetaceae; genus Streptomyces; species Streptomyces sp. NPDC048171. Next base: position 389,864 of record NZ_JBIDAU010000005.1, read on the forward strand.
GAGTCCCTCCCCAGGGCGGTCGCGCAGGGGGGCGTTTCACGATGTCGCCGCTCGTCCCGCGTGAGCAGGGTGACAGTAGCACCAGGTGATCGCCGTGGGGCAGGGAGAAGGCCCCCGGTGTGCGACACCGGGGGCCTTCGCGTGGCCGGATGCTAGAAGGTGCCCAGCTTCACGATCGACAGCAGCGCGATCAGCTGGATCGCCGACGCGCCCAGCGCCTTCGGCCAGGGGAGGTCGTGGGAGCGGGAGACCATCAGGGTGAGGAGGGCGCCGGCCGCGATCCAGGTGGCCCAGCCCAGGATCTGGACGAAGGGCGCGTCGCCGCCGGCGAACAGGGCGACGACCAGGCGCGGGGCGTCCGTGATGGACATGATCAGCATGGAGAGGCCGACCGTGGGCTGCCACGCGCCGTCGCCGCCGAGCTGGCGGGCCAGCGTGTGGGTGACCACGCCCAGGACGAACGCGCTCAGGACCATGGCGACGGCCGTCGTCAGGACGATCGGCACCGCGTTCGACAGGGTGGCGTTGATCGCCTCCTCGCGGGCGCCGTCGAAGCCGAAGACCGCCAGCAGGCCGTAGAGGAACGTCACGATGAGCGCCGGGGCCCACATCGCGTAGTCCCGCATCTGGAGGAAGGTCTGGTTGGGGGCGAGGACGACGCCCCTCAGCAGGTCCTTCCAGTGCAGGCGCGGGCCGACCGGGCCGGGCGCGGGGGCCGAGCCGGCGCGGTAGGTGTCGCCCTGGTTGTAGGGGTCGTCGACGCTGAACGCCTGGGTGTGCCCTGGGTTGTTGGCGGCGTACGGGTCGTACGGGGCCTGGCCGCCGTGCCCGCCGGGGTGGTGGCCGCCGTCGCCGAAGTACTCCGGCTCGCCGTGGCCGCCACCGTGGCCGCCGCCGTGGGCCTGCGGCCACGGGGATCCGCCGGGAGCCGGTCCCGGTCCGCCACCCCCGTACGGCTGCTGCGGGTACGGCTGCCGAGGCGCCGCCTGGCCGCCGTACGGCGGTCCCTGGGGAGCCTGCTGTCCGTACGGTGGGCGTTGCGGTCGCGTGTTTGGAGCGCCGTTGTCCCGGCCGCGTCCGATCCTGAATCCAGCCACGCCTTCGAACGTACCTGGTCCCGGAGAGTGACGTGCGGGGCCCGGCCATTCGGGGGACCCTTTGCGGCCGAGCTGTGACATCCCTTACGGGGGTTGACCGGGGCGTCCCCTAGGGGCCGTACGGGGGTCGGTGACGGTGTCGTACGGCCCCAGTGGGCGGGAGTGCCGTCAGCAGAAGGCGGTGAAACCCCACCAGCCTTCCCCCACGGGCCAGGCGCCTTCGAGGCGGCCGTCGCCGCGGCCTGTGTAGACGACCTGCCAGCCGGCGCCGTACAGCGAACCGTCCCGCGTGTAGCTGTCGTTGGTGACGGCGACGAGATCGGGGGTGTCGGAGCCGTTGACGTCGCCGACGGCGACGAGGTGCGCCATGCTGTTCCAGCCGCCGGTGCCGATGAGCTTGCGGGCGCCGAGGCCGCCGGAGCCGGTGCCGGGGTAGAGCCAGAGCTGGCCGGTGGCGGCCTGTCGGGCGTAGAGGTCGGGGTGGCCGTCGCCGTTGGTGTCGCCCATGCCGACGAGGGTGTTCATGGCGTTCCAGCCGCCGGTGCCGATGAGCTTGCGGGGGCCGAGGCCGCCGGTGGCGGTGCCGGAGTAGAGGTACAGCCTGCCGGTGGACTTCTCCGCGGCGACGAGGTCGGTGAGGCCGTCGCCGGTGAGGTCGCCGGAGGCGGTGATGGTGCGCATGCCGTTCCAGCCGCCGGTGCCGATGAGCTTGCGGGCGCCGAGGCGGCCGGAGCCGGTGCCGGGGTAGAGCCAGAGCCTGCCGGTGGCGGCCTCACGGGCGATGACGTCCTCGCGGCCGTCGCGGCTGAAGTCGCCGTGCCGGGTCAGGGCGCTCATCGCGTTCCAGCCGCCGGTGCCGATGATCCGGCCCGCCGTTCCGCTGCCCGGGCTGAACCACAGGCGTCCCGCGCGGTCGCGGCTGATGATGTCGGGCCGGGTGTCGCCGTCCATGTCACCGAACTCCGGGGTGCCGGAGGTGGGCGAGACCGCCCAGGACGGGTAGTCGCTCACGTCGCACTCGTGCCGGTCCTGGACGAACCTGACCGAGCCGATCACCCGGTCGTTCTCCCCGTAATACGCGAGTCCCTCGCCGCTGGGGGCGCGTTCCACGTACCAGAGGTAGCTCGACTTGTCGTAGTTCCGTTTGCCGTACAGGCAGGCTTCCGCGCTTGTGTGGTTGGCGTAGGAGTGGATGTCGTCGGCCCAGCGGCCCAGGTCCGCGACGTTCTTGTTCGTTTTCCACATCTTGCCGTCGGCGTCGTCGCCCGTCCAGCCGCAGAAGTAGCCCCTCGGGCAGTCCTCCTCGAAGTCCGCGGCGGCCGGAGCGGCGTTGGCGACGGCCAGCCCGGAGCCGGCCAGTACCAGGCCGGCGAGCGTGGCGACGGCTCTGGTGAATCGGTTCCTCATGGTGCTGTTCCCCTCCCCTGTGATGCGGAGGGGAACCTTAGCCGCCCCGCGCACCGTCCCCGGCACCGGCTCGGGGAAGGGGTGGCGGCCGGTGGACCGTCCGCGTCCGCCCCGCCGGCCGCCTACCGGACCAGGAACTGCGACGTCGAGAAGGTCAGCGCCGGCTCCGTCGTCACCAGACCCTCGGCCGCGCCCCGGTGGACCTCGACCGTGTCCTTCGTGTCGCCCTGGTACGTCCGCACGACCAGGTCCGCCCGGCCGTCGCCGTCGAAGTCGCCCGCCGTCAGCACCCGCGTCGTCCCCTCGGCGGCGGGCGCCACCGTGACCGCGCCCCGCGTCGTCGGGCCGGTTGCGCGGACCGGGAGGACGCGTACGCCGGAGTCGCCGGTGACCAGCTCCATCAGACCGTCGCCGTCGAAGTCGGCCGCGTCGAGCTGAGTGCCGGGGGTGTCGAGGGTGCCCCGCCGGGGTGTGGGCAGGTCGAAGCGCAGGGCCGTGCCGTCCGCGTCGCCCACCGCCGCGTCCAGCGCCTTGCCCCGCCCGAAGGAGCCGAGGACGACGTCGACGCCCGCGGGGAGGTCGACGCCGGTGCGGGTGGGGCCGGCGGGCCCGCCGAGGACGACGGCCGCGGCGCCGGGGCCCGCGGAGGCGCGGACGACCAGGTCGTCGTAGCCGTCGCGGTTCACGTCGGCGGCGGGGCCGGTCGGTACCTCGCCGGGGGAGAGGACGGGCGCTCCGGCCTTCCGCGGGGCGCCCTTGCGGGTGAAGGGGCCGCGCAGATAGCTGAGGTGACCGGCGGAGGCGTGCAGGACCAGGTCCTCGGCGCCGTCGCCGTCGAAGTCGCCGCAGACCGGCCGCTCGGGCCAGTCGTTGCCGAAGCGGGCCTGGTCGGGGACGTTCAGCGGGACCGCGCGGGCGGCCGGTCCGGTCGGGGAGCCGAAGAGGAGCTGGAGCGGGACCGGCGGGCGGCCCTGGCCGTCGTAGGGCGGGTCGGTGGTGACCACCAGGTCGGTGAAGCCGTCGCCGTCGAGGTCGCAGGTCGCCTCCGCCTCGAAGACGGCCGGTGTCTGCCCGTCCGTGGGGGCCGCGTACTTCGCCGGGGTGAGCAACTGCCGGGCGCCCGGGACCAGTCCACGCGAGGAGCCGTAGACGATGCCGATTCCGGCGTCGTCGGCGTGGCTCTGCGCCTTGACCAGGTCGTCGAGGACGAGGTCGCGGTGGCCGTCGCCGTTGAAGTCGTCGGGGACCTCGCTGCCGTCGCCGCGCGGGACGGGCAGCGCGGCGGGGGCCTGGGCCGCCCGTACGGGGGTGGGTTCGGCGTCCTTGGTGCCGGGAGCCCGGCCGCCCTGGCCGCAGGCGCCGAGCAGCAGCATGCAGCCGACGGCCGCCGCCGTGCCGACCCGGGTGCTTCTTCGCCTGCGCACCATTCACCCCGCCCGTCCGAAACCGTGTCACCGGTCAACCTGTGTCACCGGTCAACCCGTGCCACCGGTGAATCCGTGTCACCGACAACGACCGGGTAATGATGCACGTGTTCGACGCATGGCGACACCCCCGGGTGAGCTGAGACGCCCCCGGGTGAGTGGCGCCCCCCGTGCATGGCGGCACTCCGATGAACGGCGACACCCCCCGGTCCGGACGGGACCAGGGGGTGTCGGCCGAAGGGCTGCCGGGCGGCGGCTACTTCACCGGCTCCGGCGTCGGCTCGCTCTCGGCCTCCGGCTCGCCCGCCGGGTCGGCCGGGGTCTTCACGGAGTCCAGCAGGAGCTGGGCGACGTCGACGACCTGGATGGACTCCTTCGCCTTGCCGTCGTTCTTCTTGCCGTTGACCGAGTCGGTCAGCATGACGAGGCAGAACGGGCAGGCGGTGGAGACGATGTCCGGGTTGAGGGACAGGGCCTCGTCGACGCGCTCGTTGTTGATGCGCTTGCCGATCCGCTCCTCCATCCACATCCGCGCGCCGCCGGCGCCGCAGCAGAAGCCGCGCTCCTTGTGGCGGTGCATCTCCTCGTTGCGGACGCCCGGGACGGCGGCGATGATCTCGCGCGGCGGCGTGTAGATCTTGTTGTGCCGGCCCAGGTAGCAGGGGTCGTGGTACGTGATGATGCCCTCGACCGGGGTGACCGGGAGCAGCTTGCCCTCGTCGACGAGGTGCTGGAGCAGCTGGGTGTGGTGGATGACCTCGTAGTCGCCGCCGAGCTGCGGGTACTCGTTGCCCAGGGTGTTGAGGCAGTGCGGGCAGGTGGCGACGATCTTCTTCGCCGACTTGGGCTTCTTCGACTCCTCGGTGACCTTGCCGTCGTCGTCCATCTCCTCGCCGAAGGCGGTGTTGAGGGACATGACGTTCTCCATGCCGAGCTCCTGGAACAGGGGCTCGTTGCCGAGGCGGCGGGCGGAGTCGCCGGTGCACTTCTCGTCGCCGCCCATGATCGCGAACTTGACGCCCGCGATGTGCAGCAGCTCGGCGAAGGCCTTGGTGGTCTTCTTGGCGCGGTCCTCCAGGGCGCCGGCGCAGCCGACCCAGTAGAGGTACTCGACCTCGGTGAGGTCCTCGATGTCCTTGCCGACGACCGGGACCTCGAAGTCCAGCTCCTTGAGCCATTCCAGGCGCTGCTTCTTCGCCAGGCCCCAGGGGTTGCCCTTCTTCTCCAGGTTCTTGAGCATCGTGCCCGCCTCGGACGGGAACGCCGACTCGATCATGACCTGGTAGCGGCGCATGTCGACGATGTGGTCGACGTGCTCGATGTCCACCGGGCACTGCTCGACGCAGGCGCCGCAGGTGGTGCAGGACCACAGGACGTCCGGGTCGATGACGCCGTTCTCCTCGAGGGTGCCGATCAGCGGGCGCTCGGACTCCGCGAGCGCCGCCGCGGGCACCGAGGCGAGCTGCTCCTCGGACGCCTTCTCCTCGCCCTCCATCGTCTTGCCGCCGCCGGCCAGCAGGTAGGGGGCCTTGGCGTGCGCGTGGTCGCGCAGGGACATGATCAGGAGCTTGGGGGAGAGCGGCTTGCCGGTGTTCCAGGCGGGGCACTGCGACTGGCAGCGGCCGCACTCGGTGCAGGTGGAGAAGTCCAGCAGGCCCTTCCAGGAGAACTGCTCGACCTGGGAGACGCCGAAGGTGTCGTCGTCGCCGGGGTCGGTGAAGTCGATCGGCTTGCCGCCCGACGTCATCGGCAGCAGGGCGCCGAGGGCGGTGCCGCCCTTCGCGTCGCGCTTGAACCAGATGTTCGGGAAGGCCAGGAAGCGGTGCCAGGCGACGCCCATGTCGGTCTTCAGGGCGACGGTGATCATCCAGATGAACGAGGTCGCGATCTTCAGGCCGGCGAAGAGGTAGACCAGGTTCTGGAGGGTGGAGACGTCCAGGTTCCCGAGCGCGGAGACGACCGGGTACGAGATGAAGAACGAGGCCTCGTAGCCGTCGACGTGGTGGAGGGCGCCCTCCAGGGCGTGCAGCATGAAGATGCAGACGCCGACGATGAGGATGACGGCCTCGACGAAGTACGCCTGGCCGAAGTTGGACCCGGCGAAGCGGGACTTGCGGCCCGGCTTGTCCGGCCTGCTCAGCTGGCGGATGACGATCAGGGCGAGGATGCCGAGCACCGTCATGGTGCCGATGAACTCGACGAAGACGTTGTACGGCGCCCAGTCGCCGATGACCGGCAGGATCCAGTCCGCCTCGAAGAGCTGTCCGACCGCGTTGACGATCGTCAGGAGCAGGGAGAAGAAGCCCACCGCCACGAACCAGTGCGCCACCCCGACGATGCCCCAGCGGTTCATCCGGGTGTGGCCGAGGAACTCCCGGACCACGGTGACGGTGCGCGCTGCGGGATCGTCGGTCCGCGTGCCGGCCGGCACCGGCTGACCGAGCCGCATGTAGTTGACGATCTGCAGGACGGCGCGGCCGAACAGTGCGACGCCGACCACGATCAGGACCAGCGACACGATGATCGCGGCGAGTTGCATTTGGGGGCTCCTCGGGCCTGCGAGGTTGCGAGGGGGATCGATATTACTAAGCGGTAACTTATTCAGTCCGTCCGAGACTACCCCGATCCTCCGCCGCACTGTAGTCGGACGTGCGGTGATCTGCGTCGCTGAGGCAACCCTGACCCGGGATCGGCCGCCGGTGCGGTCACCGGCCCGGTTGCCGGGCCGGCGCCACGCCGTCGTGGGCGGGCAATTCATAACAAAACGTGATATCCGGCATAGCTTATCCCTGTGCTCTACGGGATCGCCGCCGCCACCGCCTCCTTTCTCCTCGCCGCTCTCCTCGCCGGGGTGCTGCGCGCACCCGCCCTCTCCCTCGCCCTCGTCGACCGCCGCCGCCGGCGGCCCGTCCCGCTCTCCGGCGGGGTGGCCGTCGCCCTGGTCACCGCGCTGGTCGCGTGGGCCGGGGACTGGACCGGCGTCGTGCCGCTCGGCTCCGCGGCCGGCCGGCTGCTCCTGGGCGCGTCCGCCGTCGGTGTCCTCGGCCTCGCCGCCGACGCCTGGCGGCTGCGGCGGCGCTGGGTGGTCGCGGGTACCGCCGTCGCGGCGGTGTGCGTCGTGCCGTACGGCGAGACGGGGCCGCTGGCCGGGGCGCTCGCCGTGGGATGGATCACGCTGGTCGCCTCCGCCTTCCGGGGGCTCGACCACGCCGACGGGGTGGCCGGCACGGTGGGGGTCGTGACCGCCTTCGGGGTCGCCGCCTGTGCCGCGGCGGAGCTGCGCGACGGGCTGGCGGTGGCGCTGCTCGCGCTGGCCGCCGCGCTGACCGGACTGCTGCTGCACAACTGGCATCCCGCGCGGATCGCGCTCGGTGCGTGCGGGGCCCTCTTCGCCGGGTTCCTGCTCGCCGGGGCCGCCGTGTTGACCCGCGAGGGGTACGCGCCCGCGAGCGGCGCGGCGGTGCTGTTCGCGCTCGCCGTGCCGGTCTGCCTGGACGTCGTACTCGTCCTGCTCTCGCGCCGGCTGGCCGGGCGGCCGCCGCTGCGGTCCGGGCCCGACCATCTCGCCCACCGGCTGCGCCGGCTCGGGCTCACTCCGCAGGGCGCCGCGGTGGTCGTCGGCGGGGCGTCGTGCGGCGCGGTGCTCGTGGGGGTGCTCGTGCACACCGGGCGGCTGGACGGGACGGCGGTGTGGTGGGTGGCGGGCGCTGCGGTCGCCGCGCTGACGGGACTGCTGCGGGTGCGGGTGTACGGGCCGCGGAGCGGGGCAGGGGCGGCAGAGGTGCCGGGACAGGCGCCCGGCCGGCCCCAGGCGCGGCCGCGGGCGGAGGCGGACGGGCCGGTGCCCGGCCGGCCGCAGGCGCGGGTGCGGCGGCCGCGTACGGAGTCCCAGGTGTCTCCCGAGGCGGTCGGACCCCCTAGGGGTGCATCCTCCCGAGGGTCGATTTTCCCGGTTCGTCAGGCCAGGCGTACCGAAGAAGCGCAGGTCAGCGCTCCGTTGCGCGTAAGGAACGGATAAGAGTTGAGTCGGCTCGACTCACCTACGTTGACCGCACGAAGGCCGTCATGCACACTTGAGCCTGTTCCACTCAAGTCAGCTGGAGGTTATTCACCATGGCACGTGCGGTCGGCATCGACCTGGGCACGACTAATTCCGTCGTCAGCGTTCTGGAGGGCGGCGAGCCCACCGTCATCACCAACGCCGAGGGCGCCAGGACCACGCCGTCCGTCGTCGCCTTCGCCAAGAACGGTGAGGTGCTGGTCGGCGAGGTGGCCAAGCGCCAGGCGGTCACGAACGTCGACAGGACCATCCGGTCGGTCAAGCGCCACATGGGCACCGACTGGAAGATCAACCTGGACGGCAAGGACTTCAACCCGCAGCAGATCAGCGCCTTCGTGCTGCAGAAGCTGAAGCGGGACGCCGAGTCCTACCTGGGCGAGAAGGTGACCGACGCGGTCATCACCGTCCCGGCGTACTTCAACGACGCCGAGCGCCAGGCGACCAAGGAGGCCGGTGAGATCGCGGGCCTGAACGTCCTGCGCATCGTCAACGAGCCGACCGCCGCCGCGCTGGCGTACGGCCTCGACAAGGACGAGCAGATCATCCTCGTCTTCGACCTCGGTGGCGGCACCTTCGACGTCTCGCTGCTCGAGATCGGCGACGGCGTCGTCGAGGTGAAGGCCACCAACGGTGACAACCACCTCGGTGGTGACGACTGGGACCAGCGTGTCGTCGACTACCTGGTGAAGCAGTTCCAGGCCGGTCACGGCGTGGACCTGTCCAAGGACAAGATGGCCCTCCAGCGCCTGCGCGAGGCCGCCGAGAAGGCCAAGATCGAGCTGTCCTCGTCCACCGAGACCTCGATCAACCTGCCCTACATCACGGCCTCCGCCGAGGGCCCGCTGCACCTGGACGAGAAGCTCACCCGGGCGCAGTTCCAGCAGCTCTCGGCCGACCTGCTGGAGCGCTGCAAGACGCCGTTCCACAACGTCATCAAGGACGCCGGCATCCAGCTGTCCGAGATCGACCACGTCGTCCTCGTCGGTGGCTCGACCCGTATGCCGGCCGTCGCCGAGCTGGTCAAGGAGCTGACCGGCGGCAAGGACGCCAACAAGGGCGTCAACCCGGACGAGGTCGTCGCCATCGGCGCCGCCCTGCAGGCCGGTGTCCTCAAGGGCGAGGTCAAGGACGTCCTGCTCCTCGACGTCACCCCGCTGTCCCTCGGTATCGAGACCAAGGGCGGCATCATGACCAAGCTGATCGAGCGGAACACGACGATCCCGACGAAGCGTTCGGAGATCTTCACCACCGCCGAGGACAACCAGCCCTCCGTGCAGATCCAGGTCTACCAGGGCGAGCGCGAGATCGCGGCGTACAACAAGAAGCTCGGGATGTTCGAGCTGACCGGTCTGCCGCCGGCGCCCCGCGGCGTCCCGCAGATCGAGGTCGCCTTCGACATCGACGCCAACGGCATCATGCACGTGACCGCGAAGGACCTGGGCACGGGCAAGGAGCAGAAGATGACCGTCACCGGCGGCTCCTCGCTGCCGAAGGACGAGGTCGACCGGATGCGCCAGGAGGCCGAGAAGTACGCGGAGGAGGACCACGCCCGCCGCGAGGCCGCCGAGTCCCGCAACCAGGGCGAGCAGCTCGTCTACCAGACGGAGAAGTTCCTCAAGGACAACGAGGACAAGGTCCCCGGCGAGATCAAGACCGAGGTCGAGGAGTCCGTCGCCGAGCTGAAGGAGAAGCTCAAGGGCGAGGACACCGCCGAGATCCGCACCGCCACGGAGAAGGTCGCCGCCGTCTCGCAGAAGCTGGGCCAGGCCATGTACGCCGACGCCCAGGGCGCGCAGGCCGCCGGCGGCGAGGCCCCGGGCGCCGGTGCCACCGCCGGTGACGGCGACAAGGCCGACGACGACGTCGTCGACGCCGAGATCGTGGACGACGAGCGCAAGGACGGTGCCGCGTGACGGAGGAGACCCCGGGCTTCGACGAGAAGCCCGACGTCCCCTCCGGCGCCAGCCCTGACGACGCCGAGCCGAAGGCCGCCGCCCCCTCTTCGGAGGAGGGCGCGGCCCCGGCCGGGGACGCGAGCGAGAACGCGGGCCTGGTGGCCCAGCTGGACCAGGTGCGCACCGCGCTCAACGAGCGTACGGCGGACCTCCAGCGGCTCCAGGCCGAGTACCAGAACTACCGCCGCCGCGTGGAGCGGGACCGCGTCGCGGTCAAGGAGGTCGCCGTCGCGAACCTCCTGACCGAGCTGCTCCCGATGCTGGACGACATCGGCCGCGCCCGGGAACACGGGGAGCTGGTCGGTGGCTTCAAGTCCGTCGCGGAGTCGCTGGAGACGGTCATCGCCAAGATGGGCCTCCAGCAGTTCGGCAAGGAGGGCGAGCCCTTCGACCCGACGATCCACGAGGCCCTGATGCACTCCTACGCACCGGACGTCACCGAGACGACCTGCGTGGCGATCCTGCAGCCGGGGTACCGGATCGGCGAGCGCACCATCCGCCCCGCGCGGGTGGCCGTCGCCGAGCCGCAGCCCGGCGCGCAGACCGTCAAGCCGGCCGAGGAGAGCACCGACGCCAAGGACGGCTCCGACGCCGCGGAGAACAAGGAGAGCGGTGGCCCGGAGGAGGGCTGACGTCAGTAGGCGAAGCGGGAAGGAGGGACGTCGGGGATGAGCACCAAGGACTTCATCGAGAAGGACTACTACAAGGTCCTCGGCGTCCCCAAGGACGCCACCGAGGCCGAGATCAAGAAGGCGTACCGGAAGCTCGCCCGCGAGTACCACCCGGACGCCAACAAGGGGAACGTCAGGGCCGAGGAGCGCTTCAAGGAGATCTCCGAGGCCAACGACATCCTCGGTGACTCCAAGAAGCGCAAGGAGTACGACGAGGCCCGCGCCCTCTTCGGCAACGGCGGTTTCCGTCCGGGGCCGGGCGCGGGCGGCGGCGGCACCTTCAACTTCGACCTGGGCGACCTCTTCGGAGGCGGCGCCCAGGGCGGGGGCCAAGGGGGCGGCGCCGGCGGCTTCGGCGGCGGCCTCGGGGACGTGTTCGGCGGCCTGTTCAACCGCACCGGCGGGGGTCCCGGCGCCGGCACGCGGACCCAGCCGCGGCGCGGCCAGGACATCGAGTCCGAGGTCACGCTGAGCTTCACGGAGGCCATCGAGGGCGCCACGGTGCCGCTGCGGATGTCCTCGCAGGCGCCCTGCAAGGCCTGTTCGGGCACCGGCGACAAGAACGGCACACCGCGCGTGTGCCCGACCTGCGTCGGCACCGGCCAGGTCGCGCGGGGCTCCGGCGGCGGTTTCTCGCTCACCGACCCGTGCCCGGACTGCAAGGGCCGCGGCCTGATCGCCGAGGACCCCTGCGACGTCTGCAAGGGCTCCGGACGCGCCAAGTCCTCCCGGACGATGCAGGTCCGCATCCCGGCCGGGGTGTCGGACGGGCAGCGCATCCGGCTGCGCGGCAAGGGCACACCGGGCGAGCGGGGCGGACCGGCGGGCGACCTCTACGTGGTCGTGCACGTCAAGGAGCACTCCGTCTTCGGCCGCAGGGGCGACAACCTCACGGTCACCGTCCCGGTCACCTACGCCGAGGCCGCCCTGGGCGGCGAGGTGCGGGTGCCGACCCTGGGCGGTCCGCCCGTCACGCTCAAGCTTCCGCCGGGCACGCCCAACGGGCGCACCATGCGGGCCCGCGGCAAGGGCGCGGTCCGCAAGGACGGCAGCCGGGGCGACCTCCTGGTCACCGTCGAGGTGAGTGTTCCGAAGGACCTGACGGGGAAGGCTCGTGACGCGCTGGAGGCGTATCGCGAGGCGACCGCGGACGAGGATCCGCGGGCGGAGTTGTTCCAGGCCGCGAAGGGAGCTTGATGGGGATGGACGGTCGTCGACGCAACCCGTATGAACTGACCGAGGAGACCCCGGTCTACGTCATCTCGGTGGCGGCCCAGCTCTCCGGTCTGCACCCGCAGACCCTGCGCCAGTACGACCGCCTCGGCCTGGTCTCCCCGGACCGCACGGCCGGGCGCGGCCGGCGCTACTCGGCCCGCGACATCGAGCTGCTCCGCCAGGTGCAGCAGCTGTCGCAGGACGAGGGCATCAACCTGGCCGGAATCAAGCGCATCATCGAACTGGAGAACCAGGTCGCCGCGCTCCAGGCCCGGGTGGCGGAGATGGCCGACGCCCTCGACGGGGCGGCGACGGCGATGCGCCAGCGCGAGGCGGCGGTGCACGCGTCGTACCGCCGTGACCTGGTCCCGTACCAGGAGGTGCAGCAGACCAGCGCCCTGGTCGTGTGGCGGCCCAAGCGGCAGCAGTCGGACTGACGGAACCAGTGAAGGGGCCCGGGGGCCGCGCTTCGTGCGCGGCCCCCGGGCCCCTTCACGTGCGCCCCGCGCCCGCGGTTCCCTTGCGGCCGTCAGCCGGGGAGCAGTTCGCCGGCCGCGTCGACGGCCAGCGACCACATGGACTCGGCGCCGGTGCCGAACGCGGTGGCCAGCGCGTAGCCGAGGGAGGCGTCCAGGGCCTCGCACGCGGCGTCCTCGCGCCACTCTGCCCGCACGTGGCCGCGCCCCTCGCCGTCACCCGAGAAGTCCCCCACGTGCTCCTCGTCGCGGGTGAGGCGGCTGCCCAGGGCCGAGTCGGGGACCAGGCGCCAGGTGCGGCCGGCGTACCGGACGTCGACGGCGAACGAGCGCCGCGTCAGCCGTCCCTTCGCCGGGCTGACGACCGCCTCCTCGCCGTCGACGGTCAGGGTGAGCCGCCGGCCGTCCCGGGTGCCGACGGGGGTGTGCTCGTCGGTCTCCGTGCCCTGCGCCCGGCGCAGCTCGACGCGGGGCAGTGCGTCGCCCTCGACGGTGACCTCCCCGAGGCCGGTGTCCAGCCGGACGGTCAGGGCGCCGAAGCGCGCGTCCTCGGTGACGTGGGCCATGCGGTCTTCCTTCGCCGTGCGGTGGCTGACGGATGGTGGGTACGCGGCTGACGGGTGGTCGGTACGCGACAGGTGCTCGGTACGTCAGACGCCCACGGGCGCCCGCACGTTGTGCACCAGGTGTGACCAGGGCGTGAGAGCGCTCCCGGAAGATCTCCGCAGACTGTTCGCAGAACTTTCGCCGGATAAGTGGAACGTACTGTGCCCATCTCGTTAAGTGGTTCCCCTTGACGCCGATGGTGGGTGAAGCGTTGGCTTTTCAGTCACATGGGTCGCACTGCTGTACCCACGTCCCGAATCGCACCTGAAGTGAGCCCTCACATGCGCCGTATCGCCATCACCATGGCCGCCACCTCGATGTCCCTCGTGCTGGCCGGCTGCGGCGTGCTCGGCGCGACGGACAGCAGCGACGAGGCGAGCCCGACCAAGGGCAACGACATCACCGTGGGACTGCTGCTGCCGGAGAAGGCGAACACGCGCTACGAGCAGTTCGACTACCCCTTCTTCAAGGCCAAGGTCGGCGAGCTCACCAACGACGCGGGCAACGTCAAGTACGCCAACGCCGAGGCGAGCGCGTCGAAGCAGACCGAGCAGATGCAGCAGATGATCGACGACGAGGTCGACGTGATCGTGCTGGACGCGGTCGACGCGCAGTCCATCGGGGACGGCGTGCAGAAGGCCAAGGACGCCGGCATCCCGGTCATCGCCTACGACCGGCTGGCCGAGGGCCCGATCGACGCCTACATATCCTTCGACAACGAGCTGGTCGGCGAGGTGCAGGGCCGCTCCCTCATCGACGCGCTCGACGGCGCGGACAGCTCCGACAAGATCGTCATGATGAACGGCTCGCCCACCGACCCGAACGCCAAGCAGTTCAAGGCCGGCGCGATGTCCGAGCTGAACGGCAAGGTGACGATCGCCCAGTCCTTCGACACCAAGGACTGGAAGCCGGAGAACGCCGAGGCGAACATGACCGAGGCGATCGAGAAGGTCGGCAAGAACAACATCGCGGGCGTCTACTCCGCCAACGACGGCATGGCGGGCGGCATCATCAAGGCCCTGGAGGGCGCGGGCGTCACCGACCTGCCCCCGATCACCGGTCAGGACGCGGAACTCTCCGCGGTGCAGCGGATCGTCACCGGCGAGCAGTACATGAGCGTCTACAAGTCCTACCCGCAGGAGGCCGAGAACGCCGCGGAGATGGCCGTGGCGCGGGTCCAGGGCCGGGACATCCAGTTCGACGCACTGGCCCGCGACAAGGTCGACAGCCCCACCCACAAGGGCATCCCCGCCCAGCTCGTCCCCGTCGTCGCCCTCACCCAGGGCAACATCGACGAGACGGTCGTCGCGGACGGCTTCTACAAGGCCAGCGACATCTGCACGGCGAAGTACGCGGACGCCTGCGCGGAGATCGGGCTGAAGTAGGCAGCCCCCCCGGCAGGACGGGGGGCGCGTTCACACCCCCCAACGGGTGGATTCTCCCCTCCATCGTCCCCGAGCAGTCTGGGAGCCACAGGAAACGCACGGCTCTCCGCGGTGCGTCTCCCTCCCTGTCGCCTGTCGCGGCACGGGCACTCCGTCAGACGAGGGGACACACTTCAGTGAACGTCAGAATCGCTCGACGGCTCGGGGTCGGCGCCATCGCCGCCCTGGCCCTGAGCACGGCGACGCCCGCCTTCGCGTACGAGATCGGCCCGCACTCCTACAGTGGCGAGCTCCGGTTCTGGACCGAGGGCAACCGCTCCGTCATGAACATCAAGGACACGGGTTCCAGCCACTGGGTCAAGGCCGAGTACTACCGGGTGGCCCACTCGGGTACCAAGCTGACCCTGTGGAACAAGAACGGCCCGAACGGTCCGTCCGACAACGACGGCAACAGGGGCACCGTCGAGAGCAGTAGGGCCTCCGAGATCTACAAGGCCCGCGGCACGGTGTCCCGCAACAACCTGCCCGACTGGCACACCAGTTGGTACTCGGGCTGACGCAGTTCCGCCCACACAGCCCGACCACTGCCTGACCGAGGGGCCGACCCGGCCCCTCGGTCAGGCATGCGTTGTCCGCGACGTACACATCGAGTGATCCCCCCGACCAAGGGAGCTCCGCGTGACCTCAACCCCCCGCCCCCCTGTTCTGCGGCTGAGCGAGGTGGTCTACGGCGTGTCCGGCCGGAGTCTGCTCGCCGGTGCCGATCTCACCGTTCCGCCGGGTGGTTCCGTCTCCGTGATGGGGCCGTCCGGGAGCGGGAAGTCGACCCTGCTGATGTGCGTCATGGGGCTGATACGCCCGCAGTCGGGGCGCGTGGAGGTCGTGGGTCAGGACGTGACCCGGCTGTCCGCGCGGGCCCTCGCCGCGCATCGGCGGCGCCACGTGGGCATGGTCTTCCAGTTCGGCGAGCTGCTGCCCGAACTGACCCCGGTGGAGAACGTGATGATCGCGAGCCTGCTCGCCGGGGAGGCGGTGACCGACGCACGCTCCCGCGCCGAGTCGCTGCTCACCCGCCTCGGTGTGCCCCAGGCCGCGGCCACGCGGGACCTGTCCGGCGGCGAGAGGCAGCGCGTCGCCGTGGGGCGCGCCCTGGTCAACACCCCCGAGCTGCTGCTGGCCGACGAGCCGACCGGAGCGCTGGACGGGGAACAACGCGAATCCGTGGCCGACCTGTTGTTCAGCACCCCGCGCGAACACGGGTGTGCCCTGGTGGTGGTGACGCACGACCCGTTGGTGGCCGGTCGCGCCGACCTTCGGCTGCACCTGCACGAGGGGCGCCTGGTCCAGACGCGGGAGGTGCGGTGAACGGGGCCGCTCTGCGCGGTCAGTTGCTGCGCATGGGGCGCGCCGCGTCCGGGACGGCGGAAGCGGGCCGCATCCGGTACTTCGCGCTCTTCGCGGCCACCACCGTGGCCGTCCTCACCGTCTGCGGATTCCTGCTCGCGGTGTCCTCCTTCGACGGCCGGACCGAGCGCAGCCAGGCCCGTTGGCCCCAGACCGCCGACAACGGCTCCGCCACCCTCCTGTGGCGGGCGACGCTGGCGAGCGCGGGCGACCGCCAGTACGACGTGGTCTACATAGAGCCCCTGACCCCGCAGGCGCCCCTGCCACCCGGCCTGAACGACTGGCCGGAGCCCGGACAGGCCGTGCTCTCCCCGGCCCTGAAGGCGGCCGGGCCACAGGTCCGCCGCGAATACGGCCGGAGCGTCGGCACCATCGATCCGGACGGCCTGGAGTCGCCGAGCGAGTACTTCGCCTACGTACGGCCGACGCAGGAGCGACTGGACGCCGGGAACATGACCAGGGCCTCGGGATTCGGCGTCTCCTGGACGCCGTCGCTCGGTGAGCACATGTACAACTTCGGGCCGAAGGAGTTCCACTGGGCCTATCTCGCGATGGTGGGCCTTCCCGCCGGCCTGTTCGTCGTGATCGCCGCCCGGGTCGGCGCCGCGGCCCGGGACCGGCGGACCGCGGTCCTCACCGCGCTGGGCGCCTCGGTCACCGCCCGGGCCTGGTTCACCGTGGGCGAGGCGTTCCTTCCCGTGGCGCTCGGGGCGTCGGCCGCGGCCGTGACGGTCGCCCCCGTACTCCTCACCGACGTGCCGCTGCCCGTCGTCGACTTCGTGCTGTACGAACCGGACGCGCGCGCCGCGCTCCCCGGCCTCGTGGGCGCCGTGCTGGGAGTACCGCTCGCGGTTCTGGCCGCGGTGGTACTGCTCCAGCCGCGCCACCGGCCGGGCGGCTCGACCCGGCCCGTGGCCGCCGGACGGCGTCGCGAGTGGATGCTGTGGCTGTTTCCCGTGGCTCTCTTCGGCACGGTCCGGGGCACCGACCTGGCTCCGTACGATCTGCGCCTGCCGGTCCTGGCGGCCGGAAGTGTGATCACCATCGCCCTGCTGCCCGGAGTGGCGGGCGCGGTGGTGGCGGCGACCGGGCCCTCACTGGCCCGGTTGGGCGCCGCACGCGGGCGGGTGGGCATGCTGGTCGCGGGCCGGCGGCTGGCGGCGGGCGCGCGCCCGGTGGCCCGGCTGGTGGCGGCGGTGGTCATCGCGATCGGGCTGGCCGCGCAGGGCCAGATCGCGATCAGCCTGTTCACGGACATGAGCGACCGGGTCGACGCCGTGGAGGAGCACCTCGGCACCAGCGTCCTGCACGTGTCGACGACCCTCGCCACGGCCACCGCCGACGTGGCGGCCTTCGAACGGGATCTGGGGACGGAGGTCCATGCCCTGGCCATGACGAGGGATTCCCGGTCGGGGCGGATCGACCTCGTAGCGGACTGCCCGGTCTGGCGGGACCTGGGAGTCGTGTGTCCGGCCGCGGCCCCCGCCGGACTGCGCACCCGGCACGCGGGTCTGGCCCGTGCGGCCGAGCTGGAGCGGTCCGTCGGGGCGCACCTCTACGCCCGTACGGGCGACGTGACCAAGACCGTCCGTACAGCCGAGGAAGCGGCCCTGGTGGTCCTGGCCCGGGACGGACGTCAGTTGTCGCTGTCGCGGGTGCACCAGGCCGCCAACGCGCACGTGGCGATGGCGACGGACGTCCAGGTCTTCGCGATGGCGGGCACCTTCGGGGGCAGTGGCGAGGGCGTCGCGGCCCAGCGGTGGCTGGAGCTGCTCTCCGTGGCGGGCGTCCTGGTGATCGTGGTGGTGGCGGGGGTCGGCTCGGTCGCCCAGTTCGTCCGGACCGGCCGCGAACTGGGGCCGGTCTCGGTGCTGAGCGGCAACGGCCGCGTCTACTACGCCGTCTCCGTCTGGTCCCTCCTGGCGCCGACCGCCTTCGCGGTGTGCGCGGCCGTCGCCGTGACGTGGTACGTGACCACACCGCTGATGGCCGACTCCGCCGACCGGCTGTCCGCGCTGTCGGCGGTGGGCGCGGCCGGTCTGGTGTGCGCCGCGGTGATGGCGTGGTGGGGCGCCAGAACGGCCTCCGCCGCGGGACTGGTGTGGCGGCCCCGCAACGACTGAGGCGAGGCGTGCCGGGGGTGTGGACATGCAGTGGCCCACACCCCCGGCGATCAAGGACCATCGCCACCCGTGCAGGCCTTGGACTCTCGCGCCGGTGCGGTCGTCGTCGGCTGTTCGGGGACATGGGCCTGCCACACGATGCGGGAGGCCTGGACGCGGTTGTCGACACCGAGCTTGGCGTAGACCCCGCGGATGTGGTCCTTCACCGTGTGCGCGCTGATCCCCAGCGCCTCGGCCATGTCGGGATTCGAGGCACCCTCCGCCAGTAACCGGGCGATCTCCCGCTCACGGGCGCTGAGCCTCTCCAGCATCCCCCGCGCGGCGACCACCGCGTCCGCCACGCGGCCGGGGCGGACGTACTGATCGACGAGGAACCGGGCGGCAACCGGTCCGAGGGCGACGGTGCCTTCGGCGGCTGCCCTGACCGCCCACGGCAGGTGCCGTACGGAGTTGCCGCGCAGCAGAATTCCGCGCGCTCCGTGGCGGAGCAGCGTGCGTGTGCCGTGCTCCGACAGGGAGTCGACCAGTACGACGTGTGCGGGAGCAAAGGCCGGGACACCGGCCGCCCCCGGTGAGGCCGGCTTCGGTCGCCGGAGAGCGTCGAGCGCATCGTCCGCACCGCGGTGAATGCTGATCAGGACGTCCGGACGGGACGTCCTGATCAGAAGGGACGACGGGTCCGAGGTCTCGCAGACGATCCGGATCCTGGTGTCCTCCTCCAGCACACGTCTGACCCCGGCCCGTTCCAGCGGCTCCCGGCCGAGTACGCCTACGCGTATCACGATCTCTGTCCTCCCCCATGCGCACCCCCGCACGCCGTCCGGGCTCCCGGCCCCGCCCACGCGACGGCAAGGCGGCCTCAGTACGGCAGGCGGAGCCGGTCATGCTCCGCCGTCACCCAGCATGCACGCTGCGTACAACCCCGCGACACCTTCAGCTTGTTGCAACGAGCGGAACCGGGGGGCGTGCGTAAAGGGCCATTACGGCGCATATGCACGTGGCGTGGGGGAGGAGCCGTGTTGCGGAGCCGGTCCCGGCCGCGCATAGTTGCGCTGCGGAGGAGCCGGAACCGGGGGTGGGATGGGCGATGGCCGGGCACGGGGCTCAGGAGCATCCGCACGGCGCCGACCGGCTGTGCGCGGCCGGGGACCGTGTGTACTCCCGGGCCGTACGGCGGGGCCGGGTGCCGCGCCAGGACGCCGAACCGGTCCCCTGCCTCCTCGAACTCGCCCTGCTGCACCCCGACCCCGACGACATGGACTGGCTGGTGCCGACCTCTCCGCAGGAGGTCATGACACGGCTGCTGCGCGGCGTCCACGACGAGGTCAGCGCGAGTCAGCGGCGGGTGGGCTCGGCGGTGGAGGCCTTCGAGTGGTACGCGGGGCTCGGCCGGCTCATCCACGCCTCCGCCGGGACGGAGAGTTCGGCGATCCGGGTCCTCGACGGGCTGGCCCGCATCCAGGCCGCGATGGACGAGGCGACGCAGGCGTGCACGACGGAGGTCCTGACCGTGCAGCCCGGCGGTATCCGGCGTGAGGCGGAGCTGTCGGAGGGGCTGCACCGGGCGCTGGCGCTGCGCGGGCGCGGGGTGCGGATGCGGGACCTGTACACGCACGTCGCCCGGCACGGCCAGGGTCTGCTCAACTACCTCGAGTTGATGGGCGACGCGGTGGAGGCACGCACGCTGGACGAGGTCATCGACCGTCTCATCCTCTTCGACCGCACGGTCGCCTTCATCCCCGCCAACACCGACCGCACCATGGCCCTGGAACTGCGCCACCCCGCGCTGGTCTCCTACCTCGTCACGGTCTTCGAACGCCTCTGGCGCCTCGCCATCCCGCTCTCCGCCGCCCTCCCCGACACCGGCATCGAGGGCATCTCCCACCGCGAGCAGTCCATCGCGGCGCTGCTGGCGGAGGGCCACCAGGACGCGGTCATCGCGGAACGGCTGGGCATAAGCGTCCGCACGGCCCGCGCGCACATCGCCCGCCTCTCGGAGACCCTGGGCGCGGCGAGCCGCACCCAACTGGGCGTCCGCATAGCCCAGGCGGGCCTGGACGGCACCTCCCAGGGCGTCCCCGCCCCCGTCATCCTTCCCGGTCAAGAATCCCCGACTGCCCGATGAGATACCCGAGCTGAGCCCTGCTCTCGCTGCCGAGGGTGGCGGCGAGCTTGGCGATGTGGACGCGGGCGGTGCGGACGTTCATGCCGAGGCGCTCCGCGATGTCGGCGTCGGTGTGGCCTTCGACGAGGAGGGCGGCTATGGCGTGTTGGCGGGGGGTGATGCCGTTGAGGGTGGGTTGTTCGACGGCTTGGGGGTGCATGGGGGTGGCGAGGCGCCAGAGGCGGTCGAAGGTGTTGACGAAGTAGGTGATGAGGGCGGGGTGTCGGACTTCGAGGGCGAGGGTGCGGTCGGCGCTGGCGGGGATGAAGGCGACGGTGCGGTCGACGATGATGAGCCGGTCGGTCACCTCGTCGAGCGTGCGGGCCTCGACGTCGCCGGTCAGTCGCTCGTAGCGGGCGAGCACGTGCGGAGCGTGGCGAAACGTGTGCTGGTACAGAGTGCGAATCTTGCCCCCACGTCTGAGAAACGCCTGATCGCGCTCCAGCGAACGCGCGTTGTCCTGCTGGGGTGGAGAGTTGGGGCCCTGATAGGGCTGGATGGTCAGAGCCTGCTCTGTTGCGCCGGACAAGGCATCCGCGATGGCCCGGCTGATCTGTTCCTTCCCCATGACTGTCATCAGCGTGGTGACGCCAGCCGCTGTGGTTGGCTCAGGCATCAGTGAGCTGAAGGTCTCCACCAGTTGTTCCTCGCGGCGACGCTCGTCGGCGATCCGTTGGCCCGAGGCACGCAGCAGACTGTGCAGCGCGGACATCGGAGAGGCCGGCTCAAGTCTGCCCGGGTTGTCGAGCGCCGGATGAAGCAGTCCGAAGTCAAGCAGGCAAGGAGCCTGACCAGTGGCTTGCTCTGTCAGGTGGCCTCGCTCCAATGCCTTTCGGTACAAGTGCATCCCCACGGCACACATCTCTTCCGGGCCGTGCGTCCGGTGCGAAGGCGTCACTCTTCGGCATCCGTTCGTTTGAGTACCCCTGACTCCGCGATCAGGTACCCGAGCTGAGCCCTGCTCTCGCTGCCGAGGGTGGCGGCGAGCTTGGCGATGTGGACGCGGGCGGTGCGGACGTTCATGCCGAGCCGCTCCGCGATGTCGGCGTCGGTGTGACCCTCGACGAGGAGGGTGGCTATGGCGTGTTGGCGGGGGGTGATGCCGTTGAGAGTGGGCTGGTGGGTGGCTTGGGGGTGCATGGGGGTGGCCAGGCGCCAGAGGCGGTCGAAGGTGTTGACGAAGTAGGTGATGAGGGCGGGGTGGCGGACTTCGAGGGCGAGGGTGCGGTCGGCGCTGGCGGGGATGAAGGCGACGGTGCGGTCGACGATGATGAGCCGCTCGGTGATCTCGTCGAGGGTGCGGGCTTCCACGTCGCCGGACAGTTGCTCGTAGCGGGCGCGTGCGTAGGGGGCGTACCGGACGGTGTGCTGGTACAGCGCGCGGATGCGGGCGCCGTGGTCGAGAAACGCCTGGTCCCGCTTCATGGCCCCTTCGAGGATGTACGGGCGCTGGGTGACGCTCGGGTCGTGGGGCTGGATCGCGAGCAATTCTTGCCGGCCCTCGCGCATGGCCTCTTCGATGGCCTGCCCCGTCCGCTCCTTGCTGCCGAGGATTCGGAGCGCCGGGGTCTCCTCGCTCGCCGCAACGTGCGCGCCGACGCGCATGAGGGGTTCGAAGGTGTCGGCGATGCGCTGACCGCGTCGCCTCTCGTCGGCGATGCGCTCCTCCGAGGAACGCAGCAAACGTTGCAGCGCGACGGGCGGTGCGACAGGCTCCAGCCGGTTCAGGTTGTCTACGGCCGGGTGCAGGAGCCCGATGTCGATCAGACAAGGCGCCGTTGTTGCCTCGGCGCTGGACACATGGCCCTCGCGCAGTGCCCGGGAGTAGAGATCGAGACCCGCGCCGCACAGTTCCTCAGCCCCGTGCCGGTGCGCCTCAACCGTCATGAGCGCCTCTCTCCTCCCAGACTCGGGGACGCCTGCTCCAGGATCCCCGACTGGGCTATGAGATAGCCGAGTTGGGCCCGGCTGCCGCTGCCGAGTGCCGTCGCCAGTTTGGCGATGTGGGCCCGGCAGGTGCGGACGTTCATGCCGAGACGGCGGGCTATCGCCTCGTCCACGTGGCCCTCCACCAGAAGCTTGGCTATGGAGTGCTGGATGTCCGTGATGCCGTCGGGGGCGGTCTCGTACGGTGCGCCGGCCGTGAGCGGCACCGCCCGGCCCCAGATGAACTCGAAGACCTTGATCAGGTAGCGGACGAGACCCGGGTGCCGGATCTCCAGAGCGACCTGGCGGTCGTCCCGGATGGGGATGAAGGCCACCGTCTCGTCGCAGATGATGAGGCGTTCGACGAGTTCGTCGATGGTGCGGTACTCGACCTTGCCATTTGCGAACTGGTCCACATAGGCGAGTCGTTCGGGGTTGTACCGCGCGGTGTGCTGGTAGAGGGTGCGGATGCTCACTCCGCGCTCGATCAGCGGCTTGTCGCGCTCCAGCGCTTCCAGGAGGCGGTTCTCGGCGCTGCGGGCGCTGCCACTCGGCTGAACGGTGAGCATCTCGGTCCGGCACTGGGCCGTCGCCAGATCGAGAGCCGAGTTGATGCGGTCCAGGCCCTCCAGCACGCTGATGGAGTGGGTCGGGGCGGAGTCCTGGACGCCGAGAGCCATGAACGGCTCGAAGACTTCGGCGAGTGCGATCGACTGCCGTCGATGCTCGGTGATCTCGCGCTCGAGGGGGTTGAGTCGCCGGGCCAGGGCGATCGCCGGAGGCACAGGACGCAACCATTTTGCGTCATCGGGATCGGGATGAAGCAGTGCGAACTCCATCAGGCACGGAGCAGATTCGGCATCCGTCCGCAGGATGCGTCCTGTTCGCAGTGCACCCGCGTAGAGGCGGCTTCCGTCCTCACAAAGTTCGGTGACCGAATGGGGATGTGTCGCTTTCATCCCATTTGATGTCAATTCTCCACCCCCCAGGGTCCTGAACGTGCAGGAACATGATGCACCGATTGTGTGGCCATGACGTGCCTGAATGAGCCATCGTCTTATCCGACGGGGGATAGAGGGGATCTTCAAGTGAGGACGAAGCCGACTATGCGTAAGAAAATGCTTCGCTCGGTGCTTGTCGTCGCCGCCTCCGCCGTTGTGGCCTTCGGAGCTCTGACTGGCCTCTCCGGTGCGCAGGGCGACGCGCACGGGGCGGTTGTCGGGGTCGAGATTGCGCCTGCCGCCGCGGTCGGCGACGGGGTAGCCAGTCTCCCGGCGGACAGTAAGTGGGACTGATCGACATGACGACTCCACCCGACGACCGCTCCTTCCGCCGAGAAATGGCCACCGCCTACCGCTCCGGCTGGCACTTCATCGACCTGGTCACCGCGATCCCCCACCCCGGTGACTCCCTGATGGTGACCGTCTTCGGTGAGCCGGTCGTCGTCACGCTGGACGAGGACGGTGACGTGCGGGCGTACCGGTGTCTGCGGCGGCCTCGGGGGGCGCCGCAGCCCGTGCGGTGTGCCATCCGGTACGGAATGATCTTTGTGAACCTGGACCAGCGGGACCACCGGCTCGCGCCGCCGGAGGTCTCCGACATCAGGACCATCTCGGCCACCCCCCGCAGCGCCTGACGCGATTCCCCCGTCGTAACAAATCGCTCAGGTGCTTCCCCCCGGCAGCGGCGTCACCGTGACCTGAACACGGTGACGCCGCTGTCGTATGTATGGGTATGTGCGGGTACCGCGGATTCCTGAGCCTGGCTGAAAAGCTCCTGCCCGTGTCGGATCACGTCCTGATCTCACCCGGGTTCCGTCCGGATGTCCCTACGGAACCCGTGGCCGACCCCCCTTGAGTGAAATAGACTCAACTTTGTGTACGTTGTTTGAGTCAGCACTGGGAGACATGGAGACACGGAGGAGAGCCAGAACGTGGACGCCGAGCTGACCAACCGGAGCCGGGACGCCATCAACGCGGCCAGCAGCCGGGCCGTGACCGAGGGGAACGCCGACCTCACCCCAGCCCACCTGCTGCTGGCCCTGCTCCAGGGGCAGGACAACGAGAACATCACCGACCTGCTCGCCGCCGTCGAGGCCGACCTGGCCGCCGTACGGACCGGCGCCGAGCGCATCGTCGGCGGGCTGCCCAGCGTGACCGGGTCCACGGTCGCACCGCCGCAACCCAGCCGTGAGATGCTCGCCGTGGTCGCCGACGCCCAGGCACGCGCCAAGGAACTCGGGGACGAGTACCTCTCCACCGAGCACCTGCTCCTCGGCATCGCCGCGAAGGGCGGCGCGACCGGTGAGGTACTGGAGGGGCAGGGTGCCAGTGCGAAGAAGTTGCAGGAGGCCTTCCGCAAGGCGAGGGGTGGACGCCGCGTGACCACCGCCGACCCCGAGGGTCAGTACAAGGCGCTGGAGAAGTTCGGCACCGACTTCACCGAGGCGGCCAGGGAGGGCAAGCTCGACCCCGTCATCGGGCGCGATCAGGAGATCCGCCGGGTCGTGCAGGTGCTCAGCCGGCGCACCAAGAACAACCCCGTCCTCATCGGTGAGCCGGGTGTCGGCAAGACCGCCGTCGTGGAAGGGCTCGCCCAGCGGATCGTCAAGGGGGACGTGCCCGAGTCGCTGAAGGACAAGCGGCTGGTCGCGCTCGACCTGGGCGCGATGGTGGCCGGGGCCAAGTACCGGGGCGAGTTCGAGGAGCGGCTGAAGACCGTGCTCGCCGAGATCAAGGACTCCGACGGGCAGATCATCACCTTCATCGACGAGCTGCACACCGTCGTGGGGGCGGGTGCCGGCGGCGACTCCGCCATGGACGCCGGGAACATGCTCAAGCCCATGCTCGCGCGCGGTGAGCTGCGCATGGTGGGTGCGACCACGCTGGACGAGTACCGGGAGCGGATCGAGAAGGATCCCGCCCTCGAAAGGCGCTTCCAGCAGGTACTCGTGGCCGAGCCGACCGTCGAGGACTCCATCGCGATCCTGCGCGGGCTCAAGGGGCGGTACGAGGCCCACCACAAGGTGCAGATCGCGGACAGCGCGCTGGTGGCCGCCGCGAGCCTGTCCGACCGGTACATCACCTCCCGGTTCCTGCCCGACAAGGCCATCGACCTCGTCGACGAGGCCGCGTCGCGGCTGCGCATGGAGATCGACTCCTCGCCCGTCGAGATCGACGAACTCCAGCGCGCCGTCGACCGGCTGAAGATGGAGGAGCTGGCGATCGGCAAGGAGACCGACGCCGCCTCGCTGGAGCGCCTGGAGCGCCTGCGCCGCGACCTCGCCGACAAGGAGGAGGAGCTGCGCGGCCTCAACGCCCGCTGGGAGAAGGAGAAGCAGTCCCTCAACCGGGTCGGCGAGCTGAAGGAGAAGCTCGACGAACTGCGCGGGCAGGCCGAACGGGCCCAGCGCGACGGTGACTTCGACACCGCCAGCAAGCTGCTGTACGGCGAGATCCCGGACCTGGAGCGCGACCTGGAGGCCGCCTCCGAGGCCGAGGAGGAGGTCGCCAGGGACACCATGGTCAAGGAGGAGGTCGGCGCCGACGACATCGCCGACGTGGTCGCCTCCTGGACCGGCATCCCGGCCGGGCGGCTCCTCGAGGGCGAGACGCAGAAGCTGCTGCGCATGGAGGACGAGCTGGGCAAGCGGCTCATCGGGCAGAGCGAGGCCGTGCGGGCCGTGTCCGACGCCGTACGGCGCAGCAGGGCCGGGATCGCCGACCCCGACCGGCCGACCGGGTCGTTCCTCTTCCTCGGCCCCACCGGCGTCGGCAAGACCGAGCTGGCCAAGGCGCTCGCCGACTTCCTCTTCGACGACGAGCGGGCCATGGTCCGCATCGACATGTCGGAGTACAGCGAGAAGCACAGCGTCGCCCGGCTCGTGGGCGCGCCGCCCGGATACGTCGGGTACGAGGAGGGCGGCCAGCTGACGGAGGCGGTGCGGCGGCGGCCGTACACCGTCGTGCTCCTCGACGAGGTGGAGAAGGCCCATCCCGAGGTCTTCGACATCCTGCTCCAGGTGCTCGACGACGGGCGCCTCACCGACGGACAGGGCCGCACCGTCGACTTCCGCAACACCATCCTGGTCCTCACCTCCAACCTGGGCAGCCAGTACCTGGTCGACCCGACCACCGGCGAGGCGGAGAAGAAGCAGCAGGTGCTTGAGGTGGTCCGCAGCTCGTTCAAGCCGGAGTTCCTCAACCGGCTCGACGACCTCGTGGTCTTCTCGGCACTCAGCAAGGAGGAGCTGAGCCGGATCGCGCGGCTCCAGATCCAGGGCCTGTCCCGGCGCCTCGCCGAGCGCCGGCTCACCCTGGAGATCACCGACGAGGCCCTGGCCTGGCTGGCGGAGGAGGGCAACGACCCGGCGTACGGCGCCCGCCCGCTGCGCCGCCTCGTCCAGACCGCGATCGGCGACCGGCTGGCCCGGGAGATCCTGTCCGGCGAGATCAAGGACGGCGACGCCGTCCGCGTGGACCGGTTCGGCGACGATCTGATCGTCGGACCGGCGACGGAGGGCAAGACTCTCTGAGGGCGCCGCGGAGGCGTCGGCGGCCCGTCACCCCGGGTGGGTGGCGGGCCGCCGTGTGTCACATCGTGAACGCCGTGAACCGCACCAGCGCCGTCCCGGCGTCCTCGTGCGCCACCCGCACCTGCACGGCGTGCGCGTCCACGCCCGTCGGCAGCCCCTGCTCGTGGCCCAGGTCCAGACACAGATCGGCTTCGGTGCCCAGGCAGGACTCGGCGCCGGGTGCGGGAGCGTCCGGATAGGTGTGTATCAGCCAGTCCTGGACACCCGTGCGGGGCATGCGGAAGGCGGCGCTGTAGTGAATGTCCTGGAAGCCCTGCACCGTGCACGCACCGGTGGGCCGCGCGCCGGCCGGGAGCGCCGCTCCGCCGAACGCCAGCGCCTCGGAGCAGGGGACCTGCTCGCTCGTCCGCCCGCCCTCGTCCCGCCCGCCCTCGTCCCGGTCGTCCGACTCGGAGAAGACGAAGCCCACGAGGGCGATGAGGAGGGGCAGCAGGATCAGCGCCGACACCGCCACACCCGCGGCCACCCACCGCCACCGGGTCCGCCCCCGCGGTACGTCCGCACCGCCCTGTGGGCCCCCGCCCGCCCTCGGTGTGCGCGCCATCGTCCCCGCCTCCGTCCGTCGAACATCCACCCGACCGGCCGGATCATGTCAGCCCAGGGCTGACAGGCTCCCGGCGGGCTTGCCACGCCCCTCCCCGCATGGGGGAGGATGGCCAGATCCGTACGAAGGGAAATTCACGGTGACCATCGACCCGTCCTCGATTCCGAACTTCGGGGGCAAGCAGCCCGAGCCGCAGCCCCAAGGACCGGCGGGCCCCGTCGTCCCGGATCAGGATCTTGTGAAGCAGCTCCTCGAACAGATGGAGCTGAAGTACGTCGTCGACGACGAGGGCGACCTCGCGGCGCCGTGGGAGCAGTTCCGTACGTACTTCATGTTCCGCGGTGAGGGTGACCAGCAGGTCTTCTCGGTGCGGACGTTCTACGACCGGCCCCACCAGATCGACGAGAAGCCGCAGCTGCTCGAGTCGGTCGACGACTGGAACCGGCGCACCCTGTGGCCCAAGGTGTACTCCCACACCCACGACGACGGCACCGTCCGCCTGATCGGCGAGGCGCAGATGCTGATCGGCATGGGCGTCAGCCTGGAGCACTTCGTCTCCTCGACGGTCAGCTGGGTGCGGGCCGCCATCGAGTTCGACCGGTGGCTCGTGGAGCAGCTCGGCCTGGAGCAGGAGGTCAACGAGGCGGAGAAGCCGACCGACGAGGACGGCGAGTAGTCCGACGGTCCGCGTACCGCCCGTACGAGGAGAGCCCGTACGAGGAGAGCCCGGCCCCGTATCGCGGGGACCGGGCTCTCGTCGTCCCGCCACGCCTCACCCCGCCAGCGTCTTGAGCCGCCCCACCGCCTCCTCGAGGACCGGGATCCGCTTGCAGAAGGCGAACCGGACGTAGGGCGCGCCCGCCTCCCGGTGGTCGTAGAAGACCGCGTTGGGGACGGCGACGACACCCGCGCGCTCCGGCAGGCCCCGGCAGAAGGCGAAGCCGTCGCTCTCGCCCAGCGGGCGGATGTCGGTGGTGACGAAGTACGTCCCGGCGGGCCGGAACACCCCGAAGCCCGCCTCCGCCAGACCCGCGGCCAGCAGGTCCCGCTTGGCCCGCATGTCCTCCCGGTAGGCGGTGAAGTAGGACTCGGGCATCGCCAACGCCTCGGCGACCGCGTACTGGAAGGGGCCGGAGGCCACGTACGTCAGGTACTGCTTGGCCGAGCGGACCGCCGTGACCAGGGCCGGCGCCGCGGTGACCCAGCCGACCTTCCAGCCGGTGAACGAGAACGTCTTGCCGGCCGACCCGATGGTCACCGTGCGCTCGCGCATCCCCGGGAAGGTCGCCAGCGGGATGTGCTCGGCGGTGTCGAAGACCAGGTGCTCGTACACCTCGTCGGTCACCACCAGCAGGTCCCGCTCCACGGCCAGCTCGGCGATCGCGGCCAGTTCGGCGCGGTTCAGGACCGTGCCCGTCGGGTTGTGCGGGGTGTTCAGCAGCAGCAGCCGGGTGCGGTCGGTGACCGCGTCGCGCAGCTCGTCGAGGTCCAGGCGGAAGACGGGGCCCTCGTCCGTGGGGTGCGGGCGCAGGGTCACCGGCACGCGCGTGCCGCCCGCCATCGCGATCGCCGCCGCGTACGAGTCGTAGTACGGCTCCAGCGCGACGACCTCGTCACCGGGCTCCAGGAGCGCCAGCAGCGACGCGGCGATGGCCTCGGTGGCACCGGCCGTGACCAGGACCTCGGTGTCCGGGTCGAAGGACAGGCCGTAGCGCCGCTGCTGGTGCCCGGCGACGGCGGCGCGCAGTTCGGGGACGCCGGGGCCCGGCGGGTACTGGTTGCCGTGCCCGTCGCGCAGCGCCCGCACGGCGGCCTCCCGGACCTCCTCGGGGCCGTCGGTGTCCGGGAAGCCCTGGCCCAGGTTGATCGCGCCGGTCCGCACGGCCAGGGCGGACATCTCGGCGAAGATCGTCGTTCCGAACTCCGCCAGCCGGCGGTTCAGAAGGGGGCGGGCGCTGGAGCTCATGGAGGTCATGGCGGTCATCCTGCGCCGAAGCTCTGGACTTCCTCAACTCACCTTCGGCGGAAGCCACCTGCGCCGATGTTCCAGGCACCCCCTCTGACCTGCGGGTGGTCAGTCGACGTCTGTCATCGTCGGTCGACGTTGACCCCCCTCGCACGGCCCAGGGACGGCCCGGGACTCACCTACGGGGGAGGAGGTCGGTCCTCGGGAAACCCGTGGTCAGGCAGACCCCGCCCAGAGAGCGCCGCTACGGCTTGGGCAGCTCGGCGACGAACGTCCCGATGCCCGGCTGCATCTGCGCGAGCCCGGCTTCCCGTAGCTCGGTGAGGACGCGCCGGGCCGTCATCTGTGCGATGCCGAACTCCCCCTGAATCGCGAGGACGCCGGGCAGCTGGCTACCGGGCGGGTACTCGCCATCGGCAATCCGCTGCTCGATGACCTCGTACACCTGCTTCCAGCGGGGGATGTCCGGCTTCCAGTCCATGATCCGAAGCTAGGCAGTATGAGCCTGCTCGGCGAGACGAGATTGCCTGACTGGCCTAGCTACCCTAGCTACCTAGGCATATCCTACGTAAACGCACAGTGCCCCTGCGGCCGCGCGAACGACCCAGGGGCGTGGACGACTGACAAGGAGTCGACGTGAACGAGAGTACGCAGGACCAGAACCCGGCGAACAGTCCGGCGGCGGCCACGGCGGAGCCCATGACCTACGGCTACTGCTCATGGCACCGCGGCTACAGTGCCGGCCTCCGGGTCATCGAGGTAGTGGAGCAAGGAAGCGGACCGGGGCGTGTGCAATCGGCCTGTGGTTCGTGCCGTGAGGAGCACGCCCTGGTCCCGTACGCCGACCGGCCATGACCGGGATCGGACGGCCGAAGCCGCCACCGGTCAAGGAACTCAACGGCTGGCAGTACCTCGGTTGGCACTGCTGCTGGTGCGACAAGGCCATTAGGGCAGAGGCCAGATCCGCCGGTCGCGCCGAAGGGCACTCCGGAGCGCACGGCTTGTCCATCGAGGTGTACGAGTGCGCCCCACCCTGTCCGGAGCGTCCGGCGGAGAACCTACTTGAGTAATCAGCCTTGAGGACAGGCGTGGCCGCGATGCCGCGGCGGTTTCAGTCCCGCCCTCTCCGTTTGCTGAGTAGTAAGGACGGCCCCTGGCCAAGCGGATCGGCCAGGGGCCGTTCTCGTGTGCAGTGTTCGTCGGCCGCTGCAGCCCTACACGCTGGCTACTGGGTGGGTCGGGCACGCCAGGAACGCGGCTACCTTCGATTCCCTAGCTCCTTGTGGATCGGTCGGTGTCGGTCTACCGGCCGCTACGGAGCACGGCTGCGGGTAGGAGCAGGTGGAAGCTGGACTCCTGGACGGCCCTGTCGTCCGACTAAGGCGCGGCTGAGGGTCTAGCGCGAGGGCATGTCGTCCTCACATGCGCTCAAAGGGCGCTTCTCTTCTGCAGGACCCATACGTAGTGCCACTTACCGCTGGTGCGTCTAGGTTTGTGGTCGGCGAACGCCTGAATTGTGGGCCACAGGCCGGTGGCACCGGCCGCGATAGTCGCACTCGCGGCGAGGGCACCTTGGAGGGCGTCGGGGCGGACAGCAGCGAGGATGGCGCTCGTCGTACCCAGCACGGCACCGGAGCGGTTGAGAACCCGGGACCGGGCCGCGGTTTCCATCTCAGCGGTAGCGGCGTTCAATTCGTCACGGATGGAGAGCGCGACGCGCTCCAGGGCTACCTGCGAGTCAACCGCTTCGAGTGCGTCGTCGAGTTCTAGAAGCCGGGAGCGCATGAAGTCTCGGAACTGGCGGTAGGAATCGAACTCCTCACTGGTGACTTGCGCGAAGTCGGTGAGAGTGAGGCCATCGATGAAGGGGAGATCGATCTCCAGGATCGGCCGGACCACCCGGCAAGCAATTGGCTTCGTGCTCGATAGATCCACGGCGCGGCCGTGGTCCACCAGAAAGTCGATGGACCGGTCACTGAATGAAGGGAGATCGGCCGGATCCCGTCGCCGGAGTCCCGTTTGCTGATGCACGCTCCCTTTATAGAAGACTGGCCCATACCAGACCAGGCCGGCGCGGAGCAGGGGCTCGGCCTCCAGCAGCCACTGCCCCAAATCGACAAGATCCCTGGTCACCATCCCGTAGCGCTGTGTGCTGTCCCCTACACCGCTGGTGGGCGAGAGAGGGTTTTGGGGGGTCGAAGGCAGGGCCAGGAATGGTCAGTGTCCCGAGGTAGTGCACTGGTCCGATGCCATGGTCGGACAACAGCATCGTGTCTGTGACCAAGGGCACCCGCTTGGTCACATGTGTGAAGCTCCCCAAGTCTGAGGACAGCCCGACATAGTACGGAGAGGACGAGGCGATCTTCGTGCTCAAGAGACGATCGTAGGCGGGATAGAGCGTACGGGCGTACTTGAGGGCGACGTCTTCGGCAGACGCTCTCTCCTCCTTCAATAGAGCGTCGTAAAACTCATTCATCCGGACAGATACGCCCCGGTTTTGCCAGGCGCTTCGTGCCGCCTCTTGGTCCCGCCACGCTCGCCATGCACGTCGCAACATCAGTAAAGGATGCTGGGTGGCTGCGCATCAAGTCCAGCGGTTGAGCCCCCAGACAAGCTCAGTCGTCGCACACGCGCTTGCGCACAAGTTGGTCGCGTTCGTCGACAGTGAGCCCGCCTCAGATCTCGTCTGTGAAGTCGTTGGTGATGGCGTAGTCCGCGCAGGCTCCCGGACGTGGCAGTCGGCGCAGTAGGCCTTGGCCTTGTCAGTGCGCTCTTTGAGTGGGGTGGTGCGACTGCTGTCCACGAGCAGGGCGGGACCGGCCCGCGTGATCAACGGCACCGGCGATGCCCTAGAGAGTCCCTTTCAGGCCTAATTGAGCCCCCCGTGGCTCCTGACGTGATTTGGCTCCGACGGCCTAGATTTGGCCTAGGTTCACAACATGACAAGAGGTCACCTTCCCCGCATTGCAATGCTTCTGGCTTGCCTCGTGCTATCCGCTTGTGCCGCGGACGAGGCGCAGCCGGCCCCCGCTGGGGCGCCGTCAGTGAGCGAGACCGGCAAAGCGAGGCCACGCAAGGACGACACCGACGTGCCGCTGACCAAGCAGCTCAGCCGGGGGGAACTCACACAGGCAATTCCCGATGCTGAGGACCTGGTTGCCGACTACTATCCCGGCAGTCTGCACAAGCGTAGACCGGGTGAGTCCGACGACTGTGCTCCGCTGGACACTCCCGCACCAGCTGGTTGGCAGCGAGCAGGCAGCGGCGACTACGACTACCAGGGGTCGACCGTCTCGCGAGGCATTGATCTAGACGTCTGCCAATTCGACAACGTCGCTCACGCGAACGCGGCATACGAGCAGTGGCCGGAAACGGATGAAACCTCCCCCTCGAGGTCGGTCGGGTCGGAGAAGAGTCGGTCTTCCTCGCGCACAGTGGATCGAGTGGCATGGTCTACGGCTACAGCAGGTCCGGCACCGTCATCGCCCGCGTGAAAGTGGAGGACGCGGGCGCCGATGCCACAGACGCCCATGACGTACTGGCTGCCACTATCAAACGCCTCCAGCAGGTCCAGGCAGGTCAGCGGGCCACGGCGACGGCGCCGGAAATCGCCGCGCTGGAACAGGCCCAGCGCTAGCCAGCCCGACCGGATGCCGCCTCTACGGGCGACGTCCGGTCAGAGGCGAGCTGGAGCCTCATCCCTATCAGGTCGATCATGGCGCCCCGGAACGTCGGCCAACTCGTCTCCCGCCTTGACTAGCTATCCGTCGAGGTTCGGCGGTATCTGCTGCTGTCCAGCCTTGTTGGTGTCAGGTACTGGTGTCAGCGAAAGGGGCGCTCTTGGCAAACTCGACACAGTGGACCAGTTCGAGCGTCGTGCCGGTCCAATGCCCTTGGGTCGGCAGCGCGCAGAATGGCGCCATGACGGAACACGACGCTGACTACACGCGCGCTCTGAACAATGCCGAGAAGATCCTTGGTTTCAGCCTGGCGCCGTATGTCGATCCTAGGCCGACGGAACCCGACAACGCCTACGACTTCACACGGATCGCGACCGAACACGCCTTCAATGACGCATGGACTCGCAGCGAGCATCTCGACCTCCGCACCCGCGCACTCATCTCGGTCACCATTACGGCGAGCCTGGGCATCCTCGAGCCGCTCCGGGGGCAGCTGCGTATCGCTCTGCACAATGGCGTGACCAAAGAGGAGATCGTCGAAGCCTTCATCCAGATGGCCGTCTACGCGGGTGTCGCTCGCGCGTTTGACAGCTACGCCGTGGCACGCGAGGTCTTTGCCGAACACGCCGAAGCAGACTCGTCTGAGAACTGAAGCGCCGACGTCAGCCGCGTCCGCTGAACCACCACCCTCCCCGGCTTCCATCCCGTCCGCCGTCGACCCACACATCGTGGAGCGGGCGTGGTTCAGGGCGTCCAGGTGGAGCGCGCCACTGTACGAACGACCTGGACGCCCTGGGCCGCGTCTGCTCGGCTCTGCCTGGATCGACGGTGGACGGGATGGGAGCACCCCACGCACGCGCCAACGTGCCCGCGGTCGGCGACGGCGCCCCCTCCATCCCGGTGCCGGCCGATCCCCCGTCGGAGGCATCGTCTTTGACCTCGCACGCCATGCGGGCTCTACCCTCGGGCCGTTGCTTCGCTGCGGCCCCATGGGCCGGCCCCGGCGCCGAAGGCGCAGAGGGGCTGGCCCAAGGGGGCCTGCCCGCGCCTCGCGCGGGCCCTTGATGCCCGACAGCCGCGAACGGGCCCGGCGGGCCATCGACTCCGTGTTCCGGTACGGCCCGGAAGGCGCTGACGGCCCATAGGCGGCCCAGCAAGGCGCCAACGGCCCCTGACTCGCACTCCGGTGCAGGTCAGGGGCCGTTCGTGTTTAGGGACCCTCAGAACTTCCTCAACTCTGCTTTGGGCCGTCGCGGCGAGGGGCATCTCCCGTTCACGCAACGAGCTTCACGACAGATTCCGACAGAGCGAGGCATCCGACGGGGGACTGCTTCGGGGGACCTCCCGGGCCTGCGCCCGGGAATGGAAGGAGGGTGAAGTCATGGTCACAGTCATCATCCTGATCGTGGTCGCAGCCCTGGTGATCAGGGGAATCGTGGTCGGCCGGCGGGCCGGCCGCACCGTCCGGCCGAACCGTTCGCGGTGGACGGGCGACAGCGGCGGCAGCTGGTGGGCCGGTGACAGCAGTGGCTCGTCCTCGGGCGGTCACCACGGAAGCCACTCCTGCAGTGGCGGCTCGTCCTGCGGAGGCGGGTCGTCCTGCGGGGGAGGAGGGGGCGGCGGCGGATGCGGTGGAGGCAGCTGACACGGGGCAGCTGAGCTCCAGCCAGGGGGAACCGCATCCCCGCCACGGGGCCCACACCTGGGACCGGGCCCCGGCCCCGCCAAGAGCGCCCGTCGGGCAGTACGCCCGGCGGGCGCTCCCGCACACCGGCGCACTCCGTTCGCTCGGGGTGTGCGCCCTGGTTGAACAGTTGAGCAGTGGAGCCCCCTGAGGGATGGAAACCCCACGAAGTTGGGTAAAAACGCTGTGGCGACGCCATAGTTCATGATTCGCTCTCCCTCACCAACGCAGCTCCTCGGACGACCTGTTGACCCCCCTCCTGACCGGCCGACCGGGCTGCGCGGACCGCAGCCCCGGCAGAGGCCGGGATGCGCGGGCCCCACATCTTCCTCTCCTTGTGTGCTTGCGGAGCCGATCCATGCTCACGACCCTGAACACCGCCTACACCGACACGCGCGCCGCAGACCTGGCCTGGGCCCTGGGGCGCGAGCCGCTGCCCGCGCTCGCCAGCCTCGATGTCGAACTCACGGACGCGAAACTGCAGTTGAGACTCCTCGGCGCCTCCCACCAGGTGCTCCTCGAGGAGGAGCGGGGCAGCTGCTCGGAGACGGTGGCGTGCATCCCCGGCAGCAGCACCCCGCTGCCGCTCGGCGTCGCCAAACGGGTGGGCGACTGGGAGTACGAGTTCGCCGCCCGGGTGGAGGTGCTGACACCGGGCTCCTTCGCCGGCCGCGCCCAGGAGCTGCTGGCCCTCGTCTCCGACCATCCGCACGGTCTGGCCGGCGTCTTCCCGGGCAGCCCGCACGCCTTCACCGCGCTGCTGGCCCAGCGGCACGAGGGGCAGGTGCACTGGCGTACCTGGCACGCCTACCCGCAGGACGGGCAGGTGGTGGCGACCCGGACCCGCGTGGGCGTCCGGGTGCCGACGTCGCAGCTCAGCCGCGCCTCGGTGTGAGCCGGTGAGTGCGGCCGGGCGGGGAGCGGCCCGACGCGGGGTCCGGGCCGGGTAAACCTGTGGGGCCGAACGCGACGCCAGTTTCACACGTGTGGGTGACGAAGCGCAGTGGGGGAGTGACGTAACGTCACTCCGTGATCGATCCGCACGCGCCCGCCCCGCCCGGCTCTCCGCCGTCCTGGGGCCGCCCCTGCGGTCCGCAGGGGCCCGCGCGGCTGCCCGTCCGGCCCGCCCTCGCGCGGTTCCTGGTCCTGGCGGGCGTGTTCGTCTGCGCGGCCTGCGGGCTGGTGTACGAACTCGAACTGGTCGCCCTCGCCTCGTACCTGATCGGCGACTCGGTCACCCAGGCGTCCGTCGTCCTGTCCGTCATGGTCTTCGCCATGGGCCTCGGCTCGCTCGCGGCCAAACGGCTGCGCCGGCTGGCCGCCGCCGGCTTCGGCGCGGTCGAGGCGGTCCTCGCCCTCGTCGGCGGCTCCAGCGCGATGATCCTGTACGCCGTCTTCGCCTGGACCGGCGGCTGGGGCGGCCTGTGGGCCGACGGGCCGCGCTTCCTGCTGGTCGCCTTCTCGCTCGTCATCGGTGTGCTGATCGGCGCCGAGGTACCGCTGCTGATGGAGCTGATCCAGCGCGTGCGCAGGCAGGACGCGGGCGGCGCCGTCGCCGACCTGTTCGCCGCGGACTACGTCGGCGCGCTCGTCGGCGGCCTCGCCTTCCCCTTCGTCCTGCTCCCCTTCCTCGGCCAGCTCACCGGCGCGCTGCTCACCGGCACCGTGAACGCGGTCGTCGGCGCCGCCCTGGTCCTCGGTCTGTTCCGGCGCGACCTGACGCGCCGGGCCCGCTGGCTGCTGCTGACCGCCAACCTCCTCGTACTCGCCCTCCTCGCCACGGCCACCGTCCTCGCCGCCGACTTCGAACGGGCGGCCCGGCAGGCCGTGTACGGCCAGGACGTCCGGGTGGCCGTCCAGACCGGTGTGCAGGAGGTCGTCCTCACCGGGGGCACCGACGGCCGGTCCCTCGGCCTGTTCCTGGACGGGCGGCTACGGGTCAGCGGCAGCGACGAACGGCGCTACCACGAGGCCCTGGTGCACCCGGCGCTGAGCGGCCCGCACGCGCGCGTGCTGATCCTCGGCGGCGGCGACGGCCTCGCCGCGCGGGAGGTACTGCGGCGCCCCGGCGTCCAGCGCGTCGACGTCGTCGAACTCGACCCCGGGCTCGCCCGTCTGGCCCGGCACGACCCCGGCCTGTCCACCCTCAACGAGCACGCCTACGGCGACCCGCGCGTCCACGTCCTGGCGGAGGACGCCTTCCGGCGGCTGCGGTCGACGCCCTCCGCGACGTACGACGTCGTGATCTCGGACCTGCCCGACCCGGGCATCACCGCCAGCACCAAGCTGTACTCGCAGGAGTTCTACGGCCTGCTGCGGCGGGTGCTCGCCCCCGACGGGCGGCTGGTGGTGCACGCGGGTCCGGCCGCCGCCCGGCCCCGGACCTTCTGGACGGTGGACGCGACACTCCGCGCGGCCGGACTGCCGACCGTCGCCTACCGCGTCGCCGCCCGGGACGCCGGCTTCACGCCCGGCCCCGACCGCACGGCCGCCGCCCCCGGCGCCCCCCGCGAATGGGGCTTCCTCCTGGCCGCCCGCACACCCCCCGCACTGCGCCTGGACACCGCCCGGGACCCCCGCCCGCGCACCCTCACACCCCGGTCGCTCGCCCGGGACGCCCGCGCCGCGTCCCGTACCCGGGTGCCGGGGCTGCCGGCTTCGACGCTGGTGCATCCGCGGTACTGAACCGGCCGAGGAGTCCGGGGGACGCCGGGTGACTTTGGGCCGACGGGGGGTGCTCCGGGCGCCCGCTGGGTAGGGTGCCGTGACATGGAGCATGAGGTGTTCGTTCCGGTTCCGGCCGAGCGGCTCAGGGACGTGCTGGCCGACCCCGTCCGGGTCGCCCGGGCGGTTCCGGGGCTCCAGCAGGACGCCGGCGCCGAGCCCGTCGCGGGCCGGCTGAAGGTGCGTATCGGCAGCCACTCCATCACCTACCGGGGTTCGGTGCGCCTGTCCGCGCGCCCGGACGGCACGTATGCCGTCGAGGGCGACGCCACGGAGTCGCGCGGCACCGGCGCGGTGACGCTCGCCCTGACCCTCTCCGTCCGGGACGCCGAGGGCGGCGCCACCGTCGTCCTCGCCGGGACGGCCACCGCGGACGGGCGGGTCACGGAGCTGCCCGAGGAGTCGGTGACCTCGGCGACGGCCCGCCTGCTGACCAGGTTCGCGGAGAACCTGGGCACCGCGGCGGCCGAGGAGCAGCCGCCCGCCTCCGTCTTCGACACCGAGGTCCCTCCGCCCTCCCTCGACACGGAGGACGCGGACGAGGCGGACGAGGCGGACGACGCAGCCGGCACAGACGACGCGGATGACACGGACGGCGCGGACGAGGGCCGAGCCGCCGCCCCGCAGACCCCCGCCGGCCCCAACGCCCCGGAGACCCCCGCCCCCGACGTGGTCGAACCCCCCGCCGAGGCCGCGCACGCGCGCCGCACGATGATCGGCCGCAGCGCCGAGGAGGTGGACCACGCCCCGCCGCGCGGCCGGTACGCCCCCGTCCCCGCACCCCAGACGGGCGTCGCCGGCGCCCCCCTGCGCTGGGCCGCTCCCGCCGCGGCCGTGGTCGTGGCCGGGGCGATCGTCGTGGGCCGCGCGCTGCGCAAGCGCCGCTGAGCGCCCTCCCGGACCCCGCGTACCACCCCGCGTACCGGGGCGCCCTTGATCGCCCCAGTAGGGTCGTGGCGTGAGTAACGAACCCATCACGCTGACCGCGGGTGACGCGGAGGCGACCGTGCTGCCGGGCAACGGCGGCCGGATCGGCGGACTCCGCGTCGGCGGCACGGAACTGCTCCGCCAGGGCGAGCGCTACGGCTGCTTCCCGATGGTCCCCTGGTGCGGCCGGATCCGCGACGGCCGCTTCCGGGACGGCGCGGCCGTCCACCAGATGCCGCTCAACTCCCCGCCGCACGCCATCCACGGCACCGCCCGCGACGGCGCCTGGCACACCGCCCGCGTCACCGCGGACGAGGCGGTCATCACGTACGACCTGGCCGACCCCTGGCCCTACACCGGCCGCGTCACCCAGGTGATCGCCCTCACCGAGGACGCGCTGACGCTGACGATGTCCGTGGAGACGTACGCCTCGTCCTTCCCGGCGCAGGTCGGCTGGCACCCGTGGTTCAACCGCACCCTCGACGGCGTGGACGCCGCGATCGGCTTCGACCCCGCCTGGCAGGAGGAGCGCGGCGACGACCACCTGCCCACCGGCAACCGCGTCGACCCCAAGCCGGGCCCCTGGGACGACTGCTTCGGCATGCCCGACGGTGTCGACGTCACCCTGACCTGGCCGGAGCGGCTGGAGCTGAAGGTGACCAGCCGCGAGCACTGGGTCGTGGTGTACGACGAGCAGGAGGCCGCCGTCTGCGTGGAGCCGCAGACCGGGCCGCCCGACGGCCTGAACACCCTCCCGCGCCTGGTCACGCCCCTGGAGCCGCTGGAGGCCACGACGACCTGGTCCTGGCGCCGCCTTTAAGCTGGCGTACATGACGGACGACGTACGCGCGGCGCTGCTGCAGCAGATCAAGGACAAGGCCGTGGTGCACGGCAAGGTGACCCTCTCCTCGGGGCTCGAGGCCGACTACTACGTCGACCTGCGCCGCATCACCCTGGACGGCGAGGCCGCGCCGCTGGTCGGGCAGGTGCTCCTGGAGCTGACCGACGACCTGGAGTTCGACGCGGTCGGCGGGCTGACCATGGGCGCCGACCCGGTCGCCGCGAGCATGCTGCACGCCGCCGCCGCGCGCGGGAAGCGCCTGGACGCGTTCGTCGTCCGCAAGGCCGCCAAGGCGCACGGGCTGCAGCGCCAGGTCGAGGGTCCGGACATCAAGGGCCGCCGCGTCCTGGTCGTCGAGGACACCTCCACCACCGGCGGCTCCCCGCTCACCGCCGTCGAGGCCGTGCGCGCGGCCGGTGCCGAGGTGGTCGCCGTCGCCACCATCGTCGACCGTGCGACGGGCGCCGCCGAGAAGATCGAGCAGGGCGCGGGAGTGCCGTACCTGTACGCGTACGACAAGGACGAGCTGGGCCTGGACTGAGTCCGCCCGGAGGTCCACTCGGGTAATCCCGGTCCGTCTGGAAGGATGGGGCCGACGATGACGTCGCCCCCCAGTCCTAGGTCAGGGCCATAAGCAGCAGCCGAGCCCACCCGCACATACAAGGAGCGGACAGATGCCCATCGCAACTCCCGAGGTCTACAACGAGATGCTGGACCGGGCGAAGGCAGGAAAGTTCGCCTACCCGGCCATCAACGTGACCTCCTCCCAGACGCTGCACGCGGCCCTGCGCGGTTTCGCCGAGGCGGAGAGCGACGGGATCGTCCAGATCTCCACCGGCGGCGCCGAGTTCCTGGGCGGCCAGCACAGCAAGGACATGGTGACGGGCGCCGTGGCCCTCGCCGAGTTCGCGCACATCGTGGCCGCGAAGTACGACGTGAACATCGCGCTGCACACCGACCACTGCCCGAAGGACAAGCTCGACGGGTACGTCCGCCCCCTGATCGCCGTCTCCGAGGAGCGCGTCAAGGCCGGCCGCGAGCCGCTGTTCCAGTCCCACATGTGGGACGGCTCCGCGGAGACCCTGGCCGACAACCTCTCCATCGGCACCGAGCTGCTGGAGCGCGCCCGCGCCGCCAGGATCATCCTGGAGGTCGAGATCACCCCGACCGGCGGTGAGGAGGACGGCGTCTCGCACGAGATCAACGACTCCCTCTACACGACGGTCGACGACGCGCTGCGCACGGCTGAGGCCCTGGGCCTGGGCGAGAAGGGCCGCTACCTGCTCGCCGCCTCCTTCGGCAACGTGCACGGCGTCTACAAGCCGGGCAACGTCGTGCTCCGCCCCGACCTGCTCAAGGAGCTGAACGAGGGCGTCGCCGCGAAGTACGGGCAGCCGGCCGGCAGCAAGCCGTTCGACTTCGTCTTCCACGGCGGCTCCGGCTCCACCGCCGAGGAGATCGCCACCGCCCTGGACAACGGCGTGGTGAAGATGAACCTCGACACGGACACCCAGTACGCCTTCACGCGTCCGGTCGCCGACCACATGTTCCGCAACTACGACGGCGTCCTGAAGGTCGACGGCGAGGTCGGCAACAAGAAGACCTACGACCCGCGCACCTGGGGCAAGCTGGCCGAGGCCGGCATGGCCGCGCGCGTCGTCGAGGCCTGCGGCCACCTGCGGTCCGCCGGTACGAAGATCAAGTAGTCCCCGGCGGTCAGCCGTCCGCCCGGTCCTCGGGCGGTCACCCGGCCGCGAGACGTACAGCGAGCCCGGCGCCGAACGCGCCGGGCTCGCTGTATACCTGGGGGCATGCCCGACGTCCGGCTGGCCTCACCGCAAGGCAAGTGGATCCTGCTGACCACCGTCCTCGGCTCCAGCATGGCGCTGCTGGACTCCACCGTCGTCAACGTCGCGCTGCCCCGCATCGGCCGCGACCTCGACGCCGACCTCGCCGCCCTCCAGTGGACGGTCAACGCGTACCTGGTCACGCTGGCCGGGCTGATCCTCCTCGGCGGCACCCTCGGCGACCGGTTCGGCCGCCGCCGGATCTTCGTCATCGGCGTGGTGTGGTTCGCCGCCGCCTCCCTGCTGTGCGGCATCGCGCCGAACGCCGGTGTCCTGATCGCCGCCCGCGCCCTCCAGGGCATCGGCGGCGCGCTGCTCACGCCCGGCTCCCTCGCCCTCATCCAGGCCTCCTTCCACCCCGACGACCGGGGCCGCGCGGTCGGCCTGTGGTCGGGCTTCGGGGGCGTCGGCGCGGCGGTGGGGCCGTTCATCGGGGGCTGGCTGGTGGACGGGGCGGGCTGGCGCTGGGTCTTCCTGCTCAACATCCCGCTGGCCCTGCTGTGCGCGCCGATCGCGCTGCGGCACGTACCGGAGTCCTCGGACCAGCGCGCCCACGCGCGCTTCGACGTGCTCGGCGCGGTCCTCGGCGCGGCGGCCCTCGCGCTGCTCACGTACGCGCTGATCGAGGCGCGCGGCGCGTCCTGGGCGGTGGTGCTCAGCGCGGTGGCGGGCGTGGCCGCGGCGGTGGCCTTCGTGGTCGTCGAGGGCCGCCGCACGGATCCGATGATGCCGCTGGACGTCTTCGCCTCCCGCCAGTTCACCGCGATCAACGTGGTCACGCTGTGCGTGTACGCGGCCTTCGGCGGCTTCTTCTTCATGGCCACCCTCCAGCTCCAGGTCGTGCTCGGCTGGTCCGCGCTGGCCGCCGGTACGGCGCTGCTGCCGACCACCGTCCTGATGCTGCTGCTCTCCGCCCGCTCCGGCGAGCTGTCCGAGCGGCTCGGCCCCCGGCTCCAGCTCACCGTCGGACCGCTGCTGAGCGCGGCCGGGATGCTGCTGATGCTCCGGGTCGGGCCGGGCGCCTCGTACCTCACCGACGTGCTGCCCGCCCTGGTGGTGCTCGGCCTCGGCATGGTCACCCTGGTCGCGCCGCTGACGGCGAGCGTGCTGGCCGCCGTGGACACCGCGCGTGCCGGACTGGCCAGTGGCATCAACAACGCGGCGGCCCGCGCGGCGGGGCTCGTCGCGGTGGCCGCGCTGCCGCTGCTCATCGGCATGGGCGAGGAGGCCTACCGGTCCGCACGGGCCTTCGACGACGCGTTCGGCCCGGCGATGCTGATCTGCGCGGCCGTCCTGGTGGCGGGTTCCGCGATCGCCTTCACGACGGTCCGCCGCCCGGCCCCGGACTGCCGCCGCCCCGAATGCCACACCCACGGCTCGATCCTGACCCCACCCCTGGAGGGCGAGCGCAGCACGTAGCCGTACACCGCTGTGCCCGGTGTCGACGCCCCTGAGGGGCGCGGGGAACTGCGCGCCCGACCCCAGCGCACCCGCGGCCGACGACGCACCTGGACGCAGGGCGCAGCCCTGGCCCGACGCCCGGGTCAGGCCCCTGAGGGGCGCGGGGAACTGCGCGCCCGGCCCCAGCGGACCCGCGGCCGACGACGCACCTGGACGCAGGGTGCAACCCTGGCCCGACGCCCGGGTCAGGCCCCTGAGGGGCGCGGGGAACTGCGCGCCCGGCCCCAGCGGACCCGCGGTCGACGACGCACCTGGACGCAGGGTGCACCCCTGGCCCGACGCCCGGGTCACGCCCTTAGGGGCGCGGGGAACTGCGCGCCCAGCCCCAGCGCACCCGCGGCTGACAACGCACCCTGGCCGGCAAAGCACCCCCGGCGGGCAACGCACCCCCGGCCGACGACGCACCCCTTCACACCCATGCCGCAGACTTGTCCCATGTCCATTCACGAGAACCTCCTCGGGGGACCGCCCCCGACCCACCTCCCCGACGACCCCGGGCCGCGCGAGCTGCTGGCGGGCGGCACCTCCCCCGCCGACGTCGCCGCGAAGTACCCGACGTCCTCGCTCGCCTGGGCCCGCCTGGCCGACGAGGCGTTCGAACGGGGCAGCGTCGTGGAGTCGTACGCGTACGCCCGTACGGGCTACCACCGCGGCCTGGACGCCCTGCGCCGCAGCGGCTGGAAGGGGCACGGCCCGGTGCCCTGGGAGCACGAGCCGAACCGCGGCTTCCTGCGCGCCCTGCACGCCCTCGCCCGCGCCGCCCAGGCGATCGGCGAGAAGGAGGAGTACGAGCGCTGCGCCCAGTTCCTGAAGGACTCCTCGCCCGCCGCGGCCGAGGTGCTCGGCTAGCGCGAGGAACACCCCCGGCCCGTCCGCCGTGCGCGGGCGGGCCTTGCGGTTTCCTGCGACGATTGCGGAGGATGCCGTTGGGGACCGGGGCCCCGTGCCGGTAACGGCAGGGCGGACCGCTACCCGTGCACATCAGGAGACAGCGATGTCCCACGAAGCCCCGAATCTCGACTTCGAGGGCAGCACGCCGTACGAGGACTATGTCCAGGCGGACGTGCTCACCCATCTCCAGCACACCCTCTCCGACGATCCCGGAGAGATGGTCTTCCTGGTCACGACCCAGGTCATGGAGCTGTGGTTCACCGTCATCGTCCACGAATGGGAGACCGCCGCCCGCGCCCTGCGCGAGGACCGGATCCCGGTGGCGACCGACGCGCTCAAGCGTTCGGTGCGGGAGCTGGAGGCGCTGAACGCCTCCTGGACGCCCCTGGCGCAGCTCACCCCGGCCCAGTTCAACTCCTACCGGGCCGCCCTCGGCGAGGGCTCCGGCTTCCAGTCGGCGATGTACCGCCGCATGGAGTTCCTGCTCGGCGACAAGTCCGCCTCCATGCTCGTCCCGCACCGCGGAGCCCCGCGCGTCCACGCGGAACTGGAGAAGGCGCTGCACGAGCCGAGCCTGTACGACGAGGTGGTACGGCTCCTCGACCGGCGCGGGTACGACATACCGGACGCCGTGCTCCGGCGGGACGTCACCCGGAAGTACGAGGCGGCACCCGAGGTGGAGGCCGCCTGGACGGCCGTCTACAAGGGCGACCAGAACGGCGAGCTGGCCCGCCTCGGCGAGGCGCTCACCGACGTCGCCGAACTGGTCTGGCGCTGGCGCAACGACCACCTGGTCGCCACCCGCCGCGCGATGGGCTCGAAGACCGGCACGGGCGGCTCCGCCGGGGTGGCCTGGCTGGAGAAGCGGGCCCGCGGCAACGTGTTCCCCGAG
This sequence comes from Streptomyces sp. NPDC048171, assembly GCF_043202655.1. NCBI lineage: Bacteria > Bacillati > Actinomycetota > Actinomycetes > Kitasatosporales > Streptomycetaceae > Streptomyces > Streptomyces sp. NPDC048171. The sequence continues at coordinate 433,828 of NZ_JBIDAU010000005.1, forward strand.
CTGTGGACGGCGCGGTCCTATGTCTGAGCTGAGGAGCGAGGCCGAGCGACTCGACATCGCCGACCCGCTGGCCGCGCTGCGCGACCGGTTCGTCCTCGACGACGTGACGTACCTGGACGGCAACTCGCTCGGCGCCCTCCCCGCGCACGTGCCCGCGCGCGTGGACGACGTCGTCCGCCGCCAGTGGGGCGAACTGCGCATCCGCTCCTGGGAGGAGAGCGGCTGGTGGACCGCGCCCGAGCGGATCGGCGACCGGATCGCACCGCTGGTCGGCGCGGCTGCCGGGCAGGTCGTCGTGGGCGACTCCACGAGCGTGAACGTCTTCAAGGCGCTCGTCGCCGCCGTGCGCATGGCGCAGGAGGACGGCGGCGACGGCGGCGACGGGGGCGGCGCGGGCCGGGACGAGATCCTCGTCGACGCCACCACCTTCCCCACGGACGGGTACATCGCCGAGTCGGCGGCCCGGATGACGGGCTGCGCGCTGCGCCCCGTCACTCCGGCCGAGGTGCCCTCGGCGCTGGCCGCCCGGGGCGACCGCACCGCCGCCGTGCTCCTCAACCACGTCGACTACCGCACCGGCCGCCTGCATGACCTGCCCGCGCTCACCCGCGCGGTGCACGCCTGCGGGGCGTACGCCGTCTGGGACCTGTGCCACAGCGCGGGCGCGCTGCCGGTCGGGCTCGACGAACACGGCGTCGACCTTGCGGTCGGCTGCACCTACAAGTACCTCAACGGCGGCCCCGGTTCGCCCGCCTACCTGTACGTGCGCCGCGATCTCCAGCCCCGCTTCGACTCCCCGCTGCCGGGCTGGAACTCGCACGCCGAGCCGTTCGGCATGCGCTCCGCGTACGCCCCGGCGTCGGGAGCGGTGCGCGGCAGGGTCGGCACGCCGGACATCCTCTCCCTGCTCGCCCTGGACGCGGCGCTGGACGTGTGGGACGAGGACGGTGTCTCGGTGGCGGCGGTGCGGGCGAAGTCGCTGGCGCTGACGGACTTCTTCCTGCGCTGCGTCGGGGCGTACGTCCCCGTCGGCCGGGTGGAGTCCGTGACCCCGGCCGCACACGCGGAGCGCGGCAGCCAGGTCGCCCTGCGCTGTGACGACGCGGGCGAGGTCATGAAGCGGCTGATCGAGGGCGGCGTGGTCGGCGACTTCCGCGCCCCGGACGTCCTGCGCTTCGGTTTCACACCGCTGTACGTCGGCTTCGCGGACGTGGAGCGGGCGGCCCGGGTGCTGGCGCGGACGCTGGGGTGATGCGTGGGAGCCCCGCCGGGGTGACGCGCGGGAGTGGTGCCGTCACCCGTGGGTGAAGGGTGGGGGCCGGGCGAATCGTTTGGTCCTCACCCAGCGTCACATCCCCATGTCCGCGCACGTCATCGGCCTGATAACGTCCCGCCAACGGCCGATTTCCACTCATCCGGTCCGCCAACACCGTTCCTTCGCAGAGAGGTTGAGCATGCCGGACGCCGCCGCAGAACCGGGCACCGCTGCCGCGAGGAACGCCGCGGAGGAGAAATCGGCCTTCGCGCATCCGGCGGTGGACCCCGACAGCACGGCCGGGTACGGCGACCACCCCGACCAGGTGATCGACTTCTACGCCCCGCGTGCCGCCGTGGGGCCGGACGGCGCCGCTCCCGTCGTGGTGGTCCTGCACGGAGGCTCGTGGCGGGCGCCGTACGACCGTCGCCATGTCAGCCCGTTCGCCGGGTTCCTGGCACAGCGGGGCTTCGCCGTGGCGAGTGTGGAGTACCGGCGCGGTGCGGAGGGCGGTGACGCCGGCACGGGCGGGCCCGTGGCGGGGCGGTGGCCCGAGACCCTCGACGACGTGGCCGCCGCGCTGGACGCGCTGCCCGAGTTGGTACGACGGCACCTCCCGCGGGCCGACGCGCGCCGTACGGTGCTCACCGGCCACTCCGCCGGCGGGCATCTCGCCCTGTGGGCGGCGGCCCGGCACCTGCTGCCGGCCGACGCCCCTTGGCGCACCGACCGCCCGGCGCCGCTGCGGGGCGTGGTCGCGCTCGCGCCGATCGCGGACTTCGAGGTCGCCGACAAACTCGAGGTGTGCGGGGGAGCGGCGCGTCAGTTCCTGGGCGGGAGCGACCTGTTCGCCGAACGCCGGCCCTACGCCGACCCCGCCCTGCTGCTGCCCACGGGCATCGCGACGACCCTGGTCCAGGGGCGGGCCGACGTGGACGTGCCGCAGGCGGTCGCCGAGGCGTACGCCGACGCGGCGGCGAAGGCCGGGGAGGTGGTGGGTGTGACCCTGCTGGAGGACGTCGGCCACTTCCCGCTGATCGACCCGGCGGCGGACGCGTGCGCGGTGGTGGCGGAGGAGATCGCGCAGTTGGCGTGGTGAGCCCCGGGGAGGACCGGGCGACCCCCACGTGAGCCCCCGGGAGGACCGGGCGACCCCCTCGTGTCAGGCGTCGGCGTCGTACCCGTAGTACCTGAGAGCTACCCGCCAGGTGAGTTCCCTGGCGGGACGCGGGTTACCCGGCCAGATTCATAACTTCCCCTGCAGGCGGGCCCGATGAGCGGGCGTGCCGGAGGGGAGCGGCCATGTGGCCCGGTACGGCGGTACGTTGGCGGCGGCATGCGGGCAGGTGGCGCCGTGCCGTGTGCGCAGCCCTCATCACCGGTGCCGTGGTCCTCCCGCTCTCCGGTGCCGCACAGCCCCGGATCCCGGCCCCGCGCCCCGCCGAGCCGCCGGCGCCGACGGCCGCCACGCTGGCCGAGACCTACGCGGCCCACCGGGCCAACGCCGCAGAGGCGTCCCGGATGGCCGCCGACCACGGCGACCATCACCGTGCCGCGGCCGACCGTGCGATGTCCGACCCGTCCCGACGCCTCCTCGCCTTCGACGGCCGGGGCGCCGGACTGGCCACCGAGGTACTCGGCGACCTGGCGCGGGCGGACCGCGTCGCCGTTCTGGTCCCGGGCTCCGACACCGGCCTCGACACCTACGGCCGGTTCCGCGCCGCCGCCGTCGCGCTGCACCGGCAGCTCACCGCGCAGGCCCCCGCCGGGACCCGCACCGCGGTCATCGCCTGGCTGGGGTACGAGACGCCGGGCACGATCAGCACCGCCGTCGCCACCACCGGCCGCGCCGAGCGGGCCGCCCCGAAGCTCCGCGCCCTCGTCGCCGACCTGCGCCGGATCACCGGGCCGGACACCCGCCTCACCCTCCTCTGCCACTCCTACGGCTCGGTCGTCTGCGCCCGCGCCGCCGACGGCCTCGACGTCTCCGACATCGCCCTGCTCGGCAGCCCGGGCACCGGCGCCGACACGGCCGCGGGCCTGCGCAGCGGCGCCCGGATCTGGGCGGCGCGGGGCGACGACGACTGGGTGGAGCACGTTCCGCACCTCAGCACCGGGCTGTTCGGCACCACCGTCGGCTTCGGCACCGACCCGGTCTCCCCGCAGTTCGGCGCCCGGGTCTTCGACGCCGGCGGAGGCGGCCACAGCGACTACTTCGACCCCGGCTCCCTCTCCCTGACGAACCTGGCCCGGATCGCCCTGGGCGAGACCACGGAGGTGACCCATGACTGACGTGACCCGAGCGTCCGGAGCGGTCCGCTCGTCCCGAGTGGCCCGAGTGGCCCGAGCGTCCCGAGCGGCGCTGGAGATGCCGGAGACCCGGCCGAGCCCCACGCGGGACGCTCCCACCCGGTGGCCGGGTACCGCCCGGCGGCGCCTGTTCCGCTCCGCCGGCCGGATCGACGCCGCCACGCCCGCGTCGAGGGACCGGGCCGTCGACGGCCTGCGTGCCTTCGCCATCCTCGGGGTGGTCCTCGGACACTGGCTGGTGACGGCCCTGGTCGCCGACGGCACCAGCCTGCGTGCGGCCAGCCCGTTGGGGGACATGCCCTGGCTGGCCCCGGTCTCCTGGGCCTTCCAGACCCTTGCCGTGTTCTTCCTGGTCGGCGGTCATGTCGCCACCCGTGGCTACGCGTCCGCCCGCGCCCGGGGCGACTCCTACGGCCGCTGGCTGTCCGCCCGCCTCTCCCGGCTGTTCCGACCGGTCCTGGCCGTCCTCGGCCTGTGGACGGTGACGGCCGCGCTGCTGCTCCTGTCCGGCGCGGAGTTCGGCACCGTCCACACGCTGGTGAAGCTCGCCCTGTCCCCGATGTGGTTCCTGCTGGTCTTCGCGGCGCTGACGGCGGCGACGCCGCTGCTGACGCGGCTGAGCCCGCTGTGGCCGCTGGTCGTCGTCCTCCACGTCGACCTGATGCGCTTCGGTTTCGGCGCCCCGTCCTGGCTGGGCTGGCTCAACCTCGCGGTCGGCTGGCTGGTCCCCTTCACCCTCGGCGCCGCCTGGACCCGCGGCGAACTGGACCGCCGCCGCAGCGGCTGGATCCTGCTCACCGGGGGTACGGCGGCGACCGCGGCGCTGGTCGCCTGGGCGGGCTATCCGGCCTCGATGGTGGGCGTCCCGGGCGCCGCGGTGTCGAACCTCAATCCGCCGACCCTGGCCGCCGTCACCTTCGGTCTGGCGCAGTGCGGCCTCGCCCTGCTGCTGCGCGACCGGCTGCGACGCGCGATGCGGCGGCCGGTGGCGTGGGCGGCCGTCGCCCTGGTCAACCTCTCCGCCATGACGATCTTCCTCTGGCACCAGACGGCGCTGATGGCGACCACGGCCGGCAGCCTCCTACTGGGCCGCCTGCCCGGCCTGCACACGCGCCCCGACGGCCTGGACTGGGTCGCGGCCCGGATCGCCTGGCTCCCGGTGTTCGCGCTGGCCCTGGCGGGCTGCTGGGCCGCCTTTCGCTCCTGCGAGCGCGGTCGCGCCCGGCGCCGTTCCAAGATCGTCCGAGCCCACCGCCCGGACGGCCGGACGAGGACGGCGGGTGCACGTCATGTCTAGGGTGGGGCCCGTGACACGACGGGGGAAACGGCAGACGGCCCGGGGCCGCGTCGAACGCGCGCTGGGGGTGCTCCACGACGACCTCTGGACCTGGCGGCCGGATCCGCTGCCGCCGTCGGTGTGGCTGCGCTGGTTCCCGCACGGCATCGTCTGCCTGGCCGCCCTCGGCGTGCTGCTCGGTGCCGCGGCCCAACTCGGTGAGAACGGCGGGGTCGACCCCGGATTCGCCTTCGTCATCGCTCTCGCGCAGGCCGGTGCCATGGTCCTGGCGCTGTGGCGGCCGGTCGCGGCGTGGTGGCTGTCGATGGCGGGCATGCTGGTGGGGGCCTTCGCCGTGCGGGCCGAGATGGTGGCGGGCGGGGACAAGTTCACCTGGCCCTGGACGGCCGCCGGGCTCATCGCCCACCTCTTCGTCCTGCTCCTGCTCGCCCTGCGGGTGCGTACGCGGGTGTCCCTGGAGGCCCTGGCCCTGACCGCGCTCACCACCTACCTGGTGCAGGGCGTGGTGGGTGCGTCGAACTTCGAGCCGACCGGGATGCTCGCCGTCATCCTGTTCACGGTCGGCGTCGTTCTCGGCACCGCCCTGCGCGGCCGCCGCGAGGCACGCTCAGAACTCGCGCAGCAGACCTCGCTCACCGCCGAGGAGCGGGCCCGGCGCACCCTGCTGGAGGAGCGCAGCCGCATCGCGCGCGAGCTGCACGACGTGGTCGCCCACCACATGTCGGTGATATCCATCCAGGCCCAGGTCGCCCCCCTCCTCGTCGAGAACCCGCCGGACGAGCTGAGGGAGAACCTCGCGGGCATCCGGCAGAACGCGCTGGAGGCGCTCACCGAACTGCGCCGGGTGCTGGGCGTGCTGCGCTCCGAGCACCCCGACGTACTGGAGGCGTCCGAGGGCGGCGATCCCCTGCCGCACGCCCCGCAGCCCACCCTCGACCGGCTCGACGCGCTGGTGGAGAACACCAGGGCCGCCGGACTGACCGTCACCACCCAGGCGAGCGGCACGCGCCGGCCCCTGCCGCCCGGCGTGGAGCTGTCGGCGTACAGGATCGTCCAGGAGGCGCTCAGCAACGTCCTGCGGCACGCGCCCGGCGCGACCGCCCGGGTCCACCTCACGCACCTCCCGATCGGGCTGCGCGTGGAGGTCTCCAACACCCGCCCGAAGCGGGCGCCGGCGCCGTCGCAGGGGGCGGGGCACGGGCTGCTCGGCATGCGGGAGCGGGTGGCGATGCTCGACGGCAGCCTGACCGCGCACGCACTGCCGGGCGGCGGCTACCAGGTGGCGGCGTTCCTGCCGGCCGACGCCGCCGAACCCGCGGTCGCCCCCGACCTGGCCGGCACGGACGACCCCTCCGCCCACCACATCCCCGAGGACGACACCCGATGACGACCAGCAGCGACGGGCGCGTGATCCGTGTCCTGATCGCCGACGACCAGCAGATGGTCCGGCAGGGATTCACCGTGCTGCTCAACACCCAGCCGGACATCGAGGTGATCGGGCAGGCGGTGGACGGTCGGGACGCCGTCGCCAAGGTCGCCGAGCAGGCCCCGGACGTCGTCCTGATGGACATCCGCATGCCCGAGCTGGGCGGCATCGAGGCCACCCGCCTGATCACCGGGGCGACCCCGGAGATCAGGGTGCTGGTGCTGACCACCTTCGACCTCGACGAGTACGTGTACGAGGCGCTGCGGGCCGGGGCCTCCGGGTTCCTGCTGAAGGACGCGTCCGCCGACCAGCTCGCCGAGGCGGTCCGGGTGGTGGCGTCCGGGGACGCCCTGCTCGCGCCGGGCATCACCCGACGCCTGATCGCGGAGTTCTCCCGGCTGGACGACCGGCCGCGCGCCCCGCTGAAGGCGCGCGTGGGTGAGCTGACCGAACGGGAGACGGAGGTGCTCGCCCTGATCGCACAGGGCCTGTCGAACGCCGAGATCGCCCAGCGACTGGTCGTCGCCGAGCAGACGGTGAAGACCCATGTGGGCCGCATCCTGGTGAAACTGGGCCTCCGGGACCGCACCCAGGCGGCCGTGTTCGCGTACGAGTCGGGCCTCGTGCGGCCCTCGGGTTACTGACTCCGATGGACGCGCGCGGACCGTCCCCGGCCCCCGTAGTACCTGAGGCGGATGCCCAAGGACCCCTCTCACTGGTGACGACGGCCCCTCCCGCCGCCGCCTACCGTGGCAACGTGACCGAGACGACCCAGACGGGCAGCACGCCCCCAGGCGACGCGAGCGCGACCCGCAGCCCCGAGTACCGGCTGGCCAAGGACGCCCTGAGCGGCCTGCGCGAGGACCTGTTCCACGACGCCTTCGCCTACCGCCCGCTGTCCCGCACGGCCCCGGACGCCCCGTGGGCCCGCCGCCTGCCCGCACGGATGCGGCCGTACGCGGCCCGCGTCCCGTACCTGGCGGTGGCCGGCGCGGCGCTGCTGTGCTTCTACGGCGGCCTGGTGGGCGGTTACAGCAGCCAGTGGACCCTGCTGAGCGGGCTGGTGTGCGCGCTCCCGGTGCTGGCCACCCTGGTCCGGCCGGTCGGAGCCTTCTGGATGTCCATGGTGGCCACGCCCCTGGTGGCGCTGCTCGGCAGCAGCTGGGGGGACTGGCCGTGGCTGCCGGGGTCGTTCATGTGCCACACCGCCGTGCTGGTGATCGTGGCGATACGCACCCGCCCGCGCACCGCCGTGTGGATGTGGGTCATCACCGCGGCCTACGCCTTCTTCAACGAGTCCCTGTGGGGCCCGGGCCAGTACGGCAGCAACTCCGCGCCCCTGCTGGTGCTCACCGCCTTCGCCCTGCTCGCGATCTCGCTCTGGCACATCCGCCGCGACGCCCGGCAGCAGGTGACCGCCCAGCAGACGGTCACCGCGCACGAGCGGTCCCGGCGCACCCTGCTGGAGGAGCGCACCAACATCGCCCGCGAGCTGCACGACGTGGTCGCCCACCACATGTCGGTGGTCGCCATCCAGGCGGAGGCCGCGCCCTACCGGGTGGAGAATCCGCCGGAGGAGCTGGAGCGCGCCTTCGCCACCATCCGGGAGAACGCGGTGGCCGCCCTCACCGAGCTGCGCCGCGTCCTCGGTGTCGTCCGCGCCGAGGACTACGAGGCCCCGGACGCCCCGCAGCCCACGCTGACCGACCTGGACGCCCTGCTCGCCAACGTCCGCGAGGCCGGCCTCGGCGTGGAGAAGGCGGTGACCGGCGCGGTGCGCGAGCTGCCGCCCGGCGTGGAGCTGTCGGCCTACCGGATCGTGCAGGAGGCGCTGAGCAACACCCTGAGGCACGCGCCCGGCGCGACGGCCCGCGTGGAGGTCTCCTACGTCCTGGGCGGCCTGGGCCTGCGCATAGTCAACACCGCCATCCCGGCGAACACCCTGGTCAAGCCGTCCCCCGGCGCAGGACACGGAGTCACCGGCATGCGCGAGCGCGTCTCGATGCTGAACGGCGAGATGACGGCCGGCCCGACCGACGACGGCGGCTACGAGGTGGCGGTGTTCCTGCCGGTCACCGCGGTGAGCGAGGGTGACGCATGACCGGCCGCACGATCCGGGTCCTGATCGCGGACGATCAGATGATGGTGCGCGAGGGCTTCTCGGTCCTGCTGAACGCGATGCCGGACATCGAGGTCGTCGGCGAGGCGGTCAACGGCCGTGAGGCGGTCGACCGCGTCCGCGAACTCGCCCCCGACGTCGTCCTGATGGACATCCGCATGCCGGAACTGAACGGCATCGAGGCGACCCGGGAGATCGTCGCCGCCGACGGCACGTCGAAGGTCCTGGTGCTGACCACCTTCGACCTCGACGAGTACGTGTACCAGGCGCTGCGCGCGGGCGCCTCCGGCTTCCTCCTCAAGGACGCCTCCGCCCGCCAGCTCGCCGACGGCGTCCGGGTGGTCGCGGCCGGCGAGGCCCTGCTCGCGCCCTCGATCACCAAGCGCCTGATCACCGAGTTCTCCAAGCTCTCCGACGCCCCGCGCCTGATGCCCTCGGCGCAGGCGGCCTACGGGGACCTGACCGAGCGGGAGACGGAGGTCCTGGTGCTGATCGCGCAGGGCCTGTCGAATTCGGAGATCGCCGAGCGCCTCGTGGTCGCCGAGTCGACGATCAAGACGCACGTCAGCCGCATCCTGGTGAAGCTGGGCCTCAGAGACCGCACCCAGGCGGCGGTGTTCGCCTACGAGGCACGGCTGGTGACGCCGGGCTGAGGGCGTGGCCGCGAGGGGCGGCGACGGGCCGGCGGCCTCTGGTCAGCGTCGATGCCACCGGCTAGCGTCCGTCCATGGCCGCCATCGACAGCTCCGCGCGCTCCGCACGCTTCGACCCGTGGGACCCCGCGTTCGTCGCCGACCCCTACCCCGCCTTCGCCGAGCTGCGGGACCGGGGCCGGGTGCACTACTACGAGCCGAGCGACCAGTGGCTGGTCCCGCACCACGCGGACGTCTCGGCGCTGCTGCGCGACCGGCGTCTGGGCCGGACCTACCAGCACCGGTTCTCGCACGAGGAGTTCGGCCGCACCCCGCCCCCGCCGGAGCAGGAACCCTTCCACACGCTCAACGACCACGGGATGCTCGACCTGGAGCCGCCGGACCACACCCGGATCCGGCGCCTGGTGTCGAAGGCGTTCACGCCGCGCACCGTGGAGCGGCTGAAGCCGTACGTGCGCGCGCTGGCGGACGACCTGGTCGCCGGGGTGGTTGCGGCGGGCGGCGGCGATCTGCTCACCGACCTGGCCGAGCCGCTGCCGGTCGCGGTGATCGCCGAGATGCTGGGCATCCCGGAGGCCGACCGGGCGCCCTTGCGGCCCTGGTCAGCGGACATCTGCGGGATGTACGAGCTGAACCCGTCCGAGGAGACCGCGGCGAGGGCGGTCCGCGCCTCGCTCGACTTCTCGGACTACCTGCGCGGGCTGATCGCCGCCCGCCGCAAGGAACCCGGCGAGGACCTCGTCTCCGGTCTGATCGCGGCCCACGACGAGGACGACGACCGCCTCACCGAGCAGGAGATGATCTCGACCTGCGTGCTGCTCCTGAACGCCGGTCACGAGGCCACGGTGAACGCGACGGCCAACGGCTGGCTGGCCCTGTTCCGCAACCCGGACCAGCTGGCGGCCCTGCGCGCCGACCACTCCCTCGTCCCGACCGCGGTCGAGGAGCTGATGCGCTACGACACCCCGCTGCAGATGTTCGAGCGCTGGGTGCTGGACGAGATCGAGATCGACGGGACGACGATCCCGCGCGGCGCGGAGGTGGCGCTGCTGTTCGGCTCCGCCAACCACGACCCGGCGGTGTTCGCCGACCCGGAACGCCTCGACCTCGCCCGCCGGGACAACCCGCACATCTCCTTCAGCGCGGGCATCCACTACTGCATCGGCGCGCCGCTCGCCCGGATCGAACTCGCGGCGTCCATGACGTCCCTCCTGGAGCGGGCCCCGACGCTGCGGCTCGCGGCGGAACCGGAGCGGAGGCCGAACTTCGTGATGCGGGGCCTGACGGGGCTACCCGTGCACCTGTGAGCGCCCGCGACCGCGCCGCGTGAGCAGCCAGGCGCCGAGCCCCCACCCCAGCCCGGGCAGGACCGCGCCGACGACCACGACGAGAGGCAGTTCGACGAGGGCGGCGCCGAAGTCCTGGCCGTTGTTCTCGAACTTGAGGCCCAGATGCCGCTGCGTGCGATCGGATGCCGCCCACAGCCACAAGGCACCCACGACCCCCACCGCCGAGACCACACATCCACCACACGTCACCGCATCTCGCTTCATGACCACCAGGACGCCGTAGGCCCGCCCTCCGGTTCGCCGCGCCGGCTCAGGTACTCACGTCCCGCCGCCGCAGCCCCGCCAGCCCCGCCGCCACCAGCACAGCCGCGATCAGCAGCAGCACCAGCACCGGTGACCAGCTCATCTCCCCGCCCGGCAGCTTCGGCAGATGACCGAACGGCGAGACGCCCAGCACCGCCTGCGGCACGTCCAGCGCCGGTCCCACCCAGCCGAGCAGCAGCACCGCTCCCGCGATCCCCCACGCGGCGACCGCGCCCCGCGGCAGCACCCCGTGCAGCAGCACCGCCGCCCCGCCGATCACCCACACCGCGGGCAGCTGCACGAGGCACGCGCCGAGGATCGCCCCGGCGTCCCGCCCGTAGCCGGCCGCGAAACCGGCGCCGGCGAGCAGCATGATGAGCGCCGCGCCGCCGAAGGCGACGACGAGGTGCCCCGCCGCCCACCGCAGCCGCCCCACGGCGCCCGCGAGCACCGGCTCCGCGCGCCCGGACGTCTCCTCGCCGCTGAGCCGCAGCACCGACGCCACGAGGTAGAGCGCGGCGACCAGCCCGAGCATCCCGACCATCGCCGACACGAACGCGTCGGTGATCCGGGCCTGGCCGCCCATCCGCTCGATGATCCCGCGGGCCTGCTCGTTGTCCCCGACCAGATCCGCCGCGCCCTCCGTCATCCCGCCGTACACGAGACCGGCGAGGAGGAAGCCGACGCTCCAGCCGAGGACGCTGCCCCGTTGCAGCCGCCAGGCCAGCGCACCGGCCGTCGAAAGGCGCCCGGTGGCCGGTCCCGGCCGGGTCGGCAGGAAGCTCATGCCGAGGTCCCGGCGCCCGGCGAGCCCGTAGGCCACCGCGCCCTGCACCACCGCCGCGCCGGCGATCAGCGCCAGCACCCACCACCGCTCGCCGGCGAAGGGGCGCAGGTTCTCCAGCCACCCCAGCGGCGACAGCCACGTCAGCACCGACGAACCGTCGGCCGTCGCGGAGTCACCGGCGGCGCGCAGTACGAAGGACCCGCCCAGCACTCCGGCCGTCAGCCCCCGGGCCAGCCGCGCGCTCTCGGTCAGCTGGGCGACGATCGCCGCCATGGTCGCGAAGAGCATCCCGACACCCGCGACGCCCAGCCCGAAGGCCACCGCTCCGGCCGCCCCCTGCCCGGCCAGTCCGGCGATCACGAGCAGCGCGAGGGCGGCGTTCGCGACCGCCGCCGTGAGCAGGGCCGCCGTCAGCGAGGCGCGGCGGCCGACCATGCCGGAGGCGACGACCTCCTGCCGTCCGCTCTCCTCCTCGTCGCGGGTGTGCCGTACGACGACGAGGAGGCTCGTCACGGCGGCGAGCGCGGCGGCGTACACGCCGACCCGCCAGGCGGTGAGGGCGCCCAGACCGTCGTCGAAGAGCGGGCCGACCATGGCGCGCAGCGAGGAGTTGGTCTCCATCTGCCGTACCAGGTCCGCGCGTTCGGCTGCGGTGCCGTACAGGCCCTCGATGGTGCCCGGCATGGACAGGACCATGAGGGCGTTCACCGCGACCCAGACCGGGATCATCACCCGGTCCCGGCGCAGCGCGAACCGCAGCAGTGTGCCGGTGCCGGCCAGTTGGCGCGAGCTGCCCGGCCGTACCCCGAGGGCGGCGCCGGCGGTCATCGCGCCGCCACCTCCTCGGCCTCCTCGCCGACGGTGTCCTCGGCCTGGTAGTGCCGCAGGAACAGCTCCTCCAGCGTCGGTGGCGTCGAGGTCAGCGACCGCACGCCCGACTCGGTCAGCGACCGGAGTACGGCGTCGAGTCTGTCGGTGTCGACCTGGAGCCGGACCCGGTGGCCCTGGACGTCGAGGTCGTGTACGCCGGGCAGGTCCGCCAAGCCGTTCGGCGCACCCGCGAGTTCGGCGCTCACACTGGTGCGGGTCAGGTGGCGCAGTTGGGCGAGCGAGCCGCTCTCCACGGTCCGCCCCTTGCGGATGATGCTGACGCGGTCGCACAGCTCTTCGACCTCGCTGAGGATGTGGGAGGAGAGCAGCACCGTCCGGCCGCGCTCGCGCTCCTCGGCCACGCACCGCTGGAAGACCTCCTCCATCAACGGGTCGAGCCCGGAGGTGGGTTCGTCGAGGATCAGCAGGTCGACGTCGGAGGCGAAGGCGGCGACGAGCGCGACCTTCTGCCGGTTGCCCTTGGAGTACGTGCGCCCCTTCTTGGTCGGGTCCAGCTCGAACCGCTCGAGCAGTTCCGCCCGGCGCGCCTTGTCCAGGCCGCCGCGCAGCCGCCCGTAGAGGTCGATGACCTCTCCGCCGGAGAGATTGCGCCACAGGGTCACGTCACCGGGCACGTAGGCGATCCGCCGGTGCGCCTCCACGGCGTCGGTCCACGGGTCGCGGCCCAGCACCTGGGCGGCACCGGAGTCGCCGCGCAGCAGGCCTAGCAGGACGCGGATGGTGGTGGACTTGCCGGCGCCGTTGGGCCCGAGGAAGCCGTGCACCTCGCCCGCCTCGACCTCCAGGTCGAGCCCGTCCAGCGCGTGCGTCCGCCCGAACGACTTGTGGAGCCCGGAGACGCTGATTGCCTTCGTCATGATTCGGAAAGTACAGTGTATTCACAAATTTGTGAAGTTAAGAAACCGTCAGGATGTGAGGGATGATCGAGCGATGAGCGAAGCAGCGGAGGCGGGGGGCGCGGGGCGTGATCCCGAGGCGGTGTCGAAGTTCGTCGAGGGCTTCGCGGCCCAGCTCGTCGAGGCGGGGATGCAGCGGATGCCGGCCCGGGTCTTCGCCGCGCTCCTGGCCTCCGACTCGGGCTCGCTGACCTCGGCGGAACTGGGCGAATGCCTCCAGGTCAGCCCGGCCGCCGTCTCCGGCGCCGTGCGCTACCTCTCGCACCAGCACATGGTCTCCCGCGAGCGTGAACCCGGCTCCCGGCGGGAGCGGTACCGGGTGCACAGCAACCAGTGGTACGAGGCCCTCACCAACCGCGAGGCCATCATCAAGCGCTGGGAGAGCGCCCTGCGCGAGGGCGTCGCGAGCCTGGGCGCGGAGACCCCGGCGGGCCGCCGCATGTCGGAGACGCTGGCGTTCTTCGAGTTCGTCGACGAGGAGATCGCCGCGATGATGGAACGCTGGCGCGTCCACCGGGAAAAGGCCTTCGGCACCCCCTGACCAGCCCCGAACCACCACCCGCCGCCGACGCCCCACCGAACCACCCGCGGCCGCCGACGGCGAGGACGCCCCACCGAACCACCGGCACCCGCCGACGGCGAGGACGCCCCACGGGGGCCACCCGCACCCGACAACGCATGCCGCACGGGTGGTGCGGGTGGGAACGACGAACGCCGAAGGCGAAGCCGAGGCGTCACACCACCGGCAACGTCAACCCCCACGCCCCCTCCCGCACCGTCCACGTCCGCGTCCGCACCGGCCCCGAAACCACCGCATCCGCGCGATAGCGAAAGTGCGCCCCCGACACCGTCACCGCCCGCCCACTCCCCGTAAGCGGCACCGTCACCGACTCCGCCCCCACGGGCACCGGACGCACCTCCACCACGGCCATCCCCCCGGCCCCGGGTATCAAGGACACCGCCTCGACCGGCTGATCGAAGTCAACCAGCGTCGCCCCGTCCACCTCCACCCGCAGCCGGGCCGGCGCCCCACCCGCCCCCGGTGCCACCGCCGCCCGCGAGGATGCCAGGGTCCGCACGAGCGACTGGCAGGTCCGCAGCCAGGGACGACCCACCCCGGATTCCCCGCGCGCCGCGTCCGCGCCGGCGTCCTCAACGCGTTCCCGAGGACCGCCGGAGGCAACCGGCGGAATCCCCACCGCCCCCAGCACCACCCCGTCGCTGTCGTCGACGAGCAGATCCAGTCGCCGTTCCGCCCCGTCCAGCACGGCCCGGGCCGCCGCCACCGCCCCGGTGGGCAGCCCCAGCGACCGGGCGAGGCCGAGCGCCGAACCCACCGGCACCACCGACAGCGCGCACCCCGCCAGCTCCCGCCGCCGGTGCAGCAGGCCCACCGCCCGCAGCAGCGCACCGTCGTCACCGACCACCACGGGCCGCCGCGAACCACGCCGTCCGAGCGCCCGCGCGAACTCCTCCGGACCGTCCGGCAGACACACCTTCGTACCCGCCGCACCCGCGCTGAGCACGTCTTTCGCGATCCTGACGGACTCCCCGTCGGCCCTCCGGGCGACCGGATCGACGACCACCAGAAGCTGGTCGGGCCTCGCGGAGGAGTTCGCGGATGAGCTCACGGAAGTCGCCACCTCGGCCATGCCTCGCTTCCTCGGGTAGCATCTTTGTGCAAGAGCCCCTTGCGCTATTGCGCCAGGGGCTTCGTCTATTCCGGGGCATCCGGTCCGACGGTTGGCGGCCAACGACGGTCGCGGTGTACGTGGCTCAAGACCGCCGCGTACTCCCTCGACCTTGGACATGCCCCGCCCGGAAGGGGTGTACGCGCGTGCCCGCACTTGTGCTGCTCGGTGCTCAGTGGGGTGACGAAGGCAAGGGAAAGGCGACGGACCTGCTCGGTGGTTCCGTCGACTATGTGGTGCGCTACCAGGGCGGCAACAACGCCGGCCACACGGTAGTCGTGGGCGATCAGAAGTACGCCCTTCACCTGCTCCCTTCCGGAATCCTGTCTCCCGGCTGTACGCCGGTCATCGGTAACGGTGTCGTTGTCGACCCGTCGGTCCTGTTCTCCGAGCTGAGCGGGCTGAACGAGCGCGGCGTCGACACGTCCAAGCTCCTGATCAGCGGAAACGCGCACATCATCACGCCGTACAACGTGACCGTCGACAAGGTGACGGAACGCTTCCTCGGCAAGCGCAAGATCGGCACCACCGGCCGCGGCATCGGCCCGACCTACGCCGACAAGATCAACCGCGTCGGCATCCGCGTCCAGGACCTCTACGACGAGTCGATCCTCACCCAGAAGGTCGAGGCGGCGCTGGACGTCAAGAACCAGATGCTCACCAAGCTCTACAACCGGCGCGCGATCGCCGTCGACCAGGTGGTCGAGGAGCTGCTGGGCTACGCCGGCAAGCTCGCCCCCTACGTCGCCGACACCGTCCTGGTCCTCAACCAGGCCCTGGACGACGACAAGGTGGTCCTCTTCGAGGGCGGCCAGGGCACGCTGCTCGACATCGACCACGGCACGTACCCCTTCGTCACGTCCTCGAACCCGACCGCGGGCGGCGCCTGCACCGGCGCCGGTGTGGGACCGACGAAGATCAGCCGGGTCATCGGCATCCTCAAGGCCTACACGACCCGCGTCGGCGCCGGTCCCTTCCCGACCGAGCTGTTCGACGAGGACGGCGAGGCCCTGCGCCGCATCGGCGGCGAGCGAGGCGTCACCACCGGCCGCGACCGCCGCTGCGGCTGGTTCGACGCGGTGATCGCCCGCTACGCCACCCGCGTCAACGGCCTCACCGACTTCTTCCTCACCAAGCTCGACGTCCTCACCGGCTGGGAGCAGATCCCGGTCTGTGTGGCGTACGAGATCGACGGCAAGCGCGTCGAGGAGCTGCCGTACTCGCAGTCCGACTTCCACCACGCGAAGCCGGTCTACGAGACGCTGCCCGGCTGGAGCGAGGACATCACCAAGGCGAAGTCCTTCTCCGACCTGCCGAAGAACGCCCAGGCGTACGTGAAGGCGCTGGAGGAGATGTCCGGCGCCCCGATCTCCGCGATCGGCGTGGGCCCGGGCCGGGACGAGACGATCGAGATCAACTCGTTCCTGTAGGAGACTGAGGGCAGTTGTAGGAAGCCGCGGGAATCCGCGGACGTAGGGCGACGGAGCGAGTGGAACATGCGGATCGGCAACCCCCTCCCCGTCGCCCTGCGCCGAAAGCCCACCACCCGGACGTGGATCTGGCTGACCGTCGCGGTCGTCGCCGTGACCGGCGGGCTCTTCTACGTCGACGGCCACCGCGTCTCCGCCGCCCCGCACGCGGACGACGCCAAGTGCGACAAGGTCGTCTCCCGCCTGCCGGACGGCATACCCGGCGCCTCCCGTGACTGGGCCCTGGGTGACGGGGTCGCGTCCTGGGGCGGCCAGAAGGCGGTCTTCCGGTGCGGCGCCGAGGAACTGCCGCCGAACATCAACCTCTGCGTCACCGTCGACGGCGTCGACTGGGTCCTGGACGAGGACCGGCTCAAGCGCGACGGCGTGAGCGTGCTGCGGACGTACGGCCGTTCACCGGCCGTGGAGTTCACGTACGACGGCCCGCGCGAGGAGGTGGGCGGCATCCTCACCGCGCTCGACCCCGCCGTGCGGTGGATCCCGCAGCAGCGCAAGTGCATCGGCCTGGACGACGCCGACGTCCTGTAGCACCGACGTCCTGCAACACCGGCTTCCTGTAGCCCTCCGGCCCGGCCGCCCTTCGTTCGGCCCCCTCCGCCGGGCGCCGGCCCCGGCGGTGGTGTCGGATCGGGGGCATGACCGACCGCCACAGCGCCGCTTCCTGCCAGGGCCCGTACGGCGGCGGGACCGGGCCCGGCGACTGCGGCGACCCGGCCCGCTTCGAGGTCGCCCGGCATCTGCGCACGCCGCTGCGGGTGTGCCCCGTACACCTGGGCCCCGCGCTGCTGCTGGCCGAGGGCGTGCTGTGGCCGCCGGGGATCACCCTGGTGCGGTGAGAAGGCCGGGAGGCCGCCGGGGGAGCGCGCACGCCGGAGTGGTTGACTGGGGCGACCCGCCCACGAGGGCGCGGGGACGCGGAAGGAAGCCGTACGGTGCCCGGACGATCCGACGACATGGCACGTCAGTTCGAGCTGGACCGGCCCCGGCTGCGGGCCGTCGCGTACCGGATCCTCGGCTCCCTCGGCGAGGCCGACGACGCCCTGCAGGACGCCTGGCTGCGCGCCGACCGCACGGACACCTCCGACGTGGCGAACCCCTCCGGCTGGCTCACCACGGTCGTCGCCCGGGTCTGCCTCAACATGCTCCGCGCCCGCGCCGGCCGCCGCGAGGAGCCGCTGGAGGACGTGCCCCCTGGCCCCCGGTCCGGCGCACGGTCCGGTCCCCGGCCGGCCGATCCGGAGGAGGAGGCCCAGCTCGCCGACTCCGTCGGGATCGCGCTGCTGATCGTCCTGGACACCCTGGGCCCCGCCGAACGGCTCGCGTTCGTGCTGCACGACATGTTCGACGTGCCCTTCGACGACATCGCCGAGATGCTCGCCAAGACCCCCGCGGCCACCCGCCAGCTGGCCAGCCGCGCCCGCCGCCGGGTCCGGGGCGTCCCCGCGCCGGTCGCCGACCCGCCCCGCCGGCGCCGCGCGGTCGACGCCTACCTGGCGGCCACCCGCGGCGGCGACTTCGACGCGCTGGTCTCGCTGCTCCACCCGGACGTCGTCCTGCGCGCCGACGCCGCGGTCATCCCGACGCCCGAGCCCGTCACCGTGTCCGGCATGGAGCCGGTGGCCAGGGGAGCGATGGCCTCGATGGCCAGGGCGCACTCCGCCGCCGTGGTCCTCGTCGACGGCCTGGCCGGCATCGCGACCGCCGCACACGGCCGGCTGGGCGTGGTCCTCCGCTTCACCTTCGCGGACGACGACCGCATCACCGGCATCGACGTGATCGCGGAACCGGAACGCCTGAACGAACTGGACATCACGGGCGTGAGCTGAGGTCGTGCGCGCTGAGTTCGTGCACGCTGAGTTCGTACACGTCACGTCGGCCGAAGAAGGCGGCCGAAGAAGGCGGCCCTCATGGTCTTCGGCATGCAGGACAGCCCTGAGCAGTCGTCCACCGGCGAGCCGTTCTTCACCGAGCTGGACGCCGAGGTCGAGGTGGATCCGATCATGAACGCCGACGAGCTGCGCAAGGGCCTCTCCCAGCTCCGCCGACCGGAGCCGGACCGCCCCGTCAGCTGAAGACGATCATCGATCCCTGGGCCAGGCTCCGCGTGGCCGCCGCGTGCAGGCCCAGCCACACGTGGCGCTCCCGGGCGAAGGGACTGGAGTCGTAGGGCGCCGGCACGGCCGGCTCCTCCAGCTCCGTCGGCGCGAGCGGCGGCTGCGGCGGCGCCGGGGGGTTGGTTGGGTCGATGCCGAGGGCCGGGGCGACGGACTCCAGCTCCCGCAGCAGGGCGTGCGAGGAGCCCAGGGGTCCGCCGCCCGCGAGGAGTTCGTCGTCGGCGAGCGGGTGCGGGAAGTCGACCGGGACGTAGGCGCCCGCGTGGTCGTAGTGCCAGACCAGGTGCGACTGCTGGGCCGTCGACTCGAACATCTCCAGCAACTGCTCGTAGTCGCCGCCGAGTTCGTCCACCGGTGTCACCGGCAGCCCGCACACCTGGAGCAGGTGCGCCCGCCGCAGGAAGTGCAGCGCGTCGTAGTCGAAACCGGCCACCGGCCCGACCTCGCCGGTGAGTCCCGGCATGTACTGGTACACCGGCACCGGCGGCAGCCCGGCCTCGGCGAGCACCTTGTCGTATTGCGCGAGTTCTTCGGCGAACGGGTTGTCCGGCGTGTGGCACAAGACGTCGACGAGCGGTACCAGCCACAGGTCACAGGCCAAAAGAGGGCTCCTCACACAGCACAGCGGGTCAGGAAAGGGTAGTCGGTGCGTGTCGCGTGCAGGTCCCATACCCATCTGGCGCCCGACCACGACACCTCAGCCGTTGGTCATCCAGCCCTTGGCCATCCCCGGTGGCCATTCCCCGGGGGTCATCCTCCGGTGGTCCCCAGGTCGTCCCGGGCGAGCCGTTCGATCAGCGCGAGCGAGTGGGCGTTGTACGCGTGCACCAGCGACCGCGCGCCCGGCACGTCGCGGCGGCCGAGGGCGTCGACCAGCTCGGTGTGCCCGGACCACAGCGCGCCGCGCAGCTCGCTGAGCCGGCGCAGGTGCTGCACCGTGCACACCCAGGACTGCACGCGCAGCCGGTGCAGGAAGTCGGAGAGGTAGGCGTTGCCGAAGAGGACGGCCAGCTCGCGCCAGAACCGCAGGTCGTAGCCGATGAGGACGGTCAGGTCGCCGGCCGCGGCGGCGCGCTGGGCCTCCTCGCCCCGCCGCCGCACTCCGGCGAGGGCTGCGGCGACGCGCGGGTCGTCGGGGTCCGGGCCGCCCTCCAGGTCCCCGGCGAGGGACAGGAACATCCCGTCGGTCACCAGGTTGCGGGCCTCGATCATGCCGCGGAAGTCGTCGACCGAGTACTCGTGCACCCGGAAGCCCCGGTGGTGGTCGGCGTCCAGGAGCCCCTGCGCGGACAGGTCGACCAGGGCCTCCCGCACGGGCGTCGCGGACACCCCGTACTGCTCGGCGATCTCCTTGACGGTGAACTCCTGCCCCGGCTGGAGCCGGCCGGCCAGCACCTCGTCGCGGAGCGCGTCGGCGATCTGCTGCCGCAGGGTGCTGCGCGTGACGGCACCGGTGCCGCTGGGGCCGGGCATGGGCGGGCGTCTCCTCGTCGCGGGCGGGGCGGGCGGACGTGCGCGCCCCCGGGCGGGCTCGTAGGGCTCGCACACATGTCTACGGTGTACGAGCACGCCACCATACGCGCCGGCGCCCCCTCCCTGCCCGCAAGCGGGCAGGGACTCCACGGTGTACTTCCTCTGCTACTCGGTGTGCCCGAGGCTCGCTACCCGGTGTACTCGTCCGCCACGGACAGTGCCGTGTCCAGAACCGCCAAGCCCTCCTTCAGCTCGGCCTCCGAGATGTTGCACGGCGGCACGACGTGCGTGCGGTTCATGTTCACGAACGGCCACACGCCGTGGGCCTTGGCGGAGGCGGCGAAGGCGGACATCGGGGTGGCCGCCTGCCCGGTCGCGTTGTAGGGCACCAGGGGCGCCCGGGTCTCCCGGTTCTTCACCAGGTCCAGCGCCCAGAACATGCCGGTGCCGCGCACGTCGCCCACGCTGGGGTGCCGCTCGGCCAGCTCCCGCAGGGCCGGCTCGACGACCTCGGCACCGAGGCGCGCCGCGTGCTCGACGATGCCCTCCTCGGCCATCACGTTGATCGTGGCGACGGCCGCCGCGCAGGCCAGCGGGTGCCCGGAGTAGGTCAGGCCGCCCGGGTAGGGGCGCTCGGCGAACGTCTCGGCGATCTTCGCGGAGATGGCGACACCGCCCAGCGGCACGTACCCCGAGTTCACGCCCTTGGCGAAGGTCATCAGGTCGGGCACGACGTCGTACAGGTCGGCCGCGAACCACGTACCGGTCCGCCCGAACCCGGCCATGACCTCGTCCAGCACGAAGACGATGCCGTACTTGTCGCAGATCTCGCGGACCCCGGCGAGGTAACCGGCCGGCGGCATCATGATCCCCGCCGTGCCCGGGACCGTCTCCAGGACGATCGCGGCGACGGACGCCGGGCCCTCGAAGGCGATCGTCGTCTCCAGGTGCTCCAGCGCCCGCGCGCACTCCTGCTCCTCCGTCTCGGCGTAGAAGCGCGAGCGGTACAGGAAGGGGCCCCAGAAGTGGACGACACCCGCGGTGCCGCTGTCGGAGGCCCAGCGGCGCGGGTCGCCGGTGAGGTTGATCGCCTGCTGTGTGCCGCCGTGGTACGAGCGGTACGCCGACAGCACCTTCGGCCGCCCGGTGTGCAGCCGCGCCATGCGCACGGCGTGCTCGACGGCGTCGGCGCCGCCGTTGGTGAAGAAGATCTTGTCCAGGTCGCCGGGCGTCCGCTCGGCGATCAGCCGGGCCGCCTCCGAGCGCGCCTCGACGGCGAACGCGGGCGCGAACGTCGTCATCTTCGCCGCCTGCTCCTGGATCGCGGCGACGACCTTGGGGTGCTGGTAGCCGATGTTGGTGTAGACGAGTCCGCTGGCGAGGTCGAGGTAGCGCTTGCCCTCGTAGTCCCAGAAGTACGATCCCTCGGCGCCGGCGACGGCGAGCGGGTCGATGAGCTCCTGGGCGGACCAGGAGTGGAAGACGTGCGCGCGGTCCGCGGCCTTCACGGCGGCGCCGGCCTGGAGGTGGGGCTCAGGAGTCATGCCGCCGAGCGTAGATGTCCGCGATGCGGAAACGGAATCGGCGTCCTGTCTGCGGTCCGGGGCTTTCCACGACAGGTTGTCGACGTGCGGGCACCCCCGTCACGGACAAGACCCCCTCGGACAGGTACCCCCTCGGACAAGACCCCCTCCTCGGAGGGGGCGCCCGCACTATCCTCGCCCTGTTGCGCACGTTCGGGGGAAGGCGGCGGCGGCATGCACGAGCTGGGGGACGGGGATCCGCAGCGCATCGGGGAGTACCGGCTGCTGGGGCGGCTGGGTGCGGGCGGGATGGGCCACGTCTATCTGGCCCGCTCGGACCGGGGGCGCACGGTCGCCGTGAAACTGGTCCGCGAGGAGCTGGCCGCGCTGGAGGAGTTCCGGGAGCGCTTCCGGCAGGAGGTCGCGGCCGCCCGTCGGGTCGGCGGCCACTGGACCGCGCCCGTGCTGGACGCCGACACCGAGGCCGCCGTG
Source organism: Streptomyces sp. NPDC048171 (assembly GCF_043202655.1). NCBI lineage: Bacteria > Bacillati > Actinomycetota > Actinomycetes > Kitasatosporales > Streptomycetaceae > Streptomyces > Streptomyces sp. NPDC048171. Next base: position 455,837 of record NZ_JBIDAU010000005.1, read on the forward strand.
CCGTGGCTGGCCACCGGGTACGTGGCGGGCCCCAGCCTCCAGCAGGTCGTCGGGCACGACCACGGCGCCCTGCCCGAGCGGTCGGTCCGCATCCTGGGGGCCGGTCTCGCGCACGCCCTCCAGGACATCCACGCCGCCGGGATCGTCCACCGCGACCTCAAGCCGTCCAATGTGCTCGTCACCATCGACGGGCCCCGCGTCATCGACTTCGGCATCGCGCGGGCCCTCCAGACGGTCACCGACGGCGGGCTCACTCGCACCGGGGCGCTCGTCGGCTCGCCCGGTTTCATGGCGCCGGAGCAGGTGCGCGGCGACCGGATCACGCCCGCCTGCGACGTCTTCTGCCTCGGCTCCGTCCTCGCCTACGCCGCCACCGGCGCGCTGCCCTTCGGCACCGCCAACAGCGGCGTGCACGCCCTGATGTTCCGCATCGCGCAGGAGGAGCCCGACCTGGACGGCGTGCCCGAGGGCATCGCCGACCTGGTGCGCGACTGTCTGAAGAAGGACCCCGCCGCGCGCCCCGTCCTCGCCGAGGTCCTGGAGCGCACGGGCGCGCAGGACACGGTCACCGAAGGCCGCTCCCGCGACCCGTGGCTGCCCGGCGCCCTGGTCGCCCAGCTCGGCCGGCACGCCGTACGGCTGCTGGACACGGAGAACCCGGAGAACCCGGAGAACCCGGAGAACCCGGAGAACCCGGAGAACCCGGATGCCCCGGGTGGCACGTCCCCGCTCACACAGACCCGGGTGGCGGGGCCCCCGCCACCGCGCGAGCCGGGCAGCGCGGGCGGCGGAGGCGGGGGAGCCCCGCTGAACCACCTCCCCACGCTGGTCGCGGGCCAGACCCCGCCCTCCACACCCCCGCCCGCCCACGGGTACGCCGTCCGGGCCCCCGCCTGGAACGGGCCGCCGCCCTCCGGTCACCCGCAGCCGTACGGGATCGGCGGCCCGACCCCGCCCTACGGGCCCCCACCGCCGTACGGCCCGCTCTACGACCCGCCCCGGAGAGGCCGCTCCACCGCGCTGCTGATCGCCGTCGCCCTGGTCGTCGCGCTCGGCGCAGGCGGCTCGGTGTACGCCCTGATGAGCGGGGGCGGCGACGACCGGGCCGACGGCGACCCCACCCCGGCGCCGACTGCCTCCGTGTCCCGGAACACGGACGGATCGGCTCCGACCGTCGACGCGGACCAGCCGACCCCGCAGGGCGGCCCGATCCCGACGGCGTACCTGGGCACCTGGACCACCACCATCGACAACGCCTCCGGCGTCCACACCCGGACGCTGACCATCCGGCAGGGCGAGGTGGGAGACACGGTCCTGTCCCTCGCCGCCGACGGTCCCGCGGGCAACGGCACCTACCACTGCGTCTTCGAGGCCGACCTGACCGGCACCCCGGCCCCCGGCGGCCGAGTGACGCTCGGCCCCTCCACGGTGACCACGGGCCCGTCCACCACCTGCACCCCGGGCGCCCCCACGGAGGTCGCCCTCCTCCCGAACGGCACCCTGAAACGCACGAACACAACCACAGGCGAAACCCTGACCTACACCCGCCAGTAGCCCCACCCAGCTGCGGGCGGCGATCCCGCTCAGCTGCGGGCAGTCATACAGCCCGCCCACCCCCACCCAGCTGCGGGCAGTCGTGCCGCTGGGGCGGCACGGGTGGGCGCAGCGGCACCCGGCCGGCGCCGGCCCGCGTAACCCACCCCCGGCTCACCCGCACGCCGGTCACCACACAGCCGACCTCACCGCACCGACGTCACCGCACAGCCGACGTCACCGCACCAACCTCACCGCAAACCCCAGTGGCACGTCACCGCGGCTCCGGCGGCCGCTGCCGAGGCATGTTCGGCCGAGCCCCGTTCGCAGGCGCCGAGAACCGCCCCGGCCCGGCGGCCCCCGCCTCCGAGGACCGGCCGCCCGCCATCCCGCCCCCCACCCCCGACTGCAGCCCCAGCGGCGCCACCCCGGACCGGAAGTCCACCATCCAGTCCGTCGTCTCCGCCCGCACCAGCTCCGTCACGTCCTCCGAGAACCGCCGCAGGACCAGCAGGCACCGCTCGGCCGCCTCGCTGGCCGTCCCGTCCGCCGGCCCCAGCACCTCCCGCACGCTCTCCGACGCCCAGTCGAACTGGAGCGCCTGGAGCCGCCGCTGCACCGCCTGCGCCGTGGCCACGTCCCGCATCCACCCGGACGTGACCCCGAAGTACCGGTCCCCGGCCACGCAGGCCACCGCGACCAGCAGTGCGACGTACCCCCAGGGGGCCGCCCCGCCCAGCAGCCCGGACATGTCGAGCAGCGGCAGCGCCGCCCCGGCGACCGCCCCCGCCGCCGCCCCGCCCCGCAGCAGCACGGCGGCCCTCCGCTTCCAGACCCGGTCGGCCAGATACCAGGCCGCCGTGTCCAGCGCACCCCGCTCCACCCACCGGTACAGCTCGTCCAGCCGGTCGGCGGGCAGCGCCCAGTCGCCGAGCGGAAACGCCCGCCCGGCCAGGTCGCCCGGCCGCGCCCCGGCCGCCCCCTGCTCGCCCCGCCCGTCCTGCGGCGGCCCCTCGGGCTGCCTCTCCGGCTGACCCACCCGGCACTCCCTACTGGTCACCGTCCGCTCCTGCTCGGAACCCTTCCTACCGCCCAATGGGTGGCGAAGCCGTGGCTTCCGCCGTCTTTCCGCCCGTACGTGGGCCTTGATCAGGTATAGGACTCGGGCGACATCACTCGAAAGAGTGCTGGGGCGAGGGCCGCCCGGACCACGTAGGCTCGTGCCGAACGGGAAAAATCCGCGACGAGCCGTAGTGACAGGAGCCGAACGTGATCCCCGGTGGTGGCCAGCCCAACATGCAGCAGTTGCTCCAGCAGGCCCAGAAGATGCAGCAGGACCTCGCCCGGGCCCAGGAGGAACTGGCACAGACCGAGGTCGAGGGCCAAGCGGGCGGCGGCCTGGTGAAGGCGACGGTCACCGGCTCCGGCGAGCTGCGCGGCCTCGTGATCGACCCGAAGGCGGTGGACCCGGAGGACACCGAGACCCTCGCAGACCTGGTCGTCGCCGCGGTCCAGGCGGCCAACGAGAACGCGCAGACCCTCCAGCAGGAGAAGCTCGGACCCCTCGCCCAGGGCATGGGCGGCGGCAGCGGCATCCCCGGCCTGCCTTTCTGAGTTCGCCTTTCTCAGACCGGCGGAAGCCATCTACCGTACGTAGTGCAGGAACCTCAGGAAGGACGGCAGTCCGTTGTACGAAGGCGTGGTCCAGGACCTCATCGACGAGCTCGGGCGGCTGCCCGGCGTCGGTCCCAAGAGCGCGCAGCGGATCGCCTTCCACGTCCTCCAGGCGGAACCGACCGACGTACGACGGCTCGCTCAGGCCCTCATGGAAGTGAAGGCCAAGGTCCGCTTCTGCGCGACCTGTGGGAACGTCGCGCAGGAGGAGCAGTGCAACATCTGCCGCGACCCCCGGCGCGACCCCGCCGTCATCTGCGTGGTGGAGGAGCCGAAGGACGTCGTCGCCATCGAGCGCACCCGTGAGTTCCGCGGTCGCTACCACGTGCTCGGCGGCGCGATCAGCCCGATCGACGGGGTCGGCCCCGACGACCTCCGCATCCGTGAGCTGCTGGCCCGCCTGGCCGACGGCACGGTGACGGAGCTGATCCTGGCCACGGACCCGAATCTGGAGGGCGAGGCCACGGCCACGTACCTCGCCCGCATGATCAAGCCCATGGGCCTCAAGGTCACCCGCCTGGCCAGCGGCCTCCCGGTGGGCGGCGACCTGGAATACGCGGACGAGGTGACCCTCGGCCGCGCCTTCGAGGGGAGACGACTCCTAGATGTCTGACGCCACGCTGCACGCGACCGACCAGAACCCAGACGACTTCGCGGTCCAGATCGCGGACCAGATCGAAAGCTTCCTGGTCGCGGTCACGGAAGTGGCCAAGGGCGACGAACCGGACTCGGCCGTCCCCTTCCTCCTCCTGGAGGTCTCCCAGCTCATGCTGGCCGGCGGCCGCCTGGGCGCCCACGAGGACATCGTCCCCGACGAGCGCTACGAGCCCGACCCGGGCCCGGAACTCGACGTCGACGAACTCCGCGAGAACCTCGCCCGCATCCTCGACCCCGTCGACGTCTACTCCGAGGTCTTCGACCCCTACGAGCCGCGCAAGGCCCCGGTCCCGGCCCGTATCTCGGACGACCTCACCGACGTCATCACCGACCTCCGCCACGGCATGGTCCACTACAAGGCCGGCCGCACCACGGAGGCCCTGTGGTGGTGGCAGTTCTCCTACTTCTCCAACTGGGGCTCCACCGCCTCCGCCACCCTGCGCGCCCTCCAGTCGATCGTCGCCCACGTCCGCCTCAACCAGCCCCTGGCCGCCCTCGACGGCCTGGACACCGACGAGGACCTCGGCGACGACACCCTGGAGACCGAGGCCGGCCGGGTCATGGTGGAGGAGATCGCCGGACCGCTGGGGCTGCGGCCGGTGAAGTGACGGCCTCGTCCGTCCCGGTCACGCACGGCCACCGTTGCCGATACGCTCGGTAGTCCACGAGTAGCCGGAGGTGGACGCTGTGCCGGTACCGAACGACAACTCCCGGCCACCCGCGGCCTGGTGCTACAGCGGCAACCAGATCAGACGCTGGCGCACCCTGGCCAACGTCAGCCGCGAGGCCCTGGCGGCAGCCGCCAACTACGCCCCCGAGACCATCTCGTCCATGGAACGCGGGGTACGGATGCCGTCGCCCCGCCTCCTCGACATCGCGGACGAACTCTGCGGCGCGCAGGGCATGCTGAGCGCGGCGAAGGAGTACGTCCGCAGGGAGCGGTACTCCGCGCGGGCGGTGGACTTCATCGAGCGGGAGCGCGAGTCGACGAGCCTGTGGACGTACGAAGTCGCGCTGGTGCCGGGCCTGTTGCAGACGCGGTCCTACGCGAAGGCGCTCATCGACAACCGCATCCCGCCCCTGGACGAGGAGACGGTGGAGGAGCGGGTCGCCGCACGGATGGAACGCCAGGCGATCCTCACCGGTCGGAAGCCACCGGTGGGGCTGAGCTTCGTGCTCTACGAGGCGGTTCTGCGGAGCCAGTTGGTGGACGAGGAACAGTTGCAACACCTGCTGGAGGTCTCCCGACTGCGCAATGTGGTGGTGCAGGTACTGCCCTTCGAGAGAGCGTTCGCCAATGCCCTGGAAGGGCCGATGGTGCTGCTGGAGGGCCCGGACCACGAGCGGTGCGCCTTCATGGAGGGCGGGTTGGCGAGCGAATTCTCGGCCGATCCGGGTGTTGTCAGCCGCGTCACCGAGCGGCTAAGCATGATCCGCACGCGGGCCCTCGACCCCGATGAGACGGCCCGCTTGATCGAGCGGATGGTGGGTCAGCGTGAGTGATCAGTTGAAGTGGTTCAAATCGAGCTACAGCGACAGTGAGGGCGGGAACTGCGTCGAGGTCGCCCACGCCGACGCCATCCACATCCGCGACTCCAAGTCCACCCGACCTGGCCCCGAACTCCAGATGTCGCCGGCCTCTTGGTCGGCGTTCATCGCCGCAGTTCAGCCCGGAGCTTGAGCCCCGGGGCCAGGGCTCTTCCCGGGCTGCGGGAGATCGTCCGGCCCGGACGCGAGCCCGGGCCGGACGGCACGCGTCAGGAAAGCGCCGTGGGGTCCGGCTGGGTCGCGAAGAAGGTGGTGGACTGGCGGCCCGCGAAGGGCGTGCGCCAGTCGCCCGTGCCCGCGTAGAAGTACTGCGCGGCGTAGGTTCCGCCGGCGTACAGATCGGGGTGCCCGTCGTGGTTGGCGTCGCCGATGCCCACGGTGTCGCCGTACGCGTCCCAGCCGCCGCCGATCCGGGTGCGGGCGGCGAAGGTGCCGTCGCCCTTGCCGAGGTGGAGCCAGAGCACGCCGGAGGTGTCGCGGGCGATCAGGTCTCCCGCGGCGGCGCCGCCGATGTCGCCCGTCGCGGTGATCTGGTTGTAGGCGCCGTAACCCGTACCCGCCTTGACCCGCCCGGTGAACGGCGCGCGCCAGTCACCGGTGCCCTTGTAGAGCCACAGGGTGCCGTCCTTGTCGGTGGCCAGCAGGTCGGCCCTGCCGTCGTTGGTGACGTCGCTTCCCGCGGCGATCTTGTCGTAGACGCCCCAGCCTCCGCCGACGCGGCTGCGGGTGGCGAAGGTGCCGTCTCCCTCGCCGAGGTAGAGCCAGAGCACGCCGTCCTTGTCACGGGCGACCAGGTCACCGGTGGCCGCCCCGCCGATGTCACCGGTGGCCTCGGTACGGTCGTAGGTGTTCCAGCCGCCGCCGACGAGTACGTCGGTGCCGGAGATCAGCCTGCCCTCCCCGTCGAGGCGTTCGAAGTGCGAGTCCGAGCGCCACATGCGGCCCGAAGCGTCCCGTGCCAGCAGGTCGGGGCTGCCGTTGTCGTTGAAGTCGTGCGGCGCGTCGGCCGAGCGGACGACCTTGAAGGTACCGGTCTCGGTCAGCGCCGGGCCGATGCCGTTGATCGGCCGGGCCGAGATCTCCCACGTGTAGTCGCCGTTGGGTGCGCTGACCGGCCCGGAGCCGAGGTCGCCCGACCAGACGAAGCCGAACTCCGGCGACGAGGTGTCGGACACCCCCACGGTGGAGGTTTCACGGGTACGGATGTGGCGCAGCGTCACCCTCCCCTCCACGTTGCTCCTGGAGAGTGTCCACCGGAAGTCGAAGCGGCCGGAGTTGCTGCTGAGGTCCAGCACGTCGGGGACGTTGTGGCCGGCCAGGGTGAGCTTCGTCGGCTCGCCGGTGCGCGCCACGAGTGTCGTGGTGGGCTCCCCGCCGTTCACGCCGGGCGAGAAGCGGTAGAGCCCCTCGCCTTCGGCGACGGTGCCGCCGCGGAGGTAGAGCGTGCCGTCGGGGGAGGTCTCGGCGGAGGTGAAGTGGTCCAGGAGCTTGGTGTCCACCTTGCGCTTCAGGTCGTGGGCCACCGGGGCGTGGAGCGCGTTCGGCCATTCGGCGGTGAGCCCGAAGCGCTCACCGAACACGAGGTGGTCGCCCTGGAGCCCGATCTCGATCCGGGTCGTGCGCGAGGTCATGAGCGGAACCCGCTGGGTCTCCCCGGTGGCACGGGTACGGACCACCACGCTCGGCGGAATCTCGCCCCCACCGCTGTCGACCCAGGCGACGTACGTCGAGGAGACGGCGATGTCCCCGGTGCCCGCGGGCCGGGTCGACCGGCCGGTTTCGGTCACGGCGCCGGTCGTGAGGTCGATCAGGCCCCAGTGCCGCACCGACGCACCGGTGCTGTAGGTGACGAGGGCGTGGGCGGACGTGCCCGGGCGGACGCTGAGCCCGCTCGCGTCGGCCGGGAGGCCGGTCACCGCGACGGACGCCCCGTCCATGGTGTGCATGCGCAGGCCGGAACTCTCCGGGACCCTGGAGTCCGTACTGAAGACCGCCCGGCCCGCGGCACCCGCGTAACGGACACCGGCGGCGTGATCGAGAGGGAGGCGGAAGACCTCCTGGCCGGTCGCCAGGTCCCGCAGCACGATGTGGGCGAGGTCGGAGTGCACGGCGGCCAGATCCCCGTACCCGGTGGCCAGGAGGGAGGCCGCGGAGGGCAGGGCGGACACGGCGCCGTCGGACGCCCGCACCCACGAGTGGCCGCCCGCCGCGCTGTCCAGCGTCAGGTAGCCCGAAGCCGTGGCCCCGACGATGGTGTGGCCGGTCGGGAACCCGATGACGGACTCGGCTGCCGGCCGGGCCTGCGTCGCGGCGGCCCGACCCGTCCCGCCCGCAGACGTCGCGTCCGGAGCCGCGATGGCCGGGGCGGACGCGCCGGTGAGCCCGGCGGTGACCGCGAGAACGGTGGCGGCGGCGATCGCGAGCCGACGTCTGGACAGACGTGCGTGAGACAAGATGGTGACCCTCCCCGGAGCGTGGCGCACCGGCGCGCCACAGCCCTCAGACTCACCACCCGCCCCAAGGGTTGCGCTCCCAGCAGGTGCGGGCTTTACGGAACGGAAAGACACTTGTGAACGTGTGACACGCCGCACTTTCCCGAGTGACCCGCGTCCGGTTGGGCATGAGCCAGCCTGAGCGAGTACCCGGGTCTCACCATGCGATACCGCAGAGGCGAAACCCGGACGCTCGGTAAAATGAGCCGACCGCAGTACATATACGTACGTGCGGAAAGAGACGGATTGAGCGAGGAGCGCACGTGGGCCTTGTCGTGCAGAAGTACGGAGGCTCCTCCGTAGCCGATGCCGAGGGCATCAAGCGCGTCGCCAAGCGGATCGTGGAAGCGAAGAAGAACGGCAACCAGGTGGTCGCCGTCGTTTCCGCGATGGGCGACACGACGGACGAGCTGATCGATCTCGCCGAGCAGGTTTCCCCGATCCCTGCCGGGCGTGAACTCGACATGCTGCTGACCGCCGGAGAGCGTATCTCCATGGCGCTGCTGGCCATGGCGATCAAAAACCTGGGCCACGAGGCCCAGTCGTTCACCGGCAGCCAGGCCGGAGTCATCACCGACTCGGTCCACAACAAGGCCCGGATCATCGACGTGACCCCGGGGCGCATCAAGACCTCCGTGGACGAGGGCAACGTCGCCATCGTGGCCGGCTTCCAGGGCGTCAGCCAGGACAGCAAGGACATCACCACGCTCGGGCGTGGCGGGTCCGACACGACGGCCGTGGCCCTCGCCGCCGCGCTCGACGCTGACGTCTGCGAGATCTACACCGACGTCGACGGCGTGTTCACCGCCGATCCGCGCGTGGTCAGCAAGGCGAAGAAGATCGATTGGATCTCCTTCGAGGACATGCTGGAGCTCGCGGCCAGCGGTTCCAAGGTGCTCCTCCACCGCTGCGTGGAGTACGCCCGCCGGTACAACATCCCGATCCACGTCCGGTCCAGCTTCAGCGGACTCCAGGGCACATGGGTCAGCAGCGAGCCGATCAAGCAAGGGGAAAAGCAGGTGGAGCAGGCCCTCATCTCCGGTGTCGCACACGACACCTCGGAGGCCAAGGTCACGGTCGTCGGCGTGCCGGACAAGCCGGGCGAGGCCGCCGCGATCTTCCGGTCGATCGCGGACGCCCAGGTCAACATCGACATGGTCGTGCAGAACGTGTCCGCCGCCTCCACGGGCCTGACGGACATCTCCTTCACCCTGCCGAAGTCCGAGGGCCGCAAGGCCATCGACGCGCTGGAGAAGAACCGCGCCGGCATCGGCTTCGACTCGCTGCGCTACGACGACCAGATCGGCAAGATCTCCCTGGTCGGCGCGGGTATGAAGAGCCACCCGGGCGTCACCGCCGACTTCTTCACGGCGCTCTCCGACGCCGGGGTGAACATCGAGCTGATCTCGACCTCCGAGATCCGCATCTCGGTCGTCACCCGCAAGGACGACGTGAACGAGGCCGTGCGCGCCGTGCACTCCGCCTTCGGTCTCGACTCCGACAGCGATGAGGCAGTCGTCTACGGGGGCACCGGCCGCTGATGTCCGTCACCGCACGGGACGGGCGGCCCACGCTCGCCGTCGTGGGCGCGACCGGTGCCGTCGGCACGGTCATGCTCACGATCCTGTCCCAGCACGCGGACATCTGGGGCGACATCCGCCTGATCGCCTCGCCGCGCTCGGCCGGCCGCAAGCTGGCCGTGCGCGGTGAGGAGGTCGAGGTCGTCGCGCTCACCGAGGAGGCCTTCGACGGCGTCGACGTCGCCATGTTCGACGTGCCCGACGAGGTCTCCGCGCAGTGGGCGCCGATCGCCGCCGCCAAGGGCGTGGTGGTCGTCGACAACTCCGGCGCGTTCCGGATGGACCCGGACGTGCCGCTCGTCGTGCCCGAGGTCAACCCGCACGCGCTGCGGATGCGGCCGCGCGGCATCGTCGCCAACCCGAACTGCACGACCCTCTCCATGATCGTGGCGACGGGCGCGCTGCACGCCGAGTTCGGGCTGCGCGAGCTGGTCGTCTCCTCGTACCAGGCGGTCAGCGGCGCGGGCCGGGACGGCGTGGACACGCTGCGCCGGCAGCTGTCCCTGGTGGCCGGCACCGAGCTGGGGACGCACCCCGGTGACGTGCGGCGGGCCGTCGGCGACGACACCGGCCCGTTCCCGGAGCCGGTCGCGCTGAACGTCGTACCGTGGGCCGGGTCGCTGCGCGAGGACGGCTGGTCGTCGGAGGAGATGAAGGTGCGGGACGAGTCCCGCAAGATCCTCGGGCTGCCGCAGCTTCCGGTGGCGGTGACGTGCGTACGGGTTCCCGTGGTCACCACGCATTCCCTGACCGTGCACGCCCGTTTCGAGGGCGAGGTCACCGTCGACCGGGCCCGGGAGATCCTGGCCACCGCGCCCGGCGTCGTCCTCTTCGACAACCCGGCCGCGGGGGAGTTCCCCACCCCCGCCGACGTGGTCGGCACCGATCCCACCTGGGTGGGGCGGGTACGGCGGGCGCTGGACGACCCGACGGCGCTGGAACTCTTCGTCTGCGGGGACAACCTGCGCAAGGGCGCCGCGCTGAACACCGCGCAGATCGCGGAGCTGGTGGCCGCCGAGTTCGCCTGAACCCCCGTCAGGCTCCGTCAGATCCCGTCAGGCTCCATCAGAGGGGCGAAATGCCCTGGCCACCGTGGGTTTCCTTTGTAGGATCTGTGGACGAGATGTGATCCGGAAGTTGGTCCGGACTACTTGTACCCGGCACCTGTGCCGTCAGAGGATTTCCTCCCCGCCCTCCGCAACCGTGCGGAAGGCGGGGAGCGTCTTTGCGGTCACCCATTCAGGGCGCGGAGACGCGTGGGTCGGCGTGGGGACGCCGAGGACGGGCGTGGGGACGCTCGTTCACATGGGACATAGGGGAAGAGCGGACGATGAGGGCGTATGACGCACCGTCAGCCGGGCGGCTGCCCGACGGACAGGACCGACACGGGAACGTGACGCCCGGCACGTACAACCCTCACGGGGGTCGGCGTGTCCAACAGGCGTGGCAGAGGTACTCGAATTCACCGCATCGACGCGTGGCCCCGCTGTGCGGGCGCCCGGCCGGTCAGTCCGTCCCCGTGTGGCCGGTCCCGCCGGTGGCATGCCGGTGATCGCGCCGATGCCAGCAGCGCGGCCGGCCCGCATATCGAACCAGCGCGACGGCGCCGACGACACGGTGGCGGCGGGCACCACCGTCGACCACCTCACCGAGACGTACCGGGCGCACTACCGGTCGCTGCTCGGTCTCGCGGCCCTGCTCCTCGACGACACCGCCTCCTGCGAGGACGTCGTCCAGGAGGCCTTCATCCGCGTGCACTCCGCGCGCAAACGCGTCCGCGACCCGGAGAAGACCCTGGCGTATCTGCGCCAGACCGTCGTCAACCTGTCGCGCTCGGCGCTGCGCCGCCGCATCCTGGGCCTCAAGCTGCTCTCCAAGCCGATGCCGGACATGGCGAGCGCGGAGGAGGGCGCCTACGACCAGTTGGAGCGCGACTCCCTGATCAAGGCGATGAAGGGACTCCAGCGCCGCCAGCGCGAGGTCCTGGTCCTGCGCTACTTCGCCGACATGACCGAGGCACAGGTCGCCGAGACGCTCGGCATATCCCTCGGCTCGGTGAAGGCGTACGGTTCACGCGGCATCGCGGCGCTCAGGGTGGCCATGGAGGCACCGGCATGAGTGACGGCAACGGGCACGCTCCGCGGGAAGAGGGCGCGTCGCAGCAAGGGTCCGTTCCCCGGGAGGGGCCCGCACCGGACGCGCCGGACGGACCGGCCGCAGCGAACCCGGTGGACGCGGCCGCCGGGCCGGATCAGCAGAAGCACACGCACGACGCAGGGAACGGAACTGTGAACCACGGCCCCGCCGACCAGGGCCCCGACCCGCGAGGGCAGGACGGGTCCGACGCCGACGAGGCGGCGCTGCGCCGGATGCTGCAGCAGGCCGTCCAGGACGTCGAGCCGAGCGACGGCACCCTGGAGCACCTGCGCCGCGCGGTACCCGCCCGGCGGGCCCGCAAGCGCCAGGCCGTCGTCGGAGTGGCCGCCGCCGCCCTGTTCCTGGGCACCGCGGTCCCCGCTCTCGTGCACGTCTCCAACTCCACCGGCCCGGGCGCCGACCCGTCCGTCGCGGGCCACGCCTCGCAGGCCCAGGGCGGCGCCTCCCAGGGCAAGGACCCGGCCGGCGGCCAGAGCGGCGTCGTCGGCTCCCCGGGCACCGCCGAGGACAAGGACCGCACCGACCCCGAGAAGACGCCCGAAGGCGAGCAGAGCGGCGCGGCCACGGGTTCCGCGCCCGGGACGGCCCCCTCGCCCAGCGTCGTGCCCGACGTTCCGGCGTGTGCGCCGAAGCAGCTCGGGTCGGCCGTCGCCAGCATCGCCGAGCCCGACTCGGCGGGCGTGGTCTACGGCTCGTTCCGGGTCACCAACGTCTCCTCGGACGGCTGCACCGTCACCGGCCCCGGCAACGTGGCCACCGCCTCGCAGGGAGCGGCGGACGCCTCCAGGATCGGCACCGCACGGCATGTGGCGGGCGACGCCGCGGCCGGACTGCCCGACCCGTCCCTGGAGACGCCGGCACTGACCCTGGGGCCGGCCTCCGGGTACGAGGTGCAGTTCGCCTGGGTGCCCTCGGAGACCTGTCCGACCACCGGCGGCACCACCGGGGGCAGCACCGGCGGACCCTCGCCGGACCCCTCGCCCACCGGGGACACGACGGCCGCGGGCGGGACCGCCACGGGCGGCGCCGAGGCCGGCCCCACGACCCAGCTGCTCAGCGAGGACGGCCCGGCGGACGGAAGCGTGTCGGTGACCTACAGCCCGGAGGGCGGATCCGGTTCGGCCACGGCCACGGTGTCCAACGCGTGCGTGGGCACCGTGTACTGGACGGGTGTGCTGGCGGGCACGGAGTCGTAAAGGGCGTCTGATCAGGCGTTGGACGGGCTGGGCCGCGCCGCCCGCTCGGTCTCTTCCCCGGCGCTCTCGGCGTCGGCCTCCGCGGCCTCGGCGTCCTGCGGCTCCTCCACCGTCAGCCCCAGCTGCGCGTCCCGGGCGATCTCGACCTCGCGGCGCAGCAGCCGGAACCACATGAAGATCACGAAGCCCACGAAGGCGAACCACTCGGCGGTGTACCCGAGGTTCTGGAACGCCTTCAGGTCGAGGCCGCTGTTCTGCGGCGCGCTGACGGGCACGGCCCGCATCCCGGAGTCGCCGCTGTTCAGCGTGATCCACGCGTCGTACACGTCGTACGGGACGAGGTTCAGCAGCGTCGCCGCGCTGATCGAGCCGGTCTGGCCGGCGGGCCATCCGGAGCGCCCGCTGACGCCGTTGCTGCCCGGTGACTCGGGGGCCTGGAGCGCTCCCGTGACGGTGACCTCGCCGGCGGGCGCGGCCGGGACCTTCGCCGGGTCGGGTGCGCCCGGCAGCCAGCCGCGTACGACCGGCAGCGCGCGGCCGTCGTCGGTGCGCAGCAGCGTGAGGACGTAGTAGCCCTCCCGGTCGTCCAGCTTCCGCTCGGGGACGAGCAGCTGGTCGTCGTACCGGCCGGTGACGGTGGCCTGCTTGCCGACCGTGGACTTGTCCAGCGGCAGCAGCTCGTCCAGCGCGCGGGGCGCGTCCCGGCGGGCCTCCTCGTGCTGGGTGGTCGCGGTCTCGTGGTCCTGTACGCGGTCCTCGAAGCGGCCCAGCTGCCAGGAACCCATGAAGATGCAGAAGGGGATGGCCAGGACGACGAAGACGTTGATCCCCCACCATCGGGGCGTCAGCAGAAACCGGTACACGCCCTCCACGGTACGGGGCGGGCCGGTGCGCCCCTGCTTCGGGGCTGTGGAAAACGTGCGGGCCGGCGGGTGGACGGGCGAGGTTGTCCACAGGCTGGGGATCCCGTCTGCGCGTTGTCGGCAGGTCGGGGCAGTATGGGGCCATGACTGAGAGCAACGGGTCCGTTCGGTCGGACAAGTCGTCGGACGAGCCGGACGAGCGGCAGACGCAGGGCGAGCAGATGCCCGAGTGGGAGAAGCGGTTCCGGGCGCCCAGGGTGTCCCTTCCCGACTGGGCCGAGGACGCCCCGGACCGCTCCCTGTTCGTGTCGAACGCGACGGGGACGTACGAGCTGTACGCCTGGGACCGCTCGTCCGGTGACCAGCGCCAGGTCACCGACCGGCCCAACGGCACGACGGACGGCGTGCTCTCGCCCGACGGCGACTGGATCTGGTGGTTCGACGACAAGGACGGCGACGAGTTCGGCGTCTGGCGCCGCCAGCCCTTCGCGGGCGGGGCGGACGAGGCGGCCGTGCCGGGCCTCGACCCGTCCTACCCGGCGGGCCTCGCCCTCGGCCGGGACGGGCGTACGGCGGTGGTCGGCCGCTCCACCGACGAGGAGGGCACGACCATCCACCTCGCCCGCGGGGACGGCGCCGCCCCGGCGGAGATCTACCGGCACCGCGAGTCCGCGGGCGTCGGCGACCTCTCGCACGACGGCACGCTGATCGCGATCGAGCACACCGAGCACGGCGACGCGATGCACTCGGCGCTGCGCGTGCTGCGCCCCGACGGCACGACGGTCGCGGAGCTGGACGACACGGAGGGCGGCGAGGAGGAGCTGGGCCTGGAGGTCCTGGGCTTCGCGCCGGTCGACGGCGACACCCGCCTGCTCATCGGGCACCAGCGCCGGGGCCGCTGGGAGCCGCTGGTGTGGGACGTGGCGACGGGGGAGCAGACCGACCTCGCCCTGGAGCTGCCGGGCGACGTCAGCGCCGAGTGGTTCCCGGACGGCAGCGCCCTGCTGATCGTGCACGGCTTCGAGGCCCGCAGCGAGCTGTTCCGGTACGACTTCGCCGAGCGCGAGCTGGCCGAGATCGAGACGCCCGCGGGCACCGTCTCCGGGGCGACGGCCCGCCCCGACGGCACCGTGGAGTACCTGTGGTCCTCGGCAGCCGAGCCCTCGGCCGTCCGCTCCACCACCGGCCGCGTCGTCCTGGACCCGCCCGGCATGAAGTCGCCGCGCTCGGTCCCGGTGGAGGACGTGTGGGTGGAGGGCCCCGGCGGCCGCATCCACGCCCTGGTCCAGAAGCCCGCCGGCGCCACGGGCCCGCTCCCGACGGTCTTCGACATCCACGGCGGCCCGACCTGGCACGACAGCGACTCCTTCGCCGCCGGCCCGGCCGCCTGGGTGGACCACGGATACGCGGTGGTCCGCGTCAACTACCGGGGCTCCACCGGGTACGGACGCGCCTGGACCGACGCCCTCAAGCACCGGGTGGGACTCATCGAGCTGGAGGACATCGAGGCGGTGCGCGAGTGGGCGGTCACGTCCGGCCTCGCCGACCCCCGCCGCCTCATCCTCACCGGCGGCTCCTGGGGCGGATACCTCACGCTCCTCGGCATCGGCATCCAGCCCGAGGCGTGGACCCTGGGCATCGCCGCCGTCCCGGTCGCCGACTACGTCACCGCGTACCACGACGAGATGGAGGGCCTGAAGGCCCTCGACCGCACCCTGCTGGGAGGCACCCCAGAGGAGGTTCCCGAGCGCTTCGAGGCGTCCTCCCCGCTGACCTACGTCGACGACGTCAAGGCCCCCGTCTACATCTCGGCCGGGGTCAACGACCCACGCTGCCCGATCCGCCAGGTCGAGAACTACGTCAAGCGCCTGGAGTCCCGCGGCGCCGTCCACGAGATCTACCGCTACGACGCGGGCCACGGCTCCCTGGTGGTCGACGAACGCATCAAGCAGGTCCGCCTGGAACTGGACTTCGCGGAGAGGCACTTGCCGAAGGGCGCGTAGTTTCGACTTGAGCCTCTTTCCCAACCGAGTCGGGTGGTGGGTGGGCATAGGCCGGGGGTCCAGGGGGCGGAGCCCCCTGGACGGGACTGGATTGGCCGAGCCCCTGCCCCCCCCCCCCCCCCCCCCCGCGGGGGCCCCCCCCCCCCGGGGGCCCCCCCCCCCCCCCCCCCCC